>JBILVS010000140.1:0-6713 GCA_044370335.1 Caulobacterales bacterium
GCGCAGCCGCCAGAAAATGCCGTTGATCACCTTGCGATCATCGACCCGCGCGACACCACGCGGCTTATTCGGCAACAACGGCTGAATGATCGACCACTCGAAGTCAGACATCTCGTAACGGCGAACATGCGGCATCGGCGATCTCCTTCGCCGCCAATGAACCAGCGTTCGCCGACTATGGGAATCCCGAAAGGCGATTTATGAGTGCGTGACCTAGCGCGATCGAAGCCGCGTTTCTGCAAGTGCTACTGTTGGCTAAAGAAACCGGTCTATTGAAGGTGGGCAACGTGTCGATCGACGGCACGAAGATCGACGCCAATGCCTCGCGGGCCAAATCGCTGCGTTATGATCGCGCCAAAGAGCTGCGCGAGAAGTTGAAAGGCGACATCGCCGCGCTGATGGCGAAAGCCGTCGATGCCGACGCCGAGGGGGCTGATCCCCAAGCCTTGCCGGCCGAAATCGCGCGGCGTGAAGCGCTCATCGCCAAAACTCGACGCGGCCTGCAACCGCCTGGAAGCGCAGGCGAAGGCCGAAGCCGAGGCTGCGCGCCCGGCCTATGAGGAGAAAATGGCCGCTCATGATGCGCGCAATGGCAAAGGCCGCAAACCAGAACCGCCGGACGATGATCCGCCTCCGGAACGCCAGACAAATCTGACGGATCCGGATTCAACCTTGATGCGCAAATCCGAGGCGCATGAATGTCGCCAGGCCTACAACGCCCAGGCCGTCGTGTGCGCCGACGGCGCGCAATTGATCCTTGCGGTCAATGTCGCGACCACGCCGACAGATCAGCCGACCTTTGCGGAAATCATTCTCAGCATAGAGCAAACAATCGGCCTGCCGAAAACGGTGCTCGCCGACGCGGGCTTCGCCTCAGCCGCCGCTGTGAAAGCGCTTCAAGACCGCACTATCGAGCCGCTTGTCGCTATCGCCAAAACCCAACCCCACCGGCCCTATGATTTCCGCCCGCCGCCGGATCCCAAGCCCGAGCGCCAGATCACCGAGCCCTGGCGGATCGAGATGAAAGCCAAACTGGAGACCGACGATGCCAAAACGCTCTGCAAGCGCCGAAAACAAACCGTGGAGCCCGTCTTCGGGATCGTCAATAGCGCCATAGGATTTCGAAGTTTCCTGCTGCGCGGCCTCGAAAAGGGCAAAAACGAATGGACGCTTGTAAGCCTCGCCTACAATTGCCGGCGCACGGTTACTCTCATGGCGGCCTGAGCCGCCCGCTTTGCAGCCCAAATACACCCTAAATGGCGCCAGACCGACAGGCTGCTCTGATCTGCTTCTCTATTTCGATCAGCGCGAAGAAGGCGGCGCCGATGCCGACGATCAGAAGGCCATCGGACAGTGGGACAGCTGCGGTGCCTAGTACGGCCTGCAAGGGCGGAAGATAGGTTACGGCGAACTGGGCGGCCGTGATGACGATCACTACGGTCCAGACTACGCGGGTCCCCCTGGCGGCGGTCCAGGTGAGCGACGTGCTGTGGATGTTCCGAATGAAGAAGAGATGAAAGATCTCCAGCACCACAAGCGTGTTCATCGCCATGGTTTGCGCCAGCGCGAGCGGGTAGCCCTTGTCTATGGCATAGGTGAAGACGCCGAAGACCGCCGCCAAGAAGAGAGTTGCGACAAGGATCACATGCCAGACTAGGTCGCCTGACAGGATCGGCGCATAGCGGGCGCGCGGCGGGCGGGCCATGGCGCCGGCCTCGGTCGGCTCGAAGGCGAGCGCCAGGCCCAGGGTGATGCCAGTGATGAGGTTCACCCATAGGATCTGGACGGCGGTGATCGGCAGAGCCATTCCCATAAGCAGCGCAAAGGCGATTGTGAGCGCTTCGCCCACGCTGGTTGGCAGTTCGAAGCTGATCACCTTTTCCAAGTTGTCCCAGACCGTTCGTCCTTCGCGCACCGCTGCGGCGATACTGGCGAAGTTGTCGTCCGCTAGGACCAGCGCCGCGGCCTCTTTTGCGGCCTCCGATCCCTTGAGCCCCATCGCGATACCCGCATCGGCGCGCTTTAGTGCGGGGGCATCGTTCACCCCGTCGCCGGTCATCGCGACCGACAGGCCGTGTGACTGCAACGCGGCGACCAGACGGAGCTTGTGTTCGGGGCTGGTGCGGGCAAAGACGCTGGTTCCCAAAACTTCCAGCGCCAGTTGCGCGTCATCCAGCTTATCGAGGTCATGACCGGTCAGCACGCGTTCGGGGTTTTCCAGCCCGATCTGGAGCGCGATGGCTGCAGCGGTGCCGGCATGATCGCCGGTGATCATTTTGACGCGGATCCCTGCCGCCTGGCATTCGGCCACGGCGGCAATGGCCTCGGGGCGGGGTGGGTCGATCAAGCCAACGAGGCCGACGAGGTTCAGCCCGCCCTCCAGCTCCTTTGCGTCGATCCTGTCGCCTGCCTCGGCTCGTTCAGCCAGCGCCAGAACGCGCAATCCTTGCTTGGCTAGCGCCTCTGCCCGGTCATGCCAATGTTTCAAGTCGATGCCGCCGCACATCCGCAGCACCCGTTCTGGCGCGCCCTTTACGTGGATCACACGCCCGGACGCACCTTCGGTCAGCACCGCCATGAAGCGGTGGCGGCTATCGAAGGGAATGGCGTCCAGCCGCCTCCCCCCGTGATCGTTTGCAACCTTGGCCGCAAAGGCCAGAAGCGCACCCTCCATCGGGTCGCCCTCGACCGTCCAGGCTCCATCCTTGCGGTACAGGTGGGCGTCGTTGCACAGCGCCGCTGCTTGGCCGAGCGCAGCCAGATCACCTGACGGCGTGATCGCCCCATTGGGCGCATAGCCCTCGCCGCCGATAGCAAAGGTCCCCTCCGCCGTCTCGGCTATCGCCGCGACCATCTGGTTGCGGGTCAGGGTGCCGGTCTTGTCTGTGCAGATGACCGAGACCGACCCGATGGCCTCGATCGCGGGCAGACGGCGGATGATGGCATTGCGGCGCGCCATGGCCTGCACGCCAATCGCCAGCGTGATGGTCATTACGGCCGGCAGACCCTCGGGGATCGCCGCCACCGCTAGGCCTACGACCGCCATGAAGAGATCGGAAAAGGGCATGTGGCCGACGAAGTGGCCGTAGGCCAGAAGAAGTGCCGCACAGAGCAGAATCAGGAGCGACAGCCAGCGCGCGAAGTGATCCATCTGCGCGACGAGGGGCGTGGTCAGTTGATCGACCGCGGCGAGAAGCGTGCCGATGCGCCCGATCTCGGCGCCCGCGCCCGTGGCTACCACCAGCCCCCGCGCCGTGCCCTGCGTGACCAGCGTTCCCGACCATAGCATTGAGTGGCGGTCGCCAAGGACCGCATCGGCGGCGACCGGCGTGGCGCCCTTTTCCACCGGAACCGATTCACCGGTCAGGATCGCCTCCTGCGCCGCAAGCCCCCGCGTCTCCAGCAACCGAAGATCGGCGGGTACTTTGTCGCCCGCTTCCAGCAGAACGATGTCGCCCGGCACCAGGTCGGCGGCGTCCAAGGTCACCCGCCGCCCGTCGCGCAGAACTGCCGCTTTGGGAGCGAGCATGATGCGGATCGCGGCCATCGCCGCCTCGGCTTTGCCTTCCTGAACAAAGCCGATCATCGCATTGGCCAGCACGACCGCTAGGATCACCCCGGTGTCGACCCAATGCTGAAGGGCCGCGGTCACCGCCGCCGCGCCAATCAACACGTAGATCAGGACGTTGTGGAACTGCATCAGGAACCGCAGCGCCGGCCCACGTTCACGCGCCTCGGGCAGTCGGTTGGGGCCATATTTCGCTAGCCGCTGCCCTGCTTCGAGCGTTGTAAGGCCGTCCTGCGACGCTTCCAGCGCCGCAAGGCAATCGGAGGCGGAGCGCGAATGGGCATTGATCAAAATCAAAGGCGTCCCCCTCTGTGGAAGGTCGTTGAACAAGTCGCCACCGCGCCCAGCCGAACCCTGAAACGCCGCCGTTGGGAATAGACATGTGCCTGACAAGGCGACAGACGGAGCCTCCGGGCAAGCCTGCCGCAGCCGGAGTGCTGGTCGCCTTCCTCCACGCCCTCCCAGGAGTTTTCGGTGATCGGCTTGCCAGAGCGCGCATCGTAGCGAATGTTGAGCGAAGCGGTGACGGTGATGGAGCGCATCTTGCGCTTTTGGCCCTCGAAGCCGATCAAGGTTGGATCACGCAGGTCGACGGAAAGCGCCTGCCATGCCACCATTTTGGTGAAGCGCAACTTGCCCCGGAGGCGCTTGGCGAGCAGTGGCGATTTCTTCCGGGCCATCACGCCGCCTCCAAGGGTTTCGTTAGCCGCAAGTTGTTGTAGGCGGCGGGGCGAGGGTCAGCGCTCAATCAGTCTTGGCGCTGCCGCGATCGACAATATTGCGGCGGAAACACCAAAAAGCGTGGCGCGATTGCACTGCAGGCCGCCCCCAATTTCCACCGCCCAAACGGACGCTGCCTACCCATCTGGTTTCCGACGTGCTAAAGGGAATGCCGAATTCCCGTCGACGCGGGATCGCTCGATGTCCAAGGGCCGCCGCCATCATCGCTCGTAGGCGTTGGTGCGCGTACAAGGGCCTCAAGCAATACTCTCATTCGCGGAGGCATTCAGATGGCGATCAAAGACATCACGGCGCTCGTCCTCTCGGTTGAATCTGATCGACCCGCACTTGAGCTTGCGCGTCAGCTCGCTCGCGCCCACGGAGCGCATCTCAATTGCGCCGCTATAGGTGTCATGCCGACGCCGCTTTTAACTTACAGCGAGCTTGGCGTTGGGGAAGTCTATGCCCGTGTGATGCAAGAAGGGCGTGAGGCTGTGCGCGAGCATTGGGCCAAGACCGAAGCGCTGTTTCTTAAGGAAGAACCCCCGATTGAGCTGCGCCGATACGAAGTGTTTGCCAACGAAATCGAGTGGACTGCAGCGCGTAGTGCGCGCTTTGCCGATGTCGTGGTGGTGCAATCGCCAAGTGACGCTGAGCCTCGGCATCACGCCGACCTCATCGAGGGCGCCTTGTTGGGCGGTGGGCGGCCGGTTCTGGTTGCGCCACAGAAGTGGCCTGCGCGCGACATTGGCGCCCGCGTGCTGTTGGCATGGGACGGGAGCCGCGAGGCTGCGCGCGCATGCCACGATGCGTTGGTGTTGCTCCAGAGTGGCGCGGCCGTGTTCGTGGTGACGGTCGACGCTGCTGACGCTCATAGCGAAGGGGCAGGGCGTGATATTGCTACGCACTTGGCGCGACATGGCCTAGCGGTTGAATTGAGAAACTTAGATAGCGTGGGTCGCAGTGCGGCCGAAGCGCTTCGTGAAGCCGCGCGTGATGTCGATGCGGATCTTATGATTATGGGCGGCTATCGTCATCCGCGATTGCAACAAGCCGTCGTCGGCGGCGTGACCAGAACATTGCTGCATGATGCAAAGCTGCCCTTGTTATTGTCTCACTAAAGCTACGGTATTTGGTCTGATCAAACCTGCTTTGGCGGACAGCCGCCTCCCTTTTTCAGAGGGTGGTTAGCCAGGGTGACGCGCTTTCACTTAATCGAGTTAATGCCGAGACATTAGCAAGCGCCTGGCGGTCCCTGAATTTGAATGCGTCTAGCTGTTTGCTCGGGGGTTAACGTCTCATGTCAAGGCCAGCATTGTGAGATGGATGGCCTCTATAGTCACTAGCAGCTGCAGGCCGCTCCTGCTGGACAGCCGCGCAGCATGATCTATTCCAATCAAATCGAGATTGATAATTAGGGACACACTATAGCTCGGCATACCCTGGAAACTGTTCAAGGCTCAACAAGTAGCGCAGTTGACGCCACTCAAACAATATCGAGGCGAGGGCGCCAAATGTGCCAAGGAGCTGATGGAATTGTGAAGCTGAATTCCACGGTGAGCAGCAGCGCTTTGGGCGATCGCACCGGCGGAGCGAGGCGCTGGACGAGCCAAGTGCTCAGCTTAGCGAGCTGGTGAGATGACGTTAGGCTCGGCTCGTATCCTTGGCGTTGACATCCGGCTTGACGCAAGCTGGGTTCTGGTGGCGTTACTTATTGCTTGGTCGCTAGCGACCGGGGTGTTTCCTCAGCTCTACGCGGGCCTTCCCGAGGCGTCTTATTGGTGGATGGCTGCGGCCACCGTAGTCGGCGTGGGGGTTTCGATTATCTCCCACGAGATGGGGCACACGCTGGCGGCGCGCGCCTTCGGCGTGCGCGTCAGCACCATCACGCTGTTTGTGTTTGGCGGGGTCGCAAGCATGGAGAGCGAACCCAAGACTGCGCGTGCTGAGCTCATCGTGGCGCTGATGGGGCCCATGGTGAGCGTTGCGCTGGCGCTGGCTTTCTTCGCGCTGGCAAATGGCATGGAGCCGTACGTATCAAGTGAAACGCATGGCGTGCTGCATTATCTTGGCTTGCTTAACGCCGTCTTGGCGGCGTTCAATATGACCCCGGCGTTCCCCCTTGACGGCGGGCGGGTGCTGCGCGCGGCGCTTTGGGTGTTCACCCGCGATCGGACGCGCGCCACCCGGGCGGCGGCACGCGTGGGCGAGGCGCTGGCTTGGCTGATGATGGGACTTGGCGTTATCGCAGCGCTGGGAGGCGGCCTCGTCAGCGGGCTCTGGTGGCTAATTCTTGGGTTTTACATTCTGAATATGGCGCGAGCCCATCGCGCCCAGGCTGAAGCGAGCGTGCTGCTGTCGGGCCTGCGGGTCGTCGATGTGATGACCCCTGACCCCGTGACCGCGCCCGCCCCCATGACCGTCG
>JBILVS010000141.1:0-6704 GCA_044370335.1 Caulobacterales bacterium
ATCACCCCAGCCAGCCCCTCGAAATCATGCTCCACGCACCAGAAGCAGCCGCCCGCGAACACCGCTTCCGCAGACCCGGCCGGCGCGTTGACTGGCGTCATCGCCGTCTGTGTCTGTCCGCTGCACGCCGCGCCCAAAAGGGCCAAAGCCGCCAGAACGCCCAGTCGCAGTGTCATTCGCGCCTCCTTGCCGCTCCCACGACGCAGCCAACCCACACCCGATACGCATCCTGCAGCCCGCCGGATGCGTAACCATAGCCAGCGCGTCAACGTCTTGCCTTGCCATGAATTTCCTGCCTGAAGATCGCCCCATGACCACACACACCCCCGCCAGACGCCCGGCTTGGCTTCGCTTTGCGCCCTTGTTGCTGATCCTGGCCGGCCTTGGCCTCGCGTACGCCCTCGGCCTTCACCGGTATCTGTCGCTGGACACGCTCCGCACCCAGGCCGACGCCCTCGACGCCTTCGTTGATCAGAACAGGCTTCTCGCGATCCTCGCCTACATGGCGATCTACGCGGCCGCCGTGGCGTTTTCGGCGCCCGGCGCTTTGTTTTTGACCCTCAGCGGCGGCTATCTCTTCGGCGTTTGGCTCGGCGGCGGCGCCACCGTCATCGCCGCCACTCTCGGCGCCTGCGCCATCTTCCTCGCCGCCAAGACCGCCTTCGGCGGCGCGCTCCGCGCCCGCGCCGGGGGCTTCATCCAGAAGCTGGAGAAGGGCTTCCAGGAGAACGCTTTCAACTATCTCCTGACCTTGCGCCTCTTTCCCGGTGCGCCCTTCTTCATCGTCAACCTCGTCCCCGCCTTCCTCGGCATGAAACTCCGGGACTTCTTCCTGGCCACCCTCATCGGGATCATTCCAGGCACATTGGTCTATTCAGCCGTCGGCAACGGCTTGCGCGCCGCCTTCGCCGCCGGAACCGACGTGGACCCAGTCGCCGCCGCCCGAGAATTATTGTTCCGCCCCGAAATCATCAGCCCGATCATGGGGTTGATCGCGTTGGCGTTGTTGCCCGTCGTGGCAAAGGCCTTCCGCCGCCCAGTTCAAGGATCCTCCTCGTGAGACAGCTTAAAGCCGATATCGCCGTCATCGGCGCGGGCTCCGGCGGCCTGTCGGTGGCCGCAGGCGCCGCCCAGCTCGGGTTGAAGGTCGTCCTGTTTGAAAAGCACAAAATGGGCGGCGACTGCCTGAACTACGGCTGCGTGCCCTCGAAGGCTCTCATCAGCGCCGCCAAAGCCGCCCACGCCGTCCGCATGGCCGGCCGCTTCGGCGTCAACGCCCCTGCCCCCACGATCGCCTGGGACAGGGTCAAAGCGCACATTGAAAAGGTCATCGAGACCATAGCCCCCGTCGACAGCCAGGAGCGCTTCGAAGGCCTGGGCTGCACCGTCATCCGCGACCATGCGCGCTTCGCCGACGCGAACACCATCGAAAGCGACAACGTCCGCGTCAAAGCCCGCCGCATCGTCCTCGCCACCGGATCGCGAGCGGTGCTGCCGCCGATTCCTGGACTCGCTGAGGCCCCGTATCTCACCAACGAGACGATCTTCTCGCTGCAAACCCTGCCGCAAAAGCTCGTGATCCTCGGCGCAGGCCCCATCGGGGTGGAACTCGGTCAGGCCTTCGCCCGCCTCGGCTCGCCCGTGATCATCGTCGAACCGGCCCGCGCCTTGGCGCGGATGGATGCTGAAGCCGCAAGCCTCGCAGTCGCCGCCCTCCGCCATGAGGGCGTGGATCTCCGCGAAGGCTGGAAAGCCATCCGCGTCGGCGGCCAGGCCCAAGCCTTGGAGCTTGTGCTCAATGGCCCGAACGGCGAAAGCGAAACCCTGACTGCAACCCATCTTCTCGTCGCGGCCGGGCGCGCCCCGGTGCTCGAGGGCCTGGGTCTCGAAGCGGGCGGCGTGGCGCATGACGCCAAGGGCGTGACGGTGAAGCCGAACCTGCGCTCCACCACCAACCCCCGAGTTTGGGCTGTCGGCGACGCCACGGGCAAGGCGCTGTTGACCCATGCCGCCGGATGGCACGCGAGCGTTTTCGTCCGCAATGCGCTGTTTAAAGCCCACTCGACCTTTGCAGCGCTCCCGATGCCCGCGGTCGCCTACGGCGATCCCGAGGTCGGCCAGATCGGCCTCACCGAAGCTGAAGCCAAAGAGCAACGAGGCCAAGCCGCGGTCCGCGTCGCCCGCTGGAGCTTTGAGGACAACGACCGCGCCCAAGCCGAAGGCGCGCCGGAGGGCTTCGCCAAGATCATCACCGACAAGGCCGGAACGATCCTCGGCGCCACGGTTGTCGGCGAAGGCGCGGGCGATCTCCTGCAGATCGTCGCCGTCGCCATGAGCAACAAGCTGAAGATCCGCGCCCTGACGAATTACATCGCGCCCTACCCCACCCGCGGAGAGATCATCAAGCGCGTCGCCGGGCAATGGTATGTGCCGGTCTTGTTCAGTGGACGAACGAAGGCGCTGGTCGGCCTGTTGCAGCGGATTCCCTAGACCACGTTGCGACCATACGGGCTCGGCCAAAAGCGTCGCAACGTGGTCAAGGATTAACACTGGGGCGTTTTCCGGCGTTTCCGGCCGATTCCAAAAGGTCGGAAAACGCCCTAGCGGGTCAGCGTAGCGCAGACATCCGTTTGCCGCGCCGTGTCCGCTCCGGCGAAGGATGCGTCGTCCGGCGCAAGCCGCCGCACCAGCGCAATCCCCGTCCGCGACGGGCTCTCCACCACAATTCCTGTTCCCGCAGGGCTCGCCGCCCCCGCCCGCACCAGCGTCACGCTCACGCCCTCAGGGTGCTCCTCGTCGTTATAGGTCGCAAAATTGTCCGATCGCTGATCATAGAGCGACAAAGACCAATAGCCCTCTCCCGGCGTTACGCTGATCGTCACGGGGGACCGCCACAAATCATAGACGCACACGGAGTAAAGCAGATCGGGCGCCGGCCGCACCACAGCCCGGCTCTCCGCTGTTGTCCGCGGCGCGTGGACAAAGGCGTTGACCCCGCCCGCACTCAGCCGATCCATGGCCTGGTTCATCGCAAGCCGCGGGAAGGCCAGCACCATCGCCAGATGCGCTGCAGCGGCGACAACGACCAGGGTCAGAAGAAACCAAAGAGCCTTCTTCATGCCGCAGCCTCCGGGCAGGAGAGGGTTTCAATCTGCGGCGCCGGCAACTGGTCCGGAAAGCCCAACAACGCCGGTTCCGGACGATAAAGCCGGAGCATGAGGGTGAAGCCGTCCCCCGTAGCGTCCGTTGAAATCCAGGCCCCTTCCGCAGGCCGCGCGCCCCCGACCTGGACCGCCCACGCCCCTTGCCCCGCGCGCGTGGCGTCATACGACAAAGCCGCATCCCTATTCTGCGGCAGAAACTCATCCAGCGCATAAGCCGTCAGGCTCCACCACCGCGCCGGCATCGCCGCACCGCTGACGCGGTAAACGCACCCCTCCCGCAAAGGCGCCCCCGCTGCGTCCGTCGTTCGGCTGAAATAGGTCGCCTCGCGCGCCGAAAGCGCCAAAAGCCCCCGAGCAGCCACGATCGCACGCGTATAAGGGTCCGCTGCGGCGCTGCCGGCTGAAATCGAGCCGGTCCAGCCGTCAACGCTCGCCCCGCCCCATTGCGGGCCCTCCCGGATCATCCACAGCGCCGATCCAACTCCGATGACCGCCCCAAGGATCAGCGCAATCAGGAACCGCAATAGCCCCGCCATAATCGCCCTCCTTAAGGCCTTCGCACAGGCGCAGCGGCCCGCTCCGACCCATGTAGGCCGGAACGGGCGGTTTCGTCCACGGTCGGCGCGGTCCGCAGCGGCCAGGCCTCCATCACCATGGCGAACAAGCTTGTGAGCAGCGTCAACCAGGCCGTCATTTTCAGATCCCGGTCCGGGTGCCGCGTCAGGATGAACAGCGGATTCCGCGAATGCCGGAAGCGCAGATAATAGCTCCCGATCACGCCCGGTCGTTTGCGGGCATTGCGCTTGGCCCGCTGCCGCGCCCACCAGCCCCCCTCCCGGTCCCGCCGCAACCGCTCCGCGCCCTCAACGATGAAGGCCTCCCGCGCAGCCACGATGTCCCGCCAGACATCGGCATGGACCGAAATCCGCACCGCGTTGTCGTCGTCGGTCCAGGTCTCCAGCACCTTGTGGTCTCGGATATAGTCCGCCACGCGCTCCGGCGTCGCCGCGACGGTCTCTATCGGGCTGTCGACCTCTGGCGTTGGGATCACGACGTCGACTGGGTGCAACTCCCCGATTTTCCCGCGGACCTCTTGGCCATCGACCATGGTCTGCACAGCGGGCAAGGCCGACGGCACAACGTTGATCACCGCCCGCGGCAGCCGCGCCACCCGCACCCGCCGCCGTTTCCCCTTCCAGTCATTGTAGGTATAATAGACCTCGCACGCCGCATGGACGCCGTCGAGGCTCATCGGGATCAGCGCTTTCGGGGCGCGCACGTCTTGCCGCCGCAATCCTGCGTTGGAGTGCGTCCTGATCGCGACCGGGCCGTAATCCGCGTTCTGGATGTCCCCGCCATAGATCGCTCCCATCGCACGGATGGTGAGGAAGACCAGGACAATCAGCCCAAGCGTCCGCACAACCGGATACTGCAGCCAGGTGATGATCATCGGCCCGTGAGCCGCCGCCGCATAACCCTGGGCCTCAACCCAACCCAGCAGCGCTCCCCAATCGAGCTCCACCAATCCCTCCCAAAACGGAGGGCGCACTATGACAGGCGATTAACGTCGAGCAACGCGCAGCGCCTCCCAGGGGATGGTCAGTCCTTCGCCCGCTCCTGATAGGAGCCGTCTTCGGTCGAGACCACGATCCGGGTCCCAGCCTCAATGTGCGGCGGCACCATGGTGCGCACCCCGTTCGAGAGCTTCGCAGGCTTGTAGGACGAAGAAGCCGTCTGCCCCTTCACCACCGGCTCGGTCTCAAGGATTTCCAGCGTCACCTTGGCCGGCAGCGAGATCGACAGCGCCTGGCCCTCATACATGATAAGGTACACTTCCATTTCCGGCTGCAGATAGGCGGCCTGATCGCCCACCATGTCCTTGGTGACCGTGACCTGCTCATAGTTGTCGGGGTTCATAAAGACAAAGCCCGTGTCGGGATCTTCAAACAGGAAGGTGTGCTTCAGTTCTTCCACGAAGGCTTTTTCCAGCCCGTCCGTGGTTTTGTAGGTCACGGTGGTCTTGGTGCCATCCACGATCCGGCGCATCACGATCGTGGTGGTCGGCGTGCCTTTGCCCGGACGGAACGTCTCGTGGCTCATCACCACATAGAGCTGACCGTCCTCGTGCTCGATCACGTTGCCCTTGCGCACATCGCTGGCGATCACCTTAACCATACTCAAAACCCCTATGCGGTCCGCGGCCCGCGACCGGCGGCGCTTAAAGTCCAACCTGAACTGGACGGAAGTTGCCGCGGCTTGTACCTCAAACCGCCTGAAAAGGCCAAGACCGATCTGCAACCCAGCCGGCCCCTTTCCGTTTATGGCTCAACCCAATCCCGTCCTCCACGCCCGCGCCCGGATCATGGCCGCGGTCCGCGCGTGGTTTGCGAAAGAAGGCTTTGTGGAAGCCGATGTCGGCGCCTTGGCTCTAAGCCCCGGGGCGGAGGTCCATACCCATGCCTTTCAGACACAGGCCGGCCAATACCTTCACACCTCGCCCGAGTTCGCCATGAAGCGCCTCCTCGCAGCGGGGGAGGATAAGATTGTTTTCCTGGGCAAGGTCTATCGCGCCGGCGAGGAGGGCCCCCTGCACGCCCCTGAGTTCACGATGCTGGAATGGTATCGGGCGCAGGCCCCCTATGAGGCGGTGATGGCTGACGCTTTGGCCGTCGCGCGATTAGCCGCCGAGATCGTGGGCGCCGAACGCTTTGCCTGGAAGGGCCGCGTCTGCGATCCCTTCGTCCCCGAACAGCGCCTCACCGTCCGCGACGCCTTCGCCCGTCACGCGAACATAAGCCCCCCCCAAGACCCCGACGCCTTCGCCGCCACCCTCGTCACCGCCATAGAGCCGCACCTCGGCAGTAGGGCCTTGACGCTCCTCACCGAGTACCCGCTGTCAGAGGCCGCCCTCGCCCGCCGCTGCGAACACGACCCGACCGTGGCGGAGCGTTTTGAGCTTTACGCTGCGGGCGTGGAACTGGCGAACGGCTATGGCGAACTCACCGATCCCGTCGAACAGCGCGCCCGTCTGGAAGAAGCGATGGCGGAGAAGGCCCGGCGCTACGGCGACCGCTGGCCCATCGACGAGGCTTTCCTGCAAAGCCTCGCCGCCATGCCCCCGGCGTCCGGGTGCGCCTTAGGTTTTGACAGGCTTGTTATGCTCGCCCTTCACGCCCCAAGCCTGCGCCATGTCCTTTGGGCCCCGCCAGCTTAAAAGCGCCTCAGCCGCCGACGTCCGGCAGCGCTCGGATGGTCGCATCTGGACCATAGAAGCAGGAGGTCATCTCCGCGGTCCAACCGCTCGGAAAGGTCCCGCGCCGCCAGCGCATGACCAAATGCCCCTAAGTGTGCGATGTCCGCCCGTCCACCGCGGTGAGCCCTGCGCCGCATTGGCCGTCGCTCGCGTCGGGGTCTTCCATCATCCGGTAGCCCGTCAGCACTTGCCGGTTGGAGATGAGTGACGGCAGCCCCTCCACAAGACATGTTAACGGGTGTTTCCCTGGCTCGGTAGGTGAACACGGAGGTATCACCCTCATCCTT
>JBILVS010000040.1:0-22317 GCA_044370335.1 Caulobacterales bacterium
CGCGGGCCATGACACCGTTCGTCGTGCGGCGGCGGCGGGCGTAGCGAGCGCTGTGAGCGTGTTCCCTGCGACGGCGGCGACCCGGACGTCGGCGGACTGGCGGGCGCGCCTGTCGGACCACTCCGACCTTTTCAGCCTCGATCCCGCTAATGAACGGGGCGGCGACCCCTTCGGCCTTTCCGGCCCGCAAGACCCGGATGCGGCGCTGGTCGCCCAAGTTATAGCGATCTGCGAAGAAGCCGGCGTGCGGCCGGGGGAGTGGCTGTCGAGCGCTGATCTCGAAAAGATCGCGCAGCGGGCTCGCTATGGCGCGGCTTCGCGGCGGCGGGCGGTGACGGAAGCGGCCGCGGGCGGGGTGCAACGCCTGTCGCGGCACCTCCGTCGTTCAGCTCAAGCGCGGGACGTGGCGCAGGCCTTCAAGGCGCGGCCGGACCTCGCGAAAGTGTCCCGCAAGGGCGACAACGCCGATGTGGTTTGCGCTTACCTTCTGATCGAAACAGCGCTCGCTTAATCGAACCCTCAGGAGGCAGCGGGGGCTGCCGCGGCCATCGAGGTGGCCGCGACGGGGGCCAGTTCACGCGCGATGCGGGCGACCGCGTCGCGCGTGGCGCTTTCGAGGGCTTCGGTGGCCAGGGCCTGGGAACGGTCGGCGACCGGACGGACTTCATCCACCCGGGTCTGAGCCAGCAGCGCGCGGGTCCGGGCATCGACGAGGCGGGCCACCGCGGCGAAGCGGGCGTTGATCCGGCCGTCTTCTTCTTCAACCTGGAAGGCGGTGATGTCCCAAGCGATTTCGTAGTCCGAGCGGACCCCCGATCCAGCCCGGACCCCGGCCCGGACAACCCCTGCCCCGTCTACGGCATCAGCCAAAGCTGCTTGGAGCATGTCAGGCGCGCGACCGGCCCATTCGGCGCCGGCGACATAGCGGAAAACGCCGTTGGTCCGCCAGGCAATGTCGGATCCCATCAAGGCGCGGGGGCCGCCGGGCATGGCGACGGCGATCACGGCGGGAGAGACGACCAGGGTCTGAGGGCCGCTCATGGCCGGACCAGCGGTCAGGTTGTAGATCCGCGGCGGCGGCGGCGGCTCGGGCAGCACCGAAACGCAGGCCGAGGCGGTTAAGGCCAGGGCCGTGACAGTCAAGGCCGCTATCGTGCGGCGGATATTCATGGGGCGACCTCCACCGTCGGCCGGGACTGATCAAACACGAAATTATAGGGGTCTTCCTCGACCTCGATCGCCAAACGCTCCAAAGCGACGGAGAGGCGGCGGACGTCTTGGGCGGCAGACATCACTTCGGGCAACAGGACCGCGTTGGTCGTATCGGCGGCGGATGTGAGCTGCGCGATCGCGGTTCGGGCATCCTGGGCCGCGAGGTTCAGGGACGCCAGGGTCTCGGTGGTCTGATCGAGGGCTGCGGTCGTGCCTGTATCGAGCAAGGCCAGGCGTGTGCGGGCCTCCTGAGCCAAAAGCGCCACCTCTTGGCTGGCTTCGGTGAAAGCAAAGGCGGCCCGGCCGGCCTGGCGGAAAGCGGCGCGCTCTTCGGCCAGACTTGCGGTGATCGTTTCCAGGTTCTGCAGCGTGCGGCTGAAAGAGGCGACATTTTCGTCGGTCAGCAGGTCGCGGGCGGCGGCGAGGGTTTCAGAGGCGCGGGTGGCGATGTCACCGCCGGCGGCCAAGATTTCGTTGAAGGGATCCGGGCGGCCTTCGATCTGGGGCACAGCGCCCAAAGGCGTCTGGCGGAGGATTGGCAGGTTCTCGGCGCCGGCGCTGATCTGAATGAGCGTGACGCCGGTGAGGCCGATCTGTTCGAGTTGACCGACACTGTCGGCCTTCACGGGAGTCGTGGCGTTGACGCGGACACGGGCAAAGACGCGGTTGGCGTTTTCAGGGTCGATGGAGAGGCGCTCGACCTCGCCGACCTTGATGCCGTTGAAGCGGACCTCGCCGCCGTTCGCCAAGCCGCGGACGGGGCCTTCAAATACCACGTCGTAAAAGGCATACTCGCCGCCCCACTGAGCGCGGGCGAGCCACATCGCGAACAGCATGATGAGGGCCGCGCCCACAATGGCCGCGCCGCCCAAGAGGACATAGTTCGCCTTCGTTTCCATGGCCTAACCCTCCGCTTCGCTGACGCGTTCGGCCAATGCCGCCCGGCCGCGAGGCCCGGCGAAATACTCCTTCACCCATCCCGTGGCGCCGGCGCGGACTTCTTCCACGGGGCCAAGGGCTGCGACTTTGCCGCCATAGAGGACAGCGACGCGATCGCATACCGTCATTAACGTATCGAGATCATGGGTCACGAGAAACACCGTTAAGCCAAGATCATGGCTCAAATTCTTGACCAGACGGTCAAAGGCGCCGGCCGTGACGGGATCGAGGCCGGCCGTGGGTTCATCCAGAAAGAGCAAATCGGGGTCGAGGGCCATGGCGCGCGCCAAAGCCACCCGCTTGCGCATGCCGCCCGAGATCTCGGAAGGCTTCTTGTGATGCGCCTCGGGACCCAGGCCGGACAAGGTCAACTTCAGGTCGGCGATCTGGGAGATAAGCCGCGGGCTGAGATCGGTATGCTCTCTCAGGGGGGCCTCGACATTCTCTTTCACCGTCAGAGTGGAGAATAGGGCCCCGTCCTGAAAGAGGACGCCGATGCGATCAGCCCAAACGCCCTCGTGCAGGACAGGCTCGCCGAAGACCAGAACCTCCCCCCCTTGCGGGTGGTCCAGGCCCACAATCTGGCGGAGCAGCACGGATTTGCCGCAGCCGGAAGGGCCGATGACGCCCAAAATCTCGCCGCGATAGACATCGAGATCGAGCCCGTCATGCACGGTTTGGGGGCCGAAACGGGTGACAAGGCCCCGGACGCTGATGACCACTTCCCCGCTCACCAGTTCATCTCCAAAAACCAGAGGGCGAAGAGAGCATCGAGCAGGATCACAAGGAAAATCGCCTGGACGACGGAGCTTGTGGTGCGCTTGCCGAGACTTGCAACGTCGCCGCCGACGCCCAAGCCGTGACGGCAGCCGACCACCGCCAGCACAACGGCGAACGCCGGGGCTTTGGCCATGCCGACCCAAAAATGCTGGATGGGAACGACGTCCTGGATGCGGAACATGTACATGGTGGGGCTGACGCCCAATTCCGCCCAACAGACGAGCATGCCGCCGAACAGGCCCGCGATGATGGCGGCGAAGGTCAGGATCGGGGTCATGATCAGCATGGCGATGACCCTAGGGGCCACCAAGGCTTCCATGGGGCTCAGCCCCATGACGCGCATGGCGTCAATCTCTTGGCGCATCTTCATGGCGCCGATTTCGGCCGTGAAGGCGCTGTCCGTTCGGCCGGCGAGGAGGATCGCGGTGATCACGACGCCGAATTCCCGCATCACAGAGAAAGCGACGAGCTCCACGGTAAAAACGTCGGCGCCGAAATCCCTAAGGATGCGGGCGCCGAGGTAGGCCACCACCAGGCCAATAAAAAAAGACAGGAGGGCGATGATCGGCATCGCGTTAAGCCCGGCGCTCTCCATCACGTTGAAGACGCTGACCCAGCGTATGCGGCGGGGCTGGGCCGCCAGACGCGCCATGACCGCCAGCGTTTCGCCCAAAAAGGAAATGGTGGCTAGACCTTCCTTGAAGACGCCTTCAACCCCGCGCCCGATGCGCTCCACCAGCGCTACAAGCCCGGATCCCGCTTGTGGCGCGGGGGGGCTCGGCTGGGTGCCGGCCCGGGCGGTCTGGAGCAGCCGGGCGGCGCTCGGATGAGCGCCGACGACGCGGATCGGGGTCTCCATATGACCGCAGGGCGAGGAGCCTCGGATCGTCCGATCAATCAGAAACGCACCGGCCAAATCAAGCCGGCCCAAGGCGGAGACGTCCACCGCCATGCCCGGTCCGCATTCGGCGCCGAGTTCCGCAAGCGCCTCTTCGACGGCGTCGATGGTCGCCACGGTCCAATCGCCCGCGACCGCCAGGATCGGAGCGGAACCGCCCTCGTCTGGACGGCGGATCGCAAAGGAGGCCTTAGCGGCCATGGGTCAGGGCTCCTTGCCTGAAGACATCGGCGAATGGTTAACGACCGAAGCCGAGCCTCGACCATACACGCAAGAGGCTGACAAGTTGCAAAGCTACGCCCTTAGAGGGAAACGCTGTCTTTTGGCCGCGACCCCCTTAGCGGCGGCGGGCCGCCAACGCGACGGGAAGGATCAGAGCGCCGCCTACAGCCGCCATGGCAGCCATCGCACCATAACCAGCGGCGCCGACGCTGTCATAGAGGCCGCCGGCGCTAAGGGTGGCCAGGCCCAGGATGAGGCCACCGCCCAAGGCTGCGTAAAGAGTTTGGGCGAGGCCTGCGACCTCCTCGGGGGCTTCCCTTTGGATGACCCGCATGGCGCCGACATGGGTGGCGGCGAAGGTGAAGGCATGCAACGCCTGCAACGTCCAGAGCGCGGGGCCCAAGGGAGCGAACGCCATCAAGCTCCAACGCAGAGTGGCGGCGGCAGCGCCCAACAGCATGAACATCTCCGGCGGAAAGCGGCGCTCAAGGCGCGTCAGGGCGAAGAGAAGGCCCACCTCCGCCAAAACCCCGAAGGCCCACAGGAAACCGATGACGCCGTCCGGCAACCCCTGTTCCCGCCACAGCACCGTAGAAAAGACGTAATAGAAGGCATGGGAAGCCTGGATCAGCCCGGAGCCAAGGACGACCAGAATGAAGCGGCGGTTGGCCAGAAGGTTCAGCCCCTCCCGGAGCCGGCGCCGGAAGCCCATTTGGGACGCCTTGGGCGGAGCTGGATCGGTGGCCAGGGCGAGGGCGGCGGCGATCGTGAGCGTCAAGGCGGCGAGCGCCCAAATCGGGGTGACCCCAAGGCCGTAAACCGCAATCGCGGCGGCGCCCACGGTGTTGGCGATGATGAAGGCGCCGGAGCCTAAGCCGCGCACCACGCCGTAAGGCATCGGCCCATCGAGGCTGCGGCGCAGGGCCATGCCTTCAGTGAGCGGGATAATCTGCTGGACCATCGTTGTGGCGAGGAACGCGGCCCAGAAAATCGGCCAGAAGCCCTCCACCTTGAAAAAGGCCGCGTAGGCTAGGAAAGCGCCGGTTGCGAAAATCACAATCGGGGTGCGGCGGTCTCGGAAGCCGTCGGCCCAGGCGGCCAGGGTCGAGCCTGTGACCAGGCGGGCGAGCTGGGCGGCGGAAAAGATCGCGCCGATTTCCGCCCCTGACAGCCCCCGCATTTCGGTGAGCCAGGGCGTCAGGAACGGCATCGTCACCCCGGTGCAGGAGAAGATCGCGACGAACACCGCCGCCACCCGCGTCGCCGGGCTTTTCAGCCAAGCGTGCGGCAAAGGTGGGCGGGCGCCGCCATCGGCCGGCATAGGAGCGATATCCTTTGCGGGAAGGGAAGACGAACCACCCATACCCCAAGGCGGAGGTTTCGCAATGCGTTCGCAAGCAGGGGTTTTGCACGCCAGGGCATGGCTGACATTCGCGTGACGGCGCTTGGCGCTGCCGGTGGCGCTTATTACTTCGGTCACAGCGGCCGGGCCCCTCTGGCGCGACAATAGGCCTCCGAGCCCGTCGCGCGATGTCGGACGCGATAGACGTCACCACGGAGGACCCCATGACGCCGCAATCGACCCCTGCTCCCGTGGCTATAAGCGCCACCGCGCTGCGAACGTTGGAGAAGGCTTATCTGGAAGAGATCCGCTCTGCGCAGCCGGATATTGCGCGCATGCGGGCTTTGCGCGCCGGCATCACCGCCGCGCGCCGGCGGCTTGAGCGGGCCCATGAGGTCCTGCCGCCACATACGGATTGAGCGCGGACTTTTCCAACATCGTCTTCTTACGATGACCCTCTTGGCGCCCGCAGCCCGCTTTCTATGCTTGGAGCAGGTGGGGTCGCTCCAGCCAAGGGGAGGTCCGAAGCACGGGACTTGGCGTCGTCTTGTCCGCTGCGGTGAGCCTTGATTGGCGCATTGCAGACAATACGGGCCATGTCGGGTGGCTTGCCCCCCGCCCTGCAAGCGATTTCGGCTTCGATGCGTTCTTGGCGGAGCTCGGCTGCATTGTCATGGGGCGCACCACTTTTGAGCTCGGCAAGCGGCCCTGGCCCTACGGCGCCATGCGCTGCGTCGTCATGAGCCACCGTCAATCAGAAACCGAACTCAGCTTTCTGTCGCGTGAAGAAGGTCCTCTCACGCCGTTGATCGAGCGCCTGCGCGGGGACATGCGCGGCGCCCTCTTGATCATGGGCGGAGGCCAAGTCTTTTCCCAGGCGTTGACCGAAGGGGTCGTTGACCGCATTGATCTTGCGGTCCTGCCAACAATCCTGGGCTGTGGGCCGCTGTTGCTGCCGGAGGGGACGCGACCGCCAGGGTTCGCCGCGAACGAGGTGCGCTTGGCGGCGAACGGCGGCGCTTGGTTTGTGCTGCGGCGAGAGGTTGCGTTTTGAGGATTATCGCAGGGCTTGCGGCCATCAGCGGACTGGCGGCGGTGGCTCTTGGAGCCTTCGCCGCGCACGGCCTGACCGATCCCCAGGCGAAAGCCTGGGCTGAGACCGGCTTTCAGCAGCACGCTTTCCACACGCTTGCGTGCTTCGCCGCGCTTTGGCTAAACCAGCAAGGGGCACGGTCGGCGCGGTTCGCGCCCGCGTTCTTTCTGGCGGGGATCTTGCTTTTCAGCGGTGCGTTGTATGCCTTGGCGCTGGGCGCGCCTCGGGACATGGCGATCGCTGCCCCCATCGGCGGGGTGAGTTTCATGCTGGGCTGGCTCACGCTTGCCGCCGCGGCCTTTTCGATGCGGAGCGAGTCATGACCACCGCAATGCCGGAACGGCAGTTCATTCAAACCAACGGCATCCGGATGGCGGTTTACGCCGCCGGCCCAGAGGCCAGCGCATACCCGCCAATCATTCTGTGTCACGGCTTTCCGGAGCTCGCCTTTTCCTGGCGGCGCCAGCTCAAGGACCTGGCGGCGCAGGGCTTTCGGGTCATTGCGCCGGATCAGCGGGGCTATGGGGACACCGACGGCCCTACCGCAGTGGAAGCTTATACTCTGGACGAGCTATGCCGAGACTTGGTGGGGCTTCTGGACGCCTTTGGCATCGAAAAGGCGGTGTTCTGCGGCCATGATTGGGGCGGGTTTGTCGTGTGGCAGATGGCGCTTCGGCATCCTGAGCGGGTGGCGGGGGTGATCGGGGTCAACACTCCCTTCACGAAGCGGGCGCCGATGGACCCGATCGCGCTTTATCGGCGGCGGTTCGGGGACGACATGTACATTGTGTTCTTCCAACAGCCTGAGGCGCCGGAGGCGGTTTTTGAGGCGGATGTGGACAAGACGTTCCGCTTCTTCATGCGCAAAAGCGATATCTCGCCTGAGCAGTTCGCTTCTCGGCCTGCGGGACAACGGAGTTTGGCGCTTCAGACCGCGCTGCAGCACTACAACCCGGCGAGCGATCCGCACCAGTTCCTGAGCGACGCGGAGCGGGCGGTGTTTGTCGAGACCTTCCGCCGCACGGGATTCAGGGGCGGGATCAACTGGTATCGCAACTTTACCCGGAACTGGGAACACAGCGCCGATCTTGTCGATCATGTCAGCCAACCGAGCCTTATGATCATGGCGGAAAACGACGTGGTGCTGCCGCCGTCCGCCGCGGACGGGATGGAGGCCTACGTGCCGCAACTGACCAAAGTTCTGATCCGGGGAAGCGGACATTGGACGCAGCAAGAAAAGCCCTACGAAACAAATGCGGCGATCGCAGGCTGGATGCGCGATGTTTTCGGCTGAGCTGGCGATTTTGGCTGATATGGGAGGGGGCGCTTGCGCCCTGCGACGCACGCGCTTAATCGACGAAGGTCATGGCCCACGACCGCTCTCGTCCGATCTCTCCGCCTTCCGCACCGCAACGGCGGGATCTCTATCCGCAGATTGAGCCTTATCAGGCCGAGATGTTGCCGGTGGACGGGCGGCATACGCTTTATCTGGAGCAGTGTGGAGCGCCGGAAGGGTTGCCAGTCCTCTGCCTGCACGGGGGCCCCGGGGGCGGAGCGAGTCCCGAGATGCGGCGGTTTTTCGATCCCAAGCGCTACCGGATGGTGCTGTTTGACCAGCGGGGCTGTGGGCGCTCGACGCCGCATGCGGCGCTGGAGGACAACACGACCTGGGACTTAGTGGCCGACATTGAGCGGATTCGGGAGCGGCTCGGCATTGAGCGGTGGCTGGTGTTCGGCGGGTCTTGGGGATCGACGCTGGCGCTTGCCTACGCGATCACGCATCTAAACCGGTGCGTCGGTCTTCTGCTGCGCGGGGTCTTCCTGCTGACGGAAGCGGAAATCCGCTGGTTCTATCAGGAAGGCGCGAGCCACATCTTTCCTGACGCCTTCGAACGATTCCAGGCGCCGATCCCGCTTGAGGAGCGGGGAGATTATGTCTCGGCTTTCTACAAGCGGCTGACTTCACCGTCGCGGGCGGAGCGGATTACCGCCGCGCGTGCCTGGGGGCGCTGGGAGGGAGAGACGATCTCTTTCCAAGGTCCGGCGGCGATGCCGTCTCGGTTCAACGACGACCGGTTCATCGAGGCGTTTGCGCGGATCGAATGCCACTACTTCCAGCACAAGGGCTTCTTCGAGAGCGACGGATGGCTTGTGAAGAATGTCGGCGCCATCCGGCATTTGCCGGGGGTCATCGTGCATGGGCGCTATGATATGTGCACGCCCTTATCTTCGGCCTGGACGCTGAAGCAGGGGTGGCCGGAGGTCGAACTTGAGATCATCCCGGATGCGGGTCACTCAAGCCTGGAATCAGGGATTGTCGATGCGCTGATCCGGGCTGGGGACCGGTTCGTGCTCAAGGGGCCCTGGCGGTAGGCGGCGGCCTACCAGACCATGCCTCGAGCGCCGGTCTGCTCTTTGTGCAAATCCACGGACAGGACTACCGCCATGCCGACCATGGTGGTCAGCATGGACGTGCCGCCGTACGAGACGAGCGGCAGCGGCAGGCCCACAACGGGGAAGAGGCCAGTCACCATCGCGGTGTTGATCAGCGTGTAGGCGGCCGTTGAGGCGGTGACGCCGGCCGCCGCGAGCCGCCCGAAGGTGGATTTCGCGGTCATGGCCACACGCAGACAGGCGCCCAAAAGCCCGACAAACAAGGCCAGAACACCCATGCCTCCGAGAAGGCCGAACTCCTCCACGATCATCGTGAAGATGAAGTCGGTGTGCTTTTCGGGGAGGAAGTCGCCCTGGCTTTGCGGGCCCTGCATGTAGCCCGCGCCGAGAACGCCTGCGGAGCCGATGGCGATAAGGGACTGGTCGATGTTGTAGCTGTCGGCGTCTGTGGGGCCGGCTGGGGCGTCGTCTGGGTCCGCGCCGGACACGGAGCTCACCATCATCTCCATATAAACGATGATGCGCTCTCGTTGATAATCTTTCAGGATAAACTGGTACGCTGCGACCGCACCCACTCCAGCCAGGACCAAGGCTGGGATGATGAAGCGCCAGCGAAGCCCGGCCAAAACCATGATGGCGAGACCCGGGACCGCGATCATGACAGCTGTGCCGAGGTCGGGCTGTTGGGCGACCAGCAGCGTCGGCGCGGCGATCAATACCACCGGCGGGATCAGGGAGACAAAGTGTAAGGCCCGCCTGGCGTCCAGGCCAGCGTAGTAGCGGGCGAGGGTCAGAACGATGCCGATCTTCATGAGCTCGGCCGGCTGAAAGCGGAGAGGGCCGAATTCAATCCAGCTCACGACTCCGCCGCCCATTGTGCCCACGCCTGGGATCTCAACAGCAAGGGTCAGAAGCATGCCAACGGCGTAAAGTGGGTAGGCCAACCCTAACCAAAAGCGTTGGTCCAGCGTCGCGAGGCCGATGGCGACAATGAGCAGCGCCACAAACCGCAAGCCGTGGACGATCGGCGCCTGGTCAGGGCCGACGGCGGCGACGGAATACTGCATCATCACGCCGATGAAGGCGATGGCGCACAGGATCGTGATGAGCGGCCAATTGAGGCGTGCGATCTTGCCGGCGAGGCCCGGCTGACGGGTGGGGCCGAGATAGGTCATGCGCGGGAGGGCCCCTCTTCCGGCTCGAGGGCCGCGATCGTGGCCGGGGGTCTGCGGGCGGGGTCGCGGAGCAGAGCCCGGCGCATGATGTCGGCAGCGATCGGGGCGGCCACGGCGGAGCCGCCGCCACCGTGTTCGACCACGACAGCGCAGGCGTAGCGCGGGGCGTCATAGGGACCGTAGCAGACGAACAACGCATGGTCGCGGAGCCGCCATTCAAGGTCCTGATTGCGGCGCACGCCTTGAGCGCGCTCGGCGGCGGTGATGATGCGGACCTGGGCGGTGCCGGTCTTGCCGGCAATCTGGATCGGGGGGAAACCGCGGGTGAGATCGTTCGCCTCAAGGATTTCGCCGCTGTCGGGGTGGCGGACCAGGCCGAGCTGGCCGTGGCGATACGCCGTGCCGCCGCCCTCGTTGCAGACGCCGAACATGCCGAACTGGGCCATCTGCAGATGCCGCTGATTGAGCCCTAATGACCGCGGCTGCGGGGGCGCGGGACGGCCAGCGCCATCACGCACCAGACGCGGCATGACCTCAAGGCCCCCATTGGCGAAGCGGGCCGCCATGACGGCAAGCTGGAGCGGAGAGGCCTGGATGTCGCCCTGGCCGATGCCGACGTTCAAAGTGTTTCCTGGCGGCCAGGGGCCGCCGCGAACCCGCTCCCACCAGGCCTGATCGGGCACGATGCCGTCTTCGACGCCGGGGACATCGACATCGAAAGCATGGCCGAGGCCGAAAGACCGCGCCATCGCAGCGACATTATCAATGCCGGCGCGAAGGGCGGCATTGTAGAAAAAAACGTTGCAGCTTTCTTTGATCGCTCGGTGCAGATCGACGCTGCCATGGCCGCCACGGCGCCAGCAATGGAAATTGCGACCGCCGAAGGGCAGATACCCAGGACAGGAGACCCGGAAATCCTCGGGGAGGCCTGCGGCGAGGGCCGCCATGCCCGTGACCATCTTGAATGTCGAACCTGGCTTGTAGGCGCCGGTGACGCATTTGTGGAAGAGCGGCTTCTTCTCGTCTTCGTTCAGGGTGCGGAAGGCGGATCCGGCGATGCCATTGACGAATTCGTTCGGATCAAAGCCCGGAGCGGAGGCGAGGACCAAAAGATCGCCCTCATAGATGTCCATCAGGACCGCGGCGGCGCTCTCGCCGGCCATGCGCTCCATTGCCGCCTTCTGGAGCTCGTGGTCGAGGGTGAGAACGAGGCTCGCGCCCTTCGTGGGGGGGTTGTCCTGGCCGCCCTCTTCGCTGACGACGCGACCATGGGTGTTCACCACGACGCGGCGGGAGCCCGGGTCACCGTCGAGAAGCGGCTCAAGGCGGGCTTCCAGACCGGCTTTGCCGACGCGCGCATCGGGGTGGCGGAAATAGGCGGAGGAGCGCCCCTCTTCCCGCATCCGTTCGGCGTCGCGGTCGTTCGGGCGTTGCACATAGCCGATAGGATGGGCGTAAACGATATCAAACGGATAGCGGCGAATGGAGCCGGACTCCGCGTTTACGCCCGGCAACTCCGGCAAGCGGACATTGACGCGGCTGAACTCTTCCCAGGTCAGGCCCTGGCGGAGAAGGACGGCATCAAAGCGGCGGGCGCGACGGGCGTCGCGGACGCGGGCAGCGACCCATGCCGGCGGCAGAGCCAGGAGGTCCGCCACATCCTGCACTACGGTGGTCAGGGCGGCTTCGCGCTCATCCGGGGTTTGGCGTTGGCCATCCACAGCGAAGGCAGCGGCGGCGCGCTCTGGCACCAGGGAGAGGCGGTAGTCGGTGGCTGTCGTTGCGAGAGGCACGCCGAACCGGTCGTAAAGAACGCCGCGCGGGGGGGCGATGATGCGCAGGTCGAAGCGGTTCTCGTCCCGCTCGGCGGAATAGAGGTCAGCGTTCCACTGCAGGGTCCAGAGGCGCAGACCCACCCCACCGAAGCCGATAAGGCCTGCCCCCGCCATCCAGACGGCGCGGCGGTCAAAGGTGCGCTCCAACTCCCGCTTGGGGTCGGACGCGGTGACGCCCCGTCGCCGGCTCATCCTCCCCTCCCCAATCCGCCCAGACGCGAGGCGCCGGGGCTGAGCATGTAAAGCGGGCGGACAAGGGGAAACACCAGCGCGGTCACCGCCAAGGTCTGCACCAAGGGAAGAATGGGCGCGCCGTCGCCAAAGGCCAAGCGGGCAATGAGCCACCCGACAACGCCAAGGCCGGCGCAGCAGGCGATGAAGCCGCCCCACAAGGCAATCCAGTTCGGCGCGCTCATAGCGCGGGCGGCTATCCAACCAAGGGGATAGGCCGCCACGTAAAACGCAGCAAACAGGCCATAGGGATTATAGGCCAGCTGGTCATGCAGGAGGCCCAGAAGGAATAGGGCGACGAAGGTGCGGGGGCCGCCGCGGTCCTCGGCGGCTAAGCCAAAGGCCAACCACAGGGCGCCGAAGGGGATCGGAGGTTGGGCGGACAAGGGCCCAAGCTGCAACGCAGGTGCGATGACCGTGAAGGCGGCCAACGCCCAGCCGATCCGGCGGAGGGTGACGCCCGACAGGCGCATCACAGAGGCGGTCCCGAGGCGGGCGCAGGCGTTGCATCCGCCGGGGGCGACGGCGCTGTGGCTGGAGTGTCCGGGGCGGGCGGCGGCTCGTCTTCCTCGATTGCCGCGGCCGGGGGCGGTGGGGGGCTGGGCGGGGTGAAGGCGCGATCCGACGGGCCAGTGGCAGCCTGCACCGTCGGCCGGGACGGCGCAGCCACCGAGGAAGCGGGCGCCAGCGGCGAGGCCGGACCGGAGAAGGCCAAAGGCGGCGCGGGCGGGATGCCGTTGGCTTCGTCCGCCAAATCCGCTTCAGGCGCCTCGATGGGGGTGTAGGGCATGATCCGGACGAAATCGATGGAGCCGCGGCTCGCGAGCAGGGTCACCCGCCAGGAGCCGTCCTGCGCCAGGCGGGCTTGGCCCACCGGCATGCCGCGGGGGAAAACGCCGCCATCGCCGGAGGTGACCAAGGGCTCGCCGTCCCGCAAGGAATGGGCGCCGACGATGTAGTCAAGCCGCGGCGGGCGCAGAGCGAAAGGTTCAGTGGCGAGCTGCGGGCGACGGCCAGCATCTCCCACCAGCACGGCGCGGACGCGCGAGCTTGCCCCCATAACGGGAACGCGGCTTGAATCGTCGTCGATCAAAAGCACACGGGATGAACGGCGGCCGACGGACACGACGCGACCGATCAGACCGTTCTCATTGAAGACCACGTAGCCCGCCTGCACGCCGTGTTCGGCGCCGGCGTTGGCGACCAGCGTGCGCCGGAACGGCCCGCCGGCATCCAGCACGAGTTGGGCGGCGATGGTGTCCTCCGGGGAGGCCCCCTCGCCCATGGCGCTGTCGGGCATCCCCAGGAGGGCTTCGTAACGGGCGTTCCTCTCCGCCAGCTGTTCGGCCATGGTCCGCCAAGCGCGGAGTTCGGCGTTTTCGCGCTCCAGCCGTTCGACCTGCGCTGCGGCGTTCCACATGCCTCCCAAGCGCTGGAGGATGTGCTCCAAGCCACGCGCTGGGGCCGTTGCGACCTGTCCGACGCCGGCGGATATGTCGTCGCCCTCCGCCGCCAGACCGCGGGTGGGCTCCCGGACGCCGACCTGAAGGCCCACAAGCGTCAACGCGCCCGCGATCAGGCCGCCGGCGACCAAAGCGCTGCGGCTTATGCGCAGGCCGGGGGACCGGCGAATGAGGCTCTTGCGCCTGGCCACGTCAGCGGCTCCTTACCACGCGTCTTGATCCGCGCTCACACCTCAGGCGTGAGCAGGCGGCGCCCCTCGGGAGTATTTAGGCGCTCGAGAGCGATTCCGCAGCCCTTGACCACACAGAGAAGCGGCTCTTCGGCGACCGAAACGCCGACCGAGATGCGCTCCTTCAGCACCACGTCCAGGTTGCGGAGCATGGCGCCGCCGCCGGTGAGCATGATGCCGCGATCAAGAATGTCGGCGGCCAGTTCGGGAGGCATCTGTTCGAAGGCCTGTTTCACCGCCTCCACGATCTTGTTGACCGGGTCGGAAAGAGCCTCGGCGACCATAGCCTCCGTCACCGTGATCTCTTTCGGCACGCCGGTAAGGTTGTCGCGGCCTTTGACTTGAAGGGTCATGCCGGGGCCTTCGTCGGGCGCCTTGGCGGTGCCGATTTCCTTCTTAATCCGCTCGGCGGTGGAGTCCCCAATCAGGAGATTCTCAGTCCGACGAAGATACTGGATCATCGCCTCGTCCATCTTGTCGCCGGCTTCGCGAAGAGAGCGGGACCAGACGACGCCGCCCAAGGACAAAACCGCGATTTCGGTGGTGCCGCCGCCGATGTCGACGACCATGCAGCCGGCCGGATCGTCGATTTGGAGGCCAGCGCCGACGGCGGCGGCCACGGGCTCTTCAATCAGATGCACTTTGCGGGCGCCGCCGGCCTGAGCGCTCTCCAAGATCGTGCGGCGCTCAACCGGGGTCGCGCCAGTGGGGACGCAGATCACGATCTGCGGGCTGATCAACGCCGGGCGCGGCATCACCTTCTTGATGAACTGCTTGATCATTTCCTCGGCGACGTCGAAGTCGGCGATGACGCCATCGCGGAGGGGGCGAACCACCTCCATGGAGCGGTGGGTCTTGCCCAACATGGTCTTGGCTTCAGCGCCGACCGCGTGAACCACTTTACGGCCGCTTTCGGAGACATAGGCCACGACCGAGGGCTCATCGAGGACAATGCCGCGACCTTTAACGTAAATCAGGGTGTTGGCGGTGCCGAGGTCGATGGCGAGATCGGGCGCCACCAGGCCGAACAGGTTACCAAACATCGCTTTTTGACCCCTTGGCCGTCGTGGCCGCCTCTTTGCCGCACTAAGCCCTGTTTCGTCACACTCTGCCCCGCCTTGGCCTAATGCGCGGTTGCTCCGCGCACCAAAGCCGAACGCGACGGGACGCAATCCGACTCACCCTGCAAGAAGTGTTTCGCCTGAAAGGCTTGCCGTTCCGTTTGGGCACATGCAAGGGGGGCGCCGCAGGACGCGACGCTTGATCGGCGCCCATCACGGAAAAACCGTCGCAAAACGGGCCTAAGTCGCGGCAAAGACGATCATCCATGACAGGAGCATCATAATGGCTGGGTTTTGGGGCAGGCTTGCGGCAATCATCGCGGTCACAGTCTTCTTTGTAAGCCCGGCCGTCGCCGAGACCCCTTCTGGGGCGGAGCCGATGGCGACCCCGCGCAGCGCCATCTTCCTGCACCCTGACGGGATGGGAGCCAACGCCTGGATGCTGGCGCGACTTGCCGGCGTTGGACCGGACGGGCGGCTGGCCTGGGACGATCTGCCGGCGGCGGCGGTTTATGTCGGCCCGATGCTCGACAGCGTCACGGCGACGTCCAACGGCGGCGCCACCACTCACGCCTATGGGGTGCGAGCCGAGACCGGCAGCTACGGGACGATCAACGGGCAGCCAATCGAAACGGCGGCTTCGGGGTATCGGGGTTCGCTGATGATTCAGGCCCGGGACGCGGGCAAGGCCATCGGGATCGTCAATTCGTCGTCGGTGACGGAGCCCGGAACCGGAGCCTTCCTGGCGCAAGTGGCGGACCGGGATGACGACCAAGGGATCGCAGCGCAGATCCTCGCGAGCGGAGCGGATGTCATCTTGGGCGGCGGCGAAACCTTTTTTTTGCCGCGGGGCGTGCAGGGCCGGCATGGGCCAGGCAGCCGCACAGACGGCCGCAACCTGATCGAAGAGGCGCGGGCGATGGGATATGCGGTGGCGTTCACCGCCGATGAGCTCGCCGCCCTGCCCGCCGGCACGCGGCGGGTCTTGGGGCTGTTTGCGGAAGAAGAGACATTCAACGAAGGGACCGAGCAGCAGCTTAGGCGCGGGGGCCTGCCGGTGTTTCAGCCACAGGCGCCGCGGTTTGACGTGATGATCGCGGCCGCCATCGCCATTCTGGAGCAGGATCCGGACGGGTTTTTCCTCGTGGGCAACGAGGAAGCGAGCGACAACCTCGCCGGGGACAACAACGCGCAAGCCCTGATCGAGGCCGGCCTTGGGGCGGACCGGGCGATCCAAGCCGCGATGGGCGCAGCCGTGCGGAACCCGCTTTTGACCATCGTCGTGGCCTCCGACAGCGATTGCGGCGGGGCGCAGGCAAGCGGCGACGACGCAGTTGCCGGCGCTCGTGTGCCGAACCGAGGGGAAAATGGCGCGCCGCAGGACGGGGATGGGCGCGCTTCATTCCTCGCCGCTCCCGATGCGCGGGGCGTCCGTCACCCGTTCATGGTGCGATGGGCGTCCGGGGGCGACAATTCGGGGGGGATCGTGGCGAGGGGCTATGGTCCAGGGGCTCAGCTCATCCAGGGGACCATCGACTCCACCGGGGTCTATCACGCCTTGGCTCTGGGCCTGTTTGGCGATTAATCGGACGATTATCTGGGTGCGCCGCAGCACGAGGCTTGCGCAGGGGTCTGCGGCCGGGTCAGATGTTCGGCCATGGCCCGGACACCTTCCCTGTTCCGCCACATCGATCGGATCGCGGGGATCCCAGTGGTGGCGACCCTCGGCGCGACCCGCCAACGGCGGGCGCTGCCCATGGCGCCTGCGCGGATCGGCGTGCTGCAGCCGACAGCGCTCGGGGATGCGGTGTTATCGTCCGGGGTGGTAGCGCGGCTCGCCAAAGCCCATCCGGAAGCCTCGCTGACGGTGCTTCATGGCAAGTCGAACGCTTCCGCGATGGGGTTGATCGATGCGCCTTTCACGGCCAAGCAGATCGCGTTCAACCGTCCGCACCTGGATATCCCCGCGATCCGCCAGGAGAACTTTGATCTCGTTGTGGATCTCACGCCCTGGCCGCGATTGACGGCGATCTATGCGGCGGTGTCGGGGGCGGTCAGCGTCGGGTTCGACAGTGAAAATCAAGCGCGAGCGGCGGCATTTGACGTGCCTGCGCCACACAGCTGCACTGTGCATGAGATCATCAACTTCGCCGGCATGGCGGACCTTTTGACCGGTCCCGCCGCCTACACCACCGCCATCCGCCAAGATTTGGCCCCGCCGGAGCGGCCATTGCCGTACGAGCAGCTTGTCCTGTGTCATCCGTGCGGGGGCGGGTCACAGGCGGCGAACCGGCATTGGCCGCCGGCGCGGTGGGGTGAGCTGATCAGGGCGCTTACAGCGGAGGGGTTTGTGGTGGGGATCACCGGGGGGCCGCCGGACGCGACTTACGCCGAAGCGATGCTTGAAGCGGCGGGGGTTGCGCCGGATCAGGCGTTTTCGTTGTGCGGGGCGATCAAATTCGGTGAACTGGCGGCGGTGATCCAGCGGTCCCGCTTGGTCGTTTCCATCGATACGGGCGTTCTGCATCTCGCGGCGGCGATGAACGCGCCGATCGTGGCGGTGCATGGACCGAGCAAAGCCGAGCGTTGGGGTCCGGCGCCTGGGTCGCGGGCCATCGCGGTCATGTCGCCGCACCCGGACGCGGGTTATGTGCGGTTCGGGTTTGAGACACGGCCGACGGGGCCGGAGATCATGCCGGCGCTCCCGGCGACGCCCGTGATCGCGGCGGCGCGGACGCTTTTGGCGACCGAGCCGCCGGCGATTGCGCTTGCCCTCGCGCGTTAGCCCGCGACCATGGCCTGCGCGTCCGACCCACATCGGCTGCGCGTGATCAGCCGGATGGCTCGGAGCGACAGACGCCGGTCAGGTGGGTTGGATCGCGGATCATGATGGCGGCGGGGTCGCCAGCCGTTTGTCCGGCTGGTCTCGCGCCGCTCAACCAGATGGCCCGTGGACAGATGGCTCATGGATTGCCCGATAACCGCTCACTTCCCCCTGCCTCCGCCGATCACCCAACAGGAACTTTGGGTCAACAGACGCAATGGCCATACCCCGGGCGGGACCCCTCGGGTTGGGGGTCAGCCCGCTCCCATGGCTTGCGCGTCCGGCCCGCGCTGGCTCAAGGCGATGAGGCGGTTCAACGCCGCGACATAGGCCTTGGCAGAGGCGACAAGGGTGTCTGGGTCCGCTGCGCGGCCGGTGGCGACGCGGTCACCCTGCTTCAGGCGAACGCTGACCTCGGCCTGGGCGTCCGTGCCTTCGGTGACCGCGTTGACCTGATAGAGCAACAGGGTCGCCTCGTGGGCATAGGCCTGTTTGATGGCGTTGAAGATGGCGTCCACAGGACCATTGCCGCGGGCGGGCGCCCATACCTCTTGGCCGTCGATCATCAGGTCAATCTCGGCGGTCTGGGGGCCATCGGTGCCGGCCACGACCCGAAGGCGGCGGACCTGGATCGCGTCGGCGGCGTGGGCCAACGCGTCGTCCAGAAGCGCAACGATGTCCTCATCGAAGATCTGGCGTTTTTTGTCGGCCAGTTCCTTGAAGCGGACAAACGCGTCCGCCAAGGCGTTGTCGCTCAGCTCATAGCCCAGGTCGCGAAGCTTCGTCTTGAAAGCGTGGCGGCCAGAAAGCTTGCCCATGACGAGGTTGGTCTGGCCTTGGCCGACATCTTCGGGGCGCATGATCTCATAGGTTTGGCTGTTCTTCAGCATCCCGTCCTGATGGATGCCGCTTTCGTGGCTGAAGGCGTTCTTGCCGACGATGGCCTTGTTGTATTGCACGGGGAAGCCCGTGACGCGGGAGACCAACTGAGACAGCCGCGTCAAGCGGTGGGCGTCGATGCGCGTTTCATAGGGGAGCGCGTCTTTGCGGACGCGGAGCGCCATGACGATCTCTTCCAGGGCGGCGTTGCCGGCGCGTTCGCCCAAGCCGTTGATCGTGCATTCGACTTGCCTTGCGCCGCCGGAGACCGCCGCCAAAGAGTTGGCGACCGCGAGACCCAGATCGTTATGGCAGTGGGCGGAGAAGATGACCTGATCGGCGCCGGGGACGCTTTCGATGAGCTCTTTGAAAAGAGCGCCGTACTCTTCGGGGAACGAATAGCCCACGGTGTCGGGGATGTTGATCGTGGTCGCCCCGGCCTTGATGGCGGCCTCGACGCAGCGCTTCAGGAAATCGCGGTTGGTGCGGGTCGCGTCTTCGGCGGACCATTCCACGTCATCGACGAGGTTGCGCGCCGCGGTGACCGATTGGGTGATCATCTCCAGCACCTGATGCGGCTCCATCTGGAGTTTGTGCTTCATGTGAATGTCGGAAGTGGAAATGAAGGTGTGGATCCGCGGCCGGCGGGCCGCTTTGACCGCTTCGCCGCACCGGGCGATATCTTTCGGCGCGGCGCGGGAGAGGCCAGCTACAATGGCGTGTTCGACGATCCCGGCAATGGCGCGGACGCTTTCGAAGTCTCCATTGGAGGAGGCTGGAAAGCCGGCCTCGATGACATCCACGCCAAGGGCGTCGAGCGCCTGGGCGATCTCGAGCTTTTCGGCGGCGGTCATGGCCGCGCCTGGGGATTGTTCGCCGTCGCGGAGGGTGGTGTCAAAAATGCGGACGTGGCTGGACATGGAGGGCCCCAGAGGCAGACTTTAAGGGGGTGATCGGGTGGCGGCGGCCGGTTCGTTTTCCCCCTAGGCGCGGGCCGCTCATGGCAGAGCGGCGACCCCTTACGCCCGGGGGCCGGTAAGCCGCAGAAGCGGCAGAAGCGTGCGCAGAAGAGGTCCGCAGAGAACGATCATGCTTGATGGGTAACCGATCGACGGTTTTTGCGCAAGAAGCTTGCGGCGATGGCTCTACCCGGCAGAGCGTCCCGCCGGGGCATTCGCCGGGGCGTCGCCCGGAGATTGGGACGGCCCTGGGGGCTGAGCGACTTGAGGGTCTTCCGGTTCGTCCGGGGCCACGATCCGCGCCTGACGGATATAGTGCCGCACCGCCACCACCCCAACAAACCATACCACGATGGCGATCAAAGCCGCGCCGATGGCAGCCTGGACGTTGCCCTCAAGGAAGTCCATCACGCCGTCGCCGGCGAAGGCGACCAAGGCGGTCTTCGGCAAAACGCCAAACGCCAGGCCGCCGATGAACTGCAGAAACCCCATACCTGCGGCCCCCATGGCCATGTTGACCACGATGAAGGGCGCGGTCGGCACAAATCGGACAATGAAGCTCGCTAGGAAGCCACGCTTATCCATGAAGCGCGAGAACCGCCCGCCCGTGGCGCCCGAAAACCGCTTCAGCGTGTCGGCGCCGGCGGCCCTGCCGACGAGGAATGTGACGCCGCCGGAGACGATCGTGGCGATCCAGGAAAACCAGAAGCCCTCCTCCGGGCCAAAGGCCACGACGCAGGCCGCGATGAGCACGATCTGCGGCGCCCCGACAAAGGCGGACAGGGTGAAAATCAGAATGGCCGCAGGCAGGCCCCAATGGGCCCGCTCGGCCCCGCCTAGATATTTGCCGATGAAAGCGTTGACTTCGTCGCCATAATAAAAGCGGCCGATCAGCAAGATCACCCCGACCACGGCGAACAAGGCCGCCGTCACGACCACAGTGCGCCAGGCGCGGGCGTCCAAATGGGTGACGAAATCGACGAGCGACTCCCGGAGGGGCCGTTTCTTTGGCATCGGTCACCCGTGGCGCGGCAACCCCGCCGGGTCAAGGGGATAAGGGCAGCCTGTAGGTTACAGGCGCGTCAGCAACGGATCGCAGGGATCGCCAAACCGGAAGGCTCTTAGACTCAGGCCCGCTTCGGCTGGCGAGCGAGTCTGCGCCAATTGCGCTCAAACCAACGCCACCGGAGCTTGGGGTCGGACGGCGCGTCGCGGGCGCCGGTTGGGATCATCACGTCGTTCATCGGCGGTTTCAGACCGCGGATGAGGTCTTCCTCAATGCGGCGGCGATCGGTTTCGGTATGCACCCGCAGGACGTGGCGCTCGGTGGCGCCATACCACCAATAGGCGCGGGCCCACTTTTCATGCCCCACCAGGCGTCCGCGTAGATTGGCCGCCTTGCCGACATAGAGTGGCTCCAGGATAAAGCCGAGCCGACGACGGACGAACACGTAAATGCCGCCGCTGTCCTGCGGCAGGCCGTTTTCCGTCAAGGTGATCTTGAAGCGGTAGCGGGTCCCGCTCTCGCCGCGCCAACGCCGATGGCCGAACAGAAACATGGGGCGCGAATCCTTAGCACTCTTGTCGTGGGGTAGGCTCGGCCTCTATCCGTTAACGCTTCGTTGACGAGACGGCGGCCAGAGCGGAGCCGCTTGGCTTTCCATCAAGAGTGAGTGCGATGCATCGGATCGGCGTGTCCCCCGTTTCTCTGGATCTGGCGGCGGTGAGCCCGGCAACCTTCACCGAGGCGGTGATGGGTTCGTTTCAGGACACGGGTTTTGCGGTCATCACCGAACACGGAGTGAGCCGGGAGACAATCAAGGCGGCGGCGGATCAGGCGAAGGCGTTATTCGCCCTACCGGAGACGACCAAGCACGCCTATTGCCCGCCGCATCTGCGCGGGCAACGGGGCTATACGCCGTTCGGCGTTGAAAACGCGAAGGACTCTGACCGGCCGGATCTGAAAGAATTCTGGCATGTGGGGCGGGAGTTTTCGCCCGGCTATGCACCGCGGACGCCGTTGCCGGGGAATGTGTGGCCCGAGGAGCTGCCGGCGTTTCGGTCCGCGACCTTGGCGCTGTACGGCGCCCTGGAAGACGTGGGGATGACGGTGTTGGCCGCTATCGCTCGGGGCCTCGGGCAGCCCGAAACCTTCTTTGAGAGCGCTGTGAAGGACGGGGATTCAATCCTGCGGCTTCTGCATTATCCGCCGGTGTCACCCACCGCGGAGGGGGTCCGGGCCGGGGCGCACGAAGACATCAACGTCATCACCTGCCTTTTGGGAGCGGATGAGGGGGGCCTGCAGCTTCTCCGCCGAGACGGCGTGTGGGTGGACATCGCTCCACCAGAAGGGGCGCTTGTGATCAATGTCGGGGACATGCTGCAGCGGCTGACGGCGGCCGCCCTGCCCTCGACCACGCACCGGGTCATCAACCCGCCGCCGGAGCGGCGGCATCTGCCGCGCTATTCGTTCCCGTTCTTCCTTCACTTTGCGCCGGAGTTCCTGATCGATCCGGCGGCGATCGGGGTGGAGAGCGACGATCCGGCCTATGCGCCAATCACCGCAGGCGCCTATCTGACCGAGCGGCTGCGGGAGATCGGGCTCGCCTGAGGGTCTAAGAGAAGTACGCCAGGAATTCCGCGTCGCTCCAGTTCTCTCCGCGGCCGCGAAGCGCCTCGCGGATGCCTGTGGCTTGGCGGACGATGACCAGGTCCCGCTCGGGGATCAGATAAAGGCGTTGATTGCCGGCGCCCGCGGCCATGCGCCCATCAAGCCCCAG
>JBILVS010000143.1:0-6556 GCA_044370335.1 Caulobacterales bacterium
GGGCGCATGCGCAAGCATGACGCCGTTGCTTCTGAAACCATCAGTTTGAGGGACGACCAATATCACCGACAATCGGAGGTCTGGTCTCGACCTGGCCCATTACCCCATCTTTCTGCGCATCGACCATGAGGCCGAACCTTTGCACCTTCGGGGGTCGCCGGGCGCGCTTCTGATCCAAACCCGGCCGCCCGTGGTGACTGGCGCGTTGGTGGTCTCTCGCGTGGACGAGACGGGCCGGGTGCTTTGGACGACGGACACCGAACTCGATCGCTACACGCTGCGGCAGATCCTGGCCGGCGATGGGGTGAGCGCCTTTGTCGGCGCGCGCCTGCCGGAGCCCGGGCGGGTGAGCGAGCCGCTTGTCGTTCTGATCGCCAACGAGACCGGCGCAATCACAATCCATTCGCTTTGGCGCTGAGGCGGCGGGCAAGGCGCATCGCCAGGTCCGCTGATCGCGCCTTGGCGCCTGCCGAAATCGAGACCCTGCTGCCGCTTCAGACAAAGCTCCGCATCTGGCTCGATCACAACCGCGACAGCTGATCCGGCGCTGCGGTCGCCTCTTTCAGGAAGGAGACCACGCGCGGCCAGCTGTCGATGCGGGCGGCCGCGTTGCCCTCGATGGTGCCGCCATAGCGAGCCAGCCGATCATAAAACGGGCTGTCCGGGGCGATCGGCGGGCCGAACAGGAAGTGTCCTGCGTCCTCATAGGCGAGCGTGGTGACGGGCGGACCAGCCCCCGCCTGGCTGCGGGCCTCGACGGCGCGCGCCATGGGGCAGGCGGGCCACATGGTTTCGGCCTCGCCGCAGACCAGCAGCACCGGCGCCTCGGCCTGCTCAATCGGGATGGCGGCGCGGGCGGCTTCCAGCGCGAGCGCTGGGTCTTCAACGGACCGATAGACGCTGATTACGCCCTCGGCCGCATTCCAGGCGGCGAAGGGCATGGCCGCCAAGGGAGCGCCGTTCGCCGTCCAGGACGACCGCCGGCTCTGGCCGCCATTGCTCCAGTCGACGCCGTTCCAGACGACGTTCGTGGGCATGGCCGCGACGACGGCGCGCAAGTCTGGACGACGGGAGGCGATCAGAAGGGCGGCTTCTGCGCCTTTCGAGGCGCCAACCACAGCCAATCGCGCCGGGTCCACCGCGGGCTGACGTCCGAGCCAATCCAAGGCGCGGTCAAACATCTCCAGCGGGATTTCTTCGAGGGTGTCGGGTGTCCCGGGCACGCCGAAGTAAGCCAATTGGAACACTGCAAACCCTTCCTGTTGAAGAATCACAGCAGTGGTTTGTGAGGCTGTTCCGAGGCCGCCTTCCGAGCCGCCCAAAACAAGCACCGCGGGATGCGGGCCTGGCCCCCCGGCAGGGAAATAGTTGCCGAACAGGCCCGCCTCTTCGATGCGACGGCCGCTTGATCCGGGGTCGACGATCTCGATGGCCGGCAAGCCGTAATTCTCCGGCGCCAGAAAGCGGAACCCCGCCGCCCCGCCCACCAAAACCGCGGCGGTGGCCGCCAGCGCCAAGCCTCTCTTCCATTGCATCCCGGCTCTCCTCGTCAATGACGGGACGATGCCTCAGAGGGTTACAGCTGGGCAGTGAACGGGATCAGGCCCTTGGAGTGACAAAAGTCATGGCTGTGGGGCCCCTCACAGCCAGCCTTTCTCCCGGGCGAAGCGGCTCGCTTCGATCCGGCTGGCCGCGCCGAGCTTCGCGGAGGCCTCGGAGAGATAGTTGCGAACCGTGCCGGGCGAGAGACCGAGCAGCCGGGCGATGTCTTTGTTTGAGCGACCCTCGTCAGCGAGGCGTAGAACGGTGCGCTCGCGATCAGAGAGCGGGTTTGTGGGGGCGTCCCAGGCGGCCTCGGCGAGTTCCGGGGCGATGGCGCGGCCGCCGGTTGCGACCTTGCGGATCGCCGCCGCCAGGGCGTCGGAGGGTGTATCCTTCAGCAGATAGCCGCGCACCCCTGCGTCCATGGCGCGGCGGAGATAGCCGGCCCGACCAAACGTGGTCACGATCAGGACTTTGGCCCCGAGATTGTCCCGCGCGATGGCCTCGGCGAGATCAAGCCCCGTAAGGCCCGGCATCTCGATGTCGGACAGGAGCACATCCGGCTTATGCGCGAGCACCGCCGCCAAGGCCGTCTCCCCGTCTGCGGCGCGGGCCACAATCTCGATGTCGCCCTCCAAGGAGAGCAGGGCCGCCAACGCCCCCAACACCAAGGCCTGATCTTCGGCGATGACGACTCGGATCATGCGGAGGCTCCTACGGGGAGGCGGGCGGTGAGCACGGTGCCGGCGGACCCGCCCGCGACGGCGAGCCCGCCCCCCGCCGCCGCCAGACGTGATCGCACGCCGCTGATGCCGCCGCCTTCGCGGACGGCCTCGCCGTCACCGTCGTCGCGGACGCGGAGCTCAAGGCCCTCCGGCTTCTGGGTCAGCGAAATCCAGCAGGTGCGCGCCCCGGAGTGGCGGATCACGTTGGTGACCGCTTCGCGAAGGGTCATGGCCAAGACCGCGCCGGCCCCTTCGTCGATTTGCTCGGCGTCGCCCTCGACCTCGCAGGCGATGCCGGCGGCGGCCAAGGCGGCGCGGGAGCCCGCCAGTTCCCGCCCCAAGCTGGCGCCGGTCATGCCCGCGACGGCGGCCCTCACCTCCGCCAACGCATCGCGAGCCGTGCCGGCGACTTCGCGCATCTCAGCTTCGGCTTTGGCCGCGTCGCGGTGGGCGAGCTTGGAGGCGAGATCGGCCTTGATGGCGATCAAAGTAAGAGTGCGGCCCAAAAGGTCGTGCAGGTCGCGGCCGATGCGTTCCCGCTCGGCGGTGGCGGCCATCTGTTTGACCTCATCGTGGGCCGCCGCCAGCTCCTTGTTTTTGTCTTCGAGCGCGGCCCGCGAGATATTGGCGAGACCGATCATCACCATCATCAGAATGCCCAACGCCCAATAGAAGAGGGGCTGTTGGGTCAGGACCCCAACGGCGGCGGCGACGCCGGCGAAAACCCCCAGAATGATCCCCGCCCGGCGGGCCGGCCGAAGTTCCGCGATCATCGCCGCGGCATAAACCGAGATGACGGTCCAGTTGCTGGCGGTGAAGGCGAGGCCGAACGACACGAGCAGCGTCGCCACGGCAAGAAGGATGAGGCGCAGCCCGCTTGCAGAGATCGCGGCGAAGTAAAGCCCCAGAAACACCGCAAGGCCTGCGATCGCTCCGATGATCTGGGGTTCGCTCGGCAGTCGGAAGACCCACGGAATGAAGAAAAGCGGCAAGTAAGCCAACCAAATGACCGGGCTTTCGATACTGAACCAAGAAGGGGTGGTGGGGGGGCGCCGCTGCTTCGCCGTCATGGGGCTCAGTCTCCGCTCCTGTCGGCCCGCGTCAAGCCGCGGGCCGTTGCTGGCCGGTCCAGGCGAAGGCGGCGGCCGCCAGCGTAAGGAGCGCCAAAGGCCCCGCGTGCAGGCCGAGATTGGTCCAGTCGCGTTGCCCCGCCGCCATGAGCGCGATTTCGCCCAGATGATACGACGGCAGCGCCCAGGCCATGGACTCGATCGCGTCAGGCAGCATGGCGATCGGCATCCATAATCCCCCAAAAACCGCCATGGCGAGGAAAACAATGTTGGCCAACGCCACAGCGCCTTTTTGGCCGAGCCGATAGCCGATGCCCAGCCCGATCATCGCAAACGGGATCACCGCCACCGCATGCACGCTCGCAAGGATGGCCCACGCGGTCGGGGTCAGGCGGACGCCTGCTAACGCCGCCAGCCCATACAGGAAAACGAATGCGACTGCGCTGAACACAAGCGTCGCCGTGAGTTTGGCGGCAATGTGGGCGCCCGCCGGCATCGGCGACAGCCGTTTCAGCTCCAGCTGGCCCGTTTCGCGTTCGGCCGCAACGTTCGCTCCGAAGCCGAACAGAGCCGGTCCCATCACCGCGAACACGCCGAATGTCGCAAGCGTCCGGGTGGCGACCTCGACATTACCTTGCCCCATGCCGAGGGCGAACAAGGCGTAGAAGGCGGGCGGCAGAATGATCGTGGGCAGGATGAATTGCGGCATCCGGGCCGATTTGACGATCTCGGCGATGGCCTCACGGGCATAGACCCCAGGGCTTGCGGCAATCAGGCTGGACATCAGAGGGCTTCCTTCTGGCTGACGGCGACGATGTCGCTGAGGGCGTCTTCCAAGGACGCGCTCGTGACTTCAAAGCTGGCTAGGGCGGGATCGAGGCTGAACAGGGCCTCCAGCGTCGCCCGAGGAGCGGTGGATAGGATCACGGTGTCGGCGCCGCGGGTCTCGACCTTTGCCGCGCCGGGCAGGGCCGCAAGGCGGATCGGCGACAGACCTGAGCGCACTCGGAGGCTTGTCCCGGCCACCTGCGCCTTGATTGCGGCCGGCGGTCCGTCGGCCACAATCCGCCCCCCGGCGATGACCACGATCCGATCCGCGAGCGCTTCGGCTTCGTCCATGTGGTGGGTGGCAAGGAGCACGGCGGCGCCGGCGTCGGCCTTTTCGCGCACAAGACCCCACAGGGCGCGGCGGGCGTCGGAGTCAAAGCCCGTCGTGGGCTCGTCCAGCGCTAGGAAATCGGGCGAGCCGGCAATGGCGAGGGCAAAGTGCACCTTGCGTTGTTCGCCGCCGGAGAGCTGATCGCAACGCCGCTTGGCGAGGGCGCCCAAGCCCGCCTGATCGAGAATGGCGGCGGTGGCGAGGCGGCGTCTATAATAGCCGGCGTGGAGGTCGATCACTTCCGACACGGTCAGGGTTTCGGGCAGGCCTGCCGTCTGCAGCATCACGCCCATCCGAGCTCGGGCTTCGGCATCGCGAGGGTCGCGGCCGAAAAGCCGCACTTCCCCCGCATCGGCGGCGAGACGCCCGGTTAAAAGGCCCGCGACCGTCGATTTGCCGGCGCCGTTGGGGCCGAGCAGAGCTGTCACGGACCCGGGCTTCAGGCCAATGCTGAAGCCACTCAGGACGCGCCGGCCGGCATAGGCCTTCGCCACGCCTGCAAGCTCAGCGACAATGGAGGTATCACACGGGTGCAAGGCACGGGCTGACACAGGGGCTGACACAGGGACTTTCTCCTCGTCGGAGCGGTTTCAATCGCTGATGAAGACAAGCAGCCGCGGCCTCCGCGCACGAGTGCGCCCCGTCAATGGCCGGACATGACAGGTGTCACCTTTCGACGGTCGCGGGGCTAGCCTCGACCCGGTGGCGAAGAACAGCCAGGGGAGGAAACCGCGGGGTGCAGGCGGCTGGCTATGAGGATTGTAGCGCGGCGGGTCGTGCAGACGCGGCGGATTGACCGGGGCGCGATTGCGTCGATGGACCTGCCGGCCGCCGTGGCGGGCTGGACGATTGAGCGCTCGACTGCGGCAGGTTTGGCGACGGCCTCATTTGGCGCAGCGTGCGCCACCGTTCAGATGTGCTTCCGCGATCGATGCAAGGAGCGACGCTTGGCAGGGCGGATGCAAGATCCCGGGCGCGGTCTTGGGCTATGATCATGAGCTGTCGATCGGCTGAGGGCCGGCCGGCGCGCAGCACAAGCGCTGCGGTCAGGTCAGGGTCTCGATCAGCACCAGCCGGCCGCTGCAGCAGCGGCAGGTAGAGACCAGCCGATGTTCGGGCTCGGCAGTCTCGCCCGACGTGGGCTCCAGCGCGGGCGCCGGCGGTTCAACTTTGAGAGCCGCACGGGCCTTGGCGAGGGCTTCGGCGCGCACGCCATTGCCAAGGAAACCGACATGGCGGATGCGGTGGAAGCCGTCCGGCAAAACGTGCAACAGAAACCGGCGGATGAACTCGAACGCTTCCAGAACCATGGTCCCGTAGCGGGCTGCGCTATCCTTGCGTTAGTCCTTGACCTTGAACGTCACGCGCGCGCCATCGAAGGCGATCAGCCGACTGTTGGCGATGGCCACGCGGTGGGTGCAGCGGCGAGGTAGCGCAGACCCTCTCGGGCCCAGCGAAGGGCCGCTTGGCGTAGACGACCCAGTCAGCGAGCCAGAGTGGCTTCAGATGCGCCTTGAAAGCCGTGGGGTCGGCCAGATGGACGAGATCGCCGAAGAGGGCGAGCCGATCGGCTGCATGGGCCGCGAGGAGCCACTCCAGGATCAGGCGCCGAAACAGGTGCGACAGCACCCGCACTGGCAAGAAGAGGCCGCGCCGGCAAGCGATCCAGCGGCTCCCGTCGGGGCTCAGACCGCCGCCCAGCACAATGCAAAGCGCCTGCGGATGGTGGGTGAGCGCGGATCCCCAAGTCTGCAGCACCAGGGTGGCGGCGACCTCGGCGCCCAGATGCTTGGGGTCGGCGCCGATCGTGGTCAGTGTCTCGGCCGCCCCAAAACTGCCAGTCGGGGGCGCGGACCTGAAAAAGGGGCTGCTCTAGGTCACCGACTCATAAATCGCATCCACAATCTGGCGGAAGCGAGTTTAACGAGCGCGAGATGATTTGAAGCGTGCTTTTCGAACCGGTTGGCGATGGCGCGAAAGTGCTTGAGCCTGTTGAAGAAGCGCTCGACAAGGTTGCGTTTGGCGTAGGTGGCTTTCCGCGGACGATAGGTCTTCTTTCG
>JBILVS010000041.1:0-21869 GCA_044370335.1 Caulobacterales bacterium
TCGTCAATAAGAACCGCCCCGCCCCCGCGTCGCGGTTGCGGCCGGCTCGCCTCTATTATACATCTCGTCAATAAGGGCGGTGCGTCTGACGCCGCTTCAGCGGGAGGACATCATGGCGCGGACCCCGGCCACCGCCGCCGCGGCGGGCATGCTCAGCGCGCTCTACGCCGAGGCGAAACCCGATGCGATTGCCCTCTTTGATGAGGCCGGGACCCGCTCCTTCGGCGCCCTGCACGCCCGCGCCAACCGTCTCGCCCGAGCGCTCCGGGGCTTGGGGCTTACGCTGGGCGACGCCATCGCCTTGATGTGCGGAAACCGGATTGAGTTCATCGAGAGCTTCCTGGCCGCCATGCGGATCGGCCTGCGGATCACGCCGGTGAACTGGCATCTGGCTCAGGAGGAGGCGCGCTACATCGTCCAGAACTGCGAAGCCAAGGCCCTGATCTGCGAGGCGGCGTTTGCGCCTTTGTTCGGCGATCTGCCGGGGCTGCGCCGGATTGCCATCGACGGGGCCGTAGGCTGGCTTGATTATGAAGCGGTCCTCACGGCCGAGGTTCAAGATGATCCCCCCGATCCGACCCTCGGCACGATCATGCTTTATACTTCCGGCACCACGGGCCGACCCAAAGGGGTGTTCCGCGCAGCACCGGAAGTCATCGAGCCGCAAGGTCGGGGGACCTTCGCCGATTATGATCCGGATACGGACGTCAATTTATGTCCGGGCCCTGCCTATCACGCTGCGCCGCTGCTGTTTGACGTGCGCTGGCCGCTTGCCTCAGGGGTCCCGATCGTCTTGCTCCGACAATGGAACTCCGAAGCTGTTCTCCGCGCGATCGATACACGGAAAGTCACCCACTGCCACATGGCGCCGATCATGTTTCACCGGCTGCTCGCGCTCCCGGAAGAGGTGCGGACGCGGTCCTCGGTGAAAAGCCTCCGACGGGTTTTCCACGGCGCAGCACCGTGCCCGCTGGCGGTCAAACACGCGATGATTGAGTGGTTTGGCCCCGTCTTGTGGGAGTATTACGCCGCCTCCGAAGGCGGCGCGGGCGTCTATATCACCTCCGAAGATTGGCTCCGCAAACCCGGCAGCGTCGGCCGCCGGCCAAGCCCTGAGGCGCTCAAAATCCTCCGCGAAGACGGCGCCGAAGCCGCCACTGGCGAAGACGGCGCTATCTCTATGAAGGCCGACCCCACAAACCCCTTCGTCTATTTCAAGGCCGACGACAAAACCGAAGCCGCCCACAAAGACGGCTACTATACCTTGGGCGATGTCGGTCGTCTGGACGCGGACGATTTTCTATTCCTCACCGGTCGCACCGCCGAGTGCATCATTTCCGGCGGGGTGAACATCTACCCCCAAGAGGTCGACGACGTCGTCACCCTCCACCCCGCCGTCGCCGACGCCTGCACCATCGGCGCCCCCAACGAGGAGTGGGGGGAAGAAGTCCGCACCTGCGTCGAACTCAGGCTGGGCCACGCCCCAAGCCCCGCTTTGGCCGAAGACATTCTCGCCTTCGTCCGGCGCCGCCTCTCCGGTTTCAAGCGTCCCCGCGGCGTCGATTTCGTCGACAGCCTGCCCCGCCTGCCGAGCGGCAAAGTCCAGCGCGGCAAGGTCCGCAGCGCCTACTGGCAGGGCCGGGATAAAGCGATATGACCACGCCCCAGCCCCGCCTCCCTTGGGCCCGCGCCGCAGCCTACAGCTCGATCGCGATGCCGCTCGCCACGATCGGGCTGCCGCTCTCGATCTATTTGGCGCCGTTCTACTCGGGCGAGCTTGGCGTGCCCCTGGCGCTTTTGGGCACAGCGATGATCGTGGCCCGCCTCACCGATGTGATCACCGATCCGTTGGTGGGCGCCGCGAGCGACCGCTGGCGCACCCCGTGGGGCCGCCGCCGCATCTGGCTGCCTTTGGGCGTTGCGGTCCTGCTCTTCGGCAGCTGGCGGCTCTTTCTTCCTCCCGAGGGCGCGGAAGTCTGGCATTTTGTGATTTGGGTTTCAGTCGCCTATCTCGGCTTCACCTTCACCCAGCTGCCGCACTCCGCCTGGGGCGGGGAACTCAGCGACGACTATAACGAGCGAACGCGCATTTTCTCGATCCGCCAGGCCTTCAGCTTGGTCGGGCTCATCCTCGCCACCGCCTTGCCCGCGCTCGTTCTCTCCAAGCCCGGCGCCGGCGCCGGCGACGTGCTGGCGGCGCTATTCCAGGTGATGGTCGTGCTTTTGCCGCTCTGCACGCTGGCGGTCATCGCCTTCACCCCCGAACCGCCCAAAGCCGCCAACGAAACCCAGCCGAGCCTGGCCGAAACCGTCCGCATCGTGTGGCGCAACATGCCCTATAAGCTCCTCGTCGCAGCCCTGTTCCTGGCCTACATCGCCGAGACGTTCCGCATCACGATCACGCTGTTCTACGCCCGCGACGTCATCGGCGTCGCCAATATCGGCCTCGTCTATGTCTTCTATTTCGCCGTGGGCTTGGGCGCCGTGCCGGTTTGGTCTTTGCTGGCCAAGGCGCTGGGCAAGCACAAGGCGCTGGGCCTTGCGCTGACCGTGGTCCTGGTCACCAACGTCTCGCTCTTCTTCCTTAACCGCGGGCAGGAGGCTGCCTTCATCGCGATCTTCATGGTCAAGGGCTTCTGCTTCGGCGCACTGGAGCTGTTGCCCGCCGCGTTGATCGCTGACACCACCGACATCGACACCGCCCGCTCCCGCGCCCGCCGCCAGGGGCTCTTTTTCTCGTTTATGACGATGACCAACAAGATCGGCCAGGCCATCGGCCAGGGGCTGTCGCTGATCCTTCTGTCCGCCATCGGATATACCGCCTCCGGAGAAACAAACCTCCAGACGCTGTTCGGCATGAAGGCGCTTTATGGCCTCTTGCCGGTGCTGTTTCTCGCGCCGGCGATCTGGGTTCTGTGGCGCTATCCTTTCACCCAAAGCCGCCACGGCCGACTGCGGGCGGCGATCCTCCGGCGCGAGGCGCGGCTGTCATGAAGCTCGCCCTCACCGAAGACCAAGCCGCGTTTCAGGCCGAGATCCGCGCTTTCCTCGATCGCGCCTGGCCACAATCAGAGCCCTTCGTCGGCACTAAAGCCCAAGAGAAGCGCTGGGCGGCGGCGCTTCTGGCGGAAGGATGGGCGGCCTACACGTGGCCGCGCGAGTTTGGCGGCCCCGGCTGGACCGCCGTGCAGCGCTTTCTATGGGAACGCGAAACGTCCGCCCGCGGCTTGCCCCCGCGGCTTGGCGGCATGGGGATGATGATGCTGGCGCCGGTGCTCATGGCCTATGGCCGGCCCGATCAGCAGGCGGAGCATCTGCCGGGCATCCTCTGCAATGAGGTCGAGTGGTGCCAAGGATATTCCGAACCCGGAGCAGGCTCAGACCTCGCCTCCCTCGCCACCACTGCTGTCGAAGACGGCCCCGTCTACCGCCTCACGGGGGAGAAAATCTGGACCAGTTGGGCCCACATCGCCCACTGGATGTTCGCCCTCGTCCGCACGCGCCGCGAAACCCGCCGCCAGGACGGCATCACCTTCCTCCTCATCGACATGCAAAGCCCGGGCATCCGCGTCGATCCGATCATCACCCTCGATGGTCAGCACACGATCAATCGCGTCAGCTTCACCGATGTCGCTGTGCCAATCGCCAACCGCGTGGGCGAGGAGGGCCGCGGCTGGCAGTTGGCGAAAGCGCTTCTGACCCATGAGCGGACAAGCCTGACCAATGTCGCCCTCTCGCGGCGCCTCGCGGCCGGGCTCCTGGCCATCGCGAGGGAGCGGGGCGATCTCGCCTTAGCCAGCAAAACAGCCGCTGCCGCCGCAGCCCTGGAGGCCCTGGAAGTGAGTGAATGGCGCACCCTGAGCGACCACGCCGATCCCGGCCCGCAAGCCTCGTTCCTGAAGCTCCGCGGCACAGAAATCGTCCAGGACCTGACGACCTTGTACCTGGAGGCTGCAGGCCTTCACGCCCTGCCATTCCTGCCCGATCAAGCCTGGCCGGAGCCCCTGAGCGCCCCCATAGGCGAAGCCTGGGCCCAGCGCGAAACGCTCCGCTATTTCACCGGCCGCACCGCAAGCATCGCCGGCGGCAGCGACGAGGTGCAGCGGGACATCATCGCCAAGCGGGTTCTGGGCCTGTGAGCGGCGACGCCAACGCCGCGCCCTTTGCGCTCAGCGATGACAGCCCCTGGCGTCGCGGCCCCTGGCGGACGCCGGTAAACACCGCCGCGGACGCGGTGGGCACCATCCACGACGACGCCACAGCTCAGGCCTTGGGCCTGCGCGGCGGCACGGTCGCGGGCTCGATCCATCTGCAGCAGACAGCGCCCTTGGGCCGCGCCGCCTTTGGTCCGGGCTGGAACGAAGTGGGCGCGCTCTCGCTTTACTTCCGCCACGCCACCCGCGGCGGGGAGCCCGTCCGGGCAAGCTTTCGAGCCCTGACAGCCGATCAGATTGAACTCGCGCTTCAGACGCCGGAGGGCGCCCTTGTCGCGGAGGGGACTGCCTCCCGGGCTTTCGACCCTGACTGCCCCTTGCGCCAGCGCCTGGCCGCCCTCGGACCGCCGCCCGAAACCCTCCGCATTCTGAAGGATGTCACGATCGGCGGGCGCGCTGAAACCACCACCGCCCCGATCCCCCGGTCCCGGAATGACGCCGACCGCGCTACCCTGACCGAGCCCATGCCTCCCGATCCTCCGGACCTGCCCAGGGCCTTGCCCTATAACCTGATGATCGATGTCCTCCGGGCGCCAGAGCCGCTGCTCGCGCCTTTGCCCGAAGGCGCGGTTGGTCTTTATGGCGCGATCGCCCTCGCCTGGTTCACAGGCCCTTTGCGGGAAAAAACGCCCTATCGCGTCCGCGGGATTGTCCGTGGACTTATGGACACGCCGCAAACCGAGGCGCTTTGGTATGAAACCGAGGCGCTGGATGAGCATGGCGCGCCCCTGGCGCGGCTGCTGCTTTTGGCGCGTGTGATGAAGGCCTCAACCGCCCTTTGGCGGCCGCTTTGAGGTTTTCGCCAACCGCTCAAGCCCACCGGTGATCAGTTGCACGCAGAGTTCTTCAGCCTCGTCGATCGACAGCTCATGCTGCGACAACGCCCGCCCCGCCGCATCCGTCACCGCCCACAGCAAATCCACGCTCGGCGCCGCCAAGGCCTCGGGCAGGGCGTAAACCTGCACGACCTGCTTTACGAAAAACTGCCGCGTCCGCTCCCGATCCGCCCGCCCGTCCTCTTCCATCAGCCGGCCCACGGAAGGGTCCGACAACAGCGCCGCGATCAGCGCGCCGCGATGTTGGACCTGTTCGAGATAAACCCGCGTCGTTTGCCGGATCAGTTCGGGAAACGTCTCCGCCCGCAGCGCCGCCCCAATCCCGCGCTCCCGCAGTTCCGTCTGCTCCCGCTTCAGAAGCGCGGCGAGCAGATGGTCTCGTGTCGCGAAATAATTATAGACGAGCGCCTTAGAGATCCCCGTCTCTCGCGCGATCCGCTCCATCGTGATCGCCGAGATGCCCTCCTCAAGCACAACCCGCGCAGCGACCGTGCAGATTTGCGCCCGCCGCGCTTCGGGCGACTTACGGGTGCGGCGAGGAGCAAGGGCGGCGGCGATCATCGTGAGTATATTCTGTAATCCGATTTGCGCGCTTGTGCAGAGAGGCGCAAGGGGAACAGGGACGGGACCATTTTATTGACCATGTGTCCAATAGCTAATAGCGTCCTCGGGCTGAAAAGCTGAAACACAAAGGGGGAAAGCCGCATGCGCATCGGGATCAAGGCGGGCCTTCTCGCAGCGGCTTTGGCGCTCGCCGCGCCGCTTTCCCTCAGCGCAGCCTGGGCCGAGCGGGCGCCCAGTGTGCCAACCGCCAGCGCGCCCGAACTGGCCCCTTTGGGCGCCTACGCCGTCGGCACGCAGGAAACCGTTTGGACCAATCCCGGCCAGCCCGATGTGGCAGCCCAAGTCGCGGGCCGCGCCGGAGCCCTCACTGACCGCGCCCTGCGCATCCGCCTCTGGCATCCCGCGATCACAAGCGCCGATGCGGCGCCCGTCGCTTATCCCGGCGCCTTTCCCGCCGTCCCCGGCGCCCCCGAAGGGCTGGTCTTCACCACCCCCGGCGTCGCCATCGCCGATGCGCCGCTGGCGGAGGGCCGCTTCCCCCTGATCGTGCTGTCGCACGGCTTCGGTGGCCGTCCCGAATACACGAGCTGGCTTGGCGAAAACCTCGCCTCCAAGGGCTACATCGTGGTCGCCCCCGACCACGCCGACCGGCCCTTCGGCCTCCCCGGAGCGTTTGAAGAAGCCCTGGTCTACCGCGCCCTGGATCAAGCCTTCGTCGCTCAGGCGGCCCTCGCAGACCCAAGCCTCGCCGTCCACATCGACCCCGCCCGCATCGGTCTTATCGGCTACTCGATGGGCGGCTACGGGGCCCTGCGCACCGCAGGCGCGCCCTTCAATCCACAGATCGCCGCGGCCGTGCAGAGCGGCGCCCTTGCCCCGCTCTTGGCCGGCGGCGCGCTGGATCGCGGAGCCTTGATCCCGAACCTCCGCGGTGTTGTCGCGCTCGCGCCGTGGGGCGGACAGGCGCGGTTTGGCGCGTTCCGAGCGGAGGGGCTCGCGCAAGTCCGGGTCCCCGCCCTCGTCGTCGCCGGAACGCGGGACGATATCTCAGGCTACGAAGACGGCGTCCTGCGCCTCTATGAGGGTCTGACGGGCACTGAGCGCCGGCTCCTCGTCTTTGAGAACGCCGGCCACACCTTGCCCTCCGTCCCGCGCCCTGAAAGCGCTGCGGGCGTCTTCGCCTATGAAGGCTTCACCGAGGACCCCGTCTGGCGGAAAGACCGGGCGCAGGCGATCCTGCAGCACTTCATCACCGCCTTCCTCGACCTGACCGTAAAGGGCGACGCAAGCCGCGCGGCCTACCTCCCCGATAGCGGCCCCGAAGCCGCCGCCGACGGGCTCTGGCCCCAAGGCGTCGAAGCCCCCGCCGAGGCCTTCGCCGCGGGCCAACCTAGCGTCACCCTGTGGCGCGGCTTCCCGCGGCGCACCGCGGAGGGCTTGCGGTTCCGCTATGCCCCCGTCGCTCCCTGACGCGCTGCTGAAAGTTTCACGGCCGGGCGTGCGGCTCTGCGTCCGGCGCTTTGGAGGCGCGCCGGATCCGCCGCTGATCCTGCTGCATGGCTTTCCCGATTTCTGGCGCGGTTGGGCGGGCCTGATCGGGGCGCTGGCGGGCGAGGGCCAAACGCTCCTCGTCCCGGACCTCCGCGGCTATGGCGACAGCGAAGCCGGGCCCGGCGCCGCCTTTGACCTCGGCGCCCTGGCCGACGATGTCCTCGCCATCGCCGACGCGAGCGGCGCGCAAACCTTCGATCTCGCGGGCAGCGACTGGGGCGGGGTCATCGCCTGGGCCTGCGCGCAAATTGCGCCGCGCCGCGTCCGCCGGCTCATGGCCCTGAACGCCCCACACCCCTTCGTCTTCGCCCAAACCCTGCAAACCGATCCCGACCAGCAGGCGCGCTCGGCCTATATCGCGGCCCTGCAAAGCCCCGGCGCAGAGGCCAGCGTCGCCGCCGATGAGTTCGCCGCCCTGGAGGCCGCCTTCGCAAGCGTCGTCGCCGCAGGCCGTCGCGACGCCGCAATCCAGCAGGCCTATCGCGAGGCCTGGGCCAGGCCGCAGCGCCTCGAAGCGATGCTAGCCTATTACCGCAGCGCGACGTTCCTCCAGGACTGCGGATCTACTTGGCGCCCCCATGCGCCGCTGCAATCCCCGACCCTGCTCATCTGGGGTGAACAGGACGGCGCCTTTGTCCCAACCCTTCCGGACGCGCACCGCCCCATCGCGGCGCGCCTCACGATCCGGCGCGAGCCCGCGCTCGGCCACTGGCCTCACCAGGAAGACCCCGCCCGGATCGCCGCCCTCTGGCGGGCTTGGGCCGCCGTTATTGACTAATTGTACAATACAAGGCCTACTGATCGCATGATCCTGGGCGTGCACCACGTGACCATAGCGACGGCGGACCAAGCCCAACTCATTCCGCTGCTCGGGGGCTTCGAGGAACCCCGTCTCGCGGTCGAGAGGAGTGGCGAAAGGCTTCTGGCGGCCCCCAATGTCTATCTGCGCTCTGTGCCGCCCAAGACGCCCGCACCCCGCCGCGCACCGCTTCCCCACGCTTTGGGCCTCGCTCATCTCTGCCTGCAATCGCCGGACGCCGCGGCCCTGTGGGAGACCCTCGCGACCGATGCGGAGATCGCCTTTACAGCGCCGCTGACTGGTCTCGGCGGCCCCTTCCGCTATGCCTATGGCTACACGCCTGAAGGCCTGATGTGGGAGCTGGAGGAGACCCAGGCGGTCCCCGAGGCTGCCCCTAGGGCATGGCTCGCCCACGCAGCTTTCGTGACCCAAAACCTCGATCGCCTGGCGGGCTTTTACGGATCCCTTACCGGACGCCCCGTGACCCCCGGGGCGGCCATCGCCGGCAACCGCCGGGCCGACAAGATCACAGGCCTTGCCGGCGTCGCGATGACGCCAGCCTGGGTGCAGGGGCTTAATCTCGGCCTTGAGTTCTGGCGGTTTGACGCCCCCGCAGCGCCACCGCCTCTGCCGCGCGATGGCGCGGGGATCATCGGACTTTGTCTGCAGACGGATGATCTCACAGCGGATACCGAAGCCGCGCTCGAAGCAGGCGCGCGCTTGGTGTCCCCGCCTGCGCCCTGGAGCGGCGGACAGCACGTGCGCCTCGAAGATCCCGACGGCAACCCCCTCGCCCTCGTGGCGCTCCCTGCCGATCACGCCCTTGCGGTCTCGCGCCTGCCGCACGCGGACATCCTCGCCCGCCACGCCCGCGCTCTGGACGCCCTTCCATGATGCGACCCGTCGCCCTCATCACAGGCGCAGCCCAAGGCATCGGCCGCGCCACGGCTTTGGCCTTTGCTGCGGCCGGCTACGACCTTGTCGTCACCGATCTGGCTGTCCCGCGCGAAGCCGCCCTCGAGATCGAAGCAGCGGGCGTCCGGGCGACGGCGCTCGCCGCCGACGTCGCCCAGGAAAGCGATTGGCGCCGCGTCATCAGCGCCATCGCCCATGACCACGGCCGCCTCGATGCGCTTGTCAACAATGCGGGGATTTCAGGCCCTGTCGCGCCCCTGCATGAGGTCACGACAGAGGCTTTCGATCAGGTGCTCGCCGTCAATGTCCGCGGCGTGTTTCTGGGCATAAAACACGCCCGGGATCTGCTGATTGCGGCCAAAGGCGCCGTCGTCAATGTCGGCTCCATCGCCGGGCTTACCGGCGGCGCCAACACTATCGCCTACACCGCGAGCAAACACGCCGTCACAGGCATGACCATGCTCGCCGCCAATGAGTTCGCCCCTCACGGCGTGCGCGTCAACGCCGTCTGTCCCGCGCCGACCGACACCGCGATGATGCAGGCGCTCGCCGCGCAGTTCAGCCCCGAAGACCCCGCCCGCTTCCACCGCAATTTCGCGAAATTCATTCCGCTGCAGCGTTATGCCGAAGCCACAGAGATCGCCGCGGCCATCGTGTTCCTCGCAAGCCCCGCAGCGGCCTTCATCACAGGCGTAGCCATGCCCGTCGACGGCGGCGTCCGCGCCCGCTGATCCCGCTCAAACACCCCAAAGGAGGCGATGATGGACCTTGGTCTGAACGGCAAACGCGTGCTCGTCACAGGCGGCTCCCGCGGCATTGGCCGGGCCATCGTATTGGCCTTCGCCGCCGAAGGCGCGGTCGTTTACACCTGCGCCCGGGGCGAAGAGGGCCTTGCCGCCCTTAAGGCGGAAGCCGCAGGCCTCTCCGGCGCGATCGAGACTATAGCCCTCGATGTGCGGGACGGCGCAACCCTGACCCGATGGGTGACTGCCATAGCCGCGGATGGCCTTGACGCTGCGGTGAGCAACGTGTCCGCGCGCCTTGCCGCTCGGGGCGAGGATGTGTGGCGTCAAACCTTTGAGCTTGATCTCCTGCAGCATGTGCAGCTGGGCGAGGCGGCTCTGCCGGCGCTGAAAGCCAGAGGCGGCGGCAGCCTAATCTTTGTCGGCTCCATCGCCTCCGTGCTGACGCGGCTGCCCCCGGGTGAGGAAGCCTACGGGGCCCTGAAGGCGGCTTTGGTGAACCACGCGGGCCAACTCGCCGAGCGCCACGGCAAAGACGGCGTGCGCGTGAACCTCGTCTCGCCGGGCCCGATCCTTTTTCCCGGCGGCGTGTGGGACGAGATCCGCACCGCGCGCCCGCCTTTGTTTGAAGCCGCCGCCGGCCTTGCCGCCCTGCGCCGCCACGGAACCCCAGACGAGGTCGCCGCCGCCGTCGTGTTTCTGGCGAGCCCGAAAGCGAGCTACATCACCGGCGCCAATCTCCGGATCGACGGCGGGGCTGTGAAGGCGGCTAACTTCTAAGCCTCAGCGTTGTTTGACGTAATCGCCCGGGGCGGGCGCGAGTGCGGGGTAGCCGTGTTCGGGCGCCCCCGCGGGCCGCGCAGGCGTCCGCTGTGGACTGCCATGCCGGTCCAGCCATCCGCTCCATTCGGGCCACCAGGAGCCTTCGCGCCGCTCTGCGCCTTTCGCCCAGGTTTCGGGATCGGCGTAGCGATCGCCCCGCCGTCGTCGGCCGATCCGGTAGTAGCGGTTAGGCCTCCCAGGCTCGGACACGATGCCGGCGTTATGACCGCCACGGGTGAGCACGAACGTCAGGTCATTGTCCGTAAACAGACTGACCTTATAAACTGAACGCCATGGGGCGATGTGGTCAGCCTCCGCGCCGAGGACGAACATCGGCGCCTTGATGTCCTTTAGAGCAATGACCCGCCCTTCCACGGCAAAGCGACCTGCCGATAAACGGTTCTCCAGAAAAAGGCCTCGCAAATACTGGCTGTGCATGGCGGCGGGCATGCGGGTCTGATCGGCGTTCCAGGCGCTGAGATCGAAGGGCTCATCGCGCTCGCCAAGACCGTAGGTCTTGAGCACCCGGGCCCAGACCCGCTCGTCGGCGCGCATGGTCTGAAACGCGGCCGCCATCTGCGGTCCGGTGAGCACGCCTTGCGACCACATCATGTCTTCAAGGAAGGCGACCTGGCTGTCGTCGACGAACATCATGAGTTCGCCGGCTTCACTGAAATCGGTCTGGGCGGCGAGCAGGGTCAGCGACGCAAGGCGGTCATCGCCGTCTCGCGCCATCGTGGCCGCCGCGATCGCCGCCATGGTCCCGCCAAGACAGTAGCCGCAGAGATGCGTCTTGGCGCCGCCGCAGACCGCTGTGGCGACGTCGAGAGCCGCCATCACGCCGTCGCGACGATAGGCTTCAAAGGTGATGTGTCGATCCTCGGGGCCAGGGTTGCGCCAGGACAGAACGAATACTGTGCGCCCCTGACCCACCAGATACCGGATCAATGAGTTGTGCGGCTGCAGATCGAGGACGTAGTACTTCATGATCCAGGCGGGGACGATGACCACCGGCTCCTGCGCCACGGCTTCGGTCGTCGGAGCGTATTGGATCAGCTCAAACAGGTGATTTCGAAAGATCACCTGCCCCGGCGTGATGGCGAGGGTTTCACCCACCCGCCAGAGCCCGTCCGCGTCGTTCTGCGGATCAACCAGCGCCATCCCGTCTTCAAGCCAATGATGCCAACCGCGGACAAGGTTCATGCCGCCTTCGGCGAAGGTCGCCCGGGCTAATTCCGGGCTCAGCCATGGATTGTGGTGTGGGGCGAGGGCCTGAAGCACCTGCTCCGCCAGAAGCCGGACCCGTTCGGCGTTGCGCGGACGCATCCCTCGAACCGGCGCAGTCGCGGCGCGCCAATAGGCCTCAAGCGCCAGATGCCCAAGCATCAGCGGCCTGTATGGCGCGGTCTGCCAAGATGGGTCGTCGAACCGATGGTCTTCGGGGCGCGGCGCAAGCGTCGGGGCCTGAACAGAAAGGGGGCTGACGCTGAGGGCCCACTCCGCCCAAAGCCGGCCCGCAAGGAGCGACAGCTCCGCCTGCCGCCCCGGGGCTGTGCTGAGGTGGCTGATCCAGTCAATCAGCGCGCTGCCGACCGCGTAAGGCGAAACGCCCATTGTGAGCCGCCCCAGGGCCGCCCGCGTCGCCCGATCAAGGGCGGAGAAGCTCAAGTCGGGCTCCAACGGGGACGGGTTTGGGGTCGGGGTCGGAGCCTGCGTGGGGGCAGACGCTCCGGGGAGGGGGGCCAGGGGCGCTTCCGCCTTGGCGCTGGCTTTGGTCCGCGGCATCGGGGCGGTCTCCTTAGCGAGGCTTGAGTTTAAGCTGATCCCGATGAAGAGACCCTGATCCGCCCCCGCGGCAAATCCTCGCGCAGAGCGCCTGCCCTATGCATCAAATCGGCGAAATCGCCCTGGTCAAAGCCCCTGTCGCACCCAACCTTTGCGGACAAAGGAGACCCCAATGCCCCTTCTGGTTTGCCCCTGTGGGAAAAATGCGCCGATGCAAGCGGTGCAGCGTGGCGAGGTGGAGATTGACATCTGTACCGACTGCCGCGGCGTGTGGCTTGATCGCGGCGAGTTGGAGAAATTGCTCGGGGGCTTGCGCGCCCAGGCTCAGGAAGACGCCCAGGAGCGGGCGGCTTTCTCCAGGGACCGGGACGACTTCTACCGCGATCCGGACGCTTATCGCCGCTCTCACCCCCAACCGGCCCCGCCGCCCCAGGCGCCCTACCCGCCCCAGCAGCCCTATCAGGGCTATGGCGAGCGCGGGGAATATGGCGAGCGCGGCGAAGGCTACTACGACCCCCGCACGGGCCAATATTATAAGAAGAAAAAGCGCTTCGACATTTTCGACATCTTCGACTAAAGCGCCCCACCTCCCTGAAGCAAAAACGCCCCGGACCGCTGGTCCGGGGCGTTCTGATTTGGACTACTCTGCCGCGGTCTCTTCCGGCAGGGCGGGGGCGTCGCCCCGCTCCACCGCGAGCTTGGCGTCCCGTTCGGCCGCCACGCGCTGATAGCGCCGCAGCTGGCCGCCCGTGCCCGCCGGAATGAGCCGGCCGACGATGACGTTCTCCTTGAGGCCGTCTAGCATGTCGGTCTTGCCGTAGGAGGCGGCTTCGGTGAGCACCCGGGTCGTTTCCTGGAACGACGCCGCGGAGATGAACGAGCGCGTCTGCAGGCTCGCCTTCGTGATGCCCAAGAGCATCGGCTGGGCCTTCGCAGGCTTCAGCCCCAGCTCCTGCACCCGGCGGTTCTCGTCCTCCAGATCCAGGCTCTCCACCGCTTCCCCTTTCAGGAACTCAGTGTCGCCGCCGTCGGTGATCTCGACCTTCTGCAGCATCTGGCGGACGATGACTTCGATGTGCTTGTCGTTGATCGGAACGCCCTGCAGACGATACACTTTTTGGATTTCCTCAACGAGGTAATCGGCCAAGGCCTCGACGCCCAAGATCGCGAGGATGTCCTGCGGGGCGGGGTTACCGTCGAGCAGATAGTCGCCGCGGCGCACGTTATCGCCGGCTTGGACCGCGATATATTTGCCTTTCGGGATCATGTACTCGACCGGTTCGATCGTTTCGTCCTCCGGCACGATGCGCAGCCGGCGCTTGGACTTATAGTCCTTGCCGAACTCCACCCGACCGTCGATTTCAGCGATGATCGCGTGCTCTTTCGGCCGCCGCGCTTCGAACAGTTCCGCCACCCGCGGCAGACCGCCAGTGATGTCTTTGGTCCGGGCGCCGCCGGTGGTGATCCGGGCCAGGTCTTGACCGGGCTTCACCTCGTCGCCGTCCGCCACCGAGAGAATGGCGCCCACCGCCATCAGATAGCGGGCGTCGGTCCCGTTGGAGAGCTTCACCGGAACGCCGTCTTCCCCGACGATGAGGATCGCAGGCCGCAGGTCCGCGCCCTTGGACGAAGACCGCCAGTCCACGACCACCTTCGAGGAGATGCCGGTTTCTTCGTCGAACTCTTCCCGCACGGCGACGCCGTCGGTGAGGTCTTCAAAGCGCACACGGCCGCCGACTTCGGTGAGGATCGGGGTGGCGTAGGGATCCCACTCAGCGATGCGGTCGCCGCGGGAAACCTTGGCCCCGTCTTCGATCTTGAGCTTCGCGCCGAAGGGCGGCTTGAAGCTCTGCCGTTCCTTGCCGTCCTGGTCGACGACCAGGATCTGCATGCTCCGGCTCATGACGACGAAGTCGCCCGAGGGACCCTTGATGGTGTTGCGGTTCACAAACCGCACCGAGCCTTCATGGGCGCTTTCCATGACCGAGCTTTCGGCCACCTGCGCCGCGCCGCCGATATGGAAGGTCCGCATCGTGAGTTGGGTGCCCGGCTCACCGATCGACTGCGCCGCGATAACGCCCACCGCTTCGCCAACATTGACCGGCGTGCCGCGGGCGAGGTCGCGCCCGTAGCAGGCTGCGCACACGCCGGTGCGGGTTTCGCAAGTCAACACGGACCGGACGCGGACGGCTTGAACGCCAGCGGCTTCCACCGCAGTCACAAGGTCTTCGTCCAGAAGCGCCCCCGCAGGCACCACCACTTCGCCGGACGTCGGGTGCACGACGTCTTCCGCCGCGGTCCGGCCAAGGATGCGGAGCCCCAGAGACACCACGATGTCGGACCCGTCGATGACGGCCTTCATCTCGATGCCTTGGTTGGTGCCGCAATCATCCTCGGTGATGATGCAGTCCTGGGCCACGTCCACGAGGCGCCGGGTCAGGTAACCGGAGTTCGCGGTTTTGAGCGCGGTGTCGGCGAGACCCTTCCGGGCGCCGTGGGTGGAGTTGAAGTACTCCAACACCGACAGGCCTTCTTTGAAGTTCGAGATGATCGGCGTTTCGATGATCGAGCCATCGGGCTTGGCCATCAGGCCGCGCATCCCGGCCAGTTGCTTCATCTGGTTCTTCGAGCCCCGCGCGCCGGAGTGGGCCATCATGTAGATGGAGTTCAGCTCGCCTTGGCGGCCGTCCGCCAGTTTGATCGGCTTGGCCGCCTCTTCCATCATGGCGTCGGCGACCCGGTCGGTACACTTCGACCAAGCGTCGACGACCTTGTTGTACTTCTCACCCTTGGTGATGAGGCCGTCGGCGTACTGCTTTTCGTACTCCGAGACCCGCTGGCGGGTTTCCTCAACGAGGTTTTCCTTCGCCTTGGGCACGATCATGTCGCCCATGCCGAAGGAGATGCCCGCCCGCGCCGCTTCCCGAAAGCCGAGTTGCATCACGCGGTCGGCGAAGATCACCGTCGCCTTCTGACCGCAGTGCCGATAGACCGTGTCGATCAGCTCGCCCACCTGCTTTTTGGTCATCAGGTTATCGATGACGTCCGGGGTCACTTTCGGGTGGCGCGGCAGGAGCTCGGCGATCTTCATCCGGCCCGGCGTGGTGTCGAGCGTCATCCGCACGGTCTTGCCGGCTTCATCGACGGTTTCCCAGCGCGCCTTGATCTTTGAGTGAAGCGTCACGTCGCCGCTTTCCAGCGCGTGCTCGATTTCCCCCATGTCGCCGAAGATGCGCCCTTCGCCCGGCTCGCCGTCTTTGGCAGTCGAGAGGTAGTAGAGGCCAAGCACGATGTCTTGGCTCGGCACGATGATCGGCCGACCGTTCGCGGGGCTGAGGATGTTGTTGGTCGACATCATCAGCACGCGGGCTTCCAGCTGGGCTTCCAGAGAGAGCGGCACGTGCACAGCCATCTGGTCGCCGTCAAAGTCGGCGTTGAACGCCGCGCAGACCAACGGGTGCAGCTGGATCGCCTTGCCTTCAATTAGCTTGGGCTCGAAGGCCTGGATACCAAGCCGGTGCAGGGTGGGCGCGCGGTTCAAAAGCACCGGGTGCTCGCGGATCACCTCTTCCAGAACGTCCCACACCTCGGGGCGCTCTTTTTCGACCATCCGACGGGACTGCTTCACAGTGCCCGAAAGGCCTTTCGCGTCCAGCTTCGAGTAGATGAACGGCTTGAACAACTCGAGGGCCATCTTCTTCGGCAGGCCGCACTGGTGAAGCTTGAGGTCCGGACCGACCACGATGACCGAACGACCGGAGTAGTCGACCCGCTTGCCGAGAAGGTTCTGACGGAATCGGCCTTGCTTGCCTTTCAGCATGTCGGCGAGAGACTTCAGCGGCCGCTTGTTGGCGCCCGTGATGACCCGGCCGCGGCGGCCATTGTCGAACAAGGCGTCCACGGCTTCCTGCAGCATCCGCTTTTCGTTGCGGATGATAATGTCCGGCGCCCGCAGTTCGATCAGCCGCTTGAGGCGGTTGTTCCTGTTGATCACCCGGCGATAGAGGTCGTTCAAATCCGACGTCGCGAACCGGCCGCCGTCGAGCGGCACCAGCGGACGCAATTCCGGCGGGATCACCGGAACCACCGTCAGCACCATCCATTCCGGCCGATTGCCCGACCGCATGAAGGCCTCGATCAGCTTCAACCGCTTGGCGAGCTTTTTCGGCTTCAGTTCCGAAGTGCTCTCTGCGATTTCCTTGCGCAGGTTCTCAGCCTCCTTTTCGAGGTCGATCTGCATCAGGAGTTCGCGGATGGCCTCAGCGCCGATGAGCGCGGTGAAGGCGTCCTCGCCGTATTCGTCCTGCGCCTGCACATAGGCGTCTTCGGTCAAGAGCTCGCGCGCCTTGAGCGGGGTCACGCCCGGCTCGATGACGATGTATTGTTCGAAGTAGAGGACCTTTTCGATGTCCTTCAAGGCCATGTCGAGCATCAGCGCAATGCGGGACGGCAGGCTCTTCAGGAACCAGATATGCGCCACAGGCGCAGCGAGTTCGATATGGCCCATCCGCTCGCGCCGCACGCGTTGCAACGTCACCTGCACGCCGCACTTTTCGCAGATGATGTCTTTGTACTTCATCCGCTTATACTTGCCGCACAAGCACTCGTAGTCCTTGATCGGCCCGAAGATCCGGGCGCAGAAGAGCCCGTCCCGCTCCGGCTTGAAGGTGCGGTAGTTGATCGTTTCGGGCTTCTTGATCTCGCCGAAGGACCAGGAGCGGATCTGGTCGGGCGAGGCGATGGCGATCTGAATCTGATCGAAAGCCGGCGCGACCTGCTGCTGGCCGAACAAGTTCATCACGTCCGTGGTCATAGCGTTCATGGGGATGCGGCTCCCTTGCCCTGACAGTCACTGAAGGGTCGCGGTCGGCGGCCCTGGCGGGCAAAGCGGTCTTCCGCCCTGCCCGCCGTTTTGGCGTTTGGATTACTCGGCGGCGTGCTTGCGCACCCCGGCCAACTCGACGTTGAGGCCGAGCGAGCGCATTTCCTTCACAAGCACGTTGAAGCTCTCCGGAATGCCCGCTTCGAAGGTGTCGTCGCCGCGCACGATGGCCTCATAGACCTTGGTGCGGCCCGCCACGTCGTCGGACTTCACGGTGAGCATTTCCTGCAGCGTGTAGGCGGCGCCATAGGCCTCGAGCGCCCACACCTCCATTTCGCCGAAGCGCTGGCCCCCGAACTGCGCCTTGCCGCCCAGCGGCTGCTGGGTGACGAGCGAGTAGGGGCCGATGGCGCGGGCGTGGATCTTGTCGTCCACGAGGTGGTGCAGCTTCAGCATGTAGATGTAGCCGACAGTGACGGGGCGCTTGAACGGGGTCCCCGTGAGACCATCATAGAGCTGCACCTGGCCGGTCTCAGACAGACCTGCCTGCTTCAACATCACGCGGATGTCGCTTTCCTTAGCGCCGTCGAACACCGGCGTCGCGATCGGCACGCCGCGGGCGAGGTTCGCCCCCAGTTCGGCCAACTCGCTGTCCGTCCCCGGCAGGTCCTGATCCTTGCCGTAGACCGCCTTCAATGTCTGCTTCAGCGGCTTGGCGTCATTGGACCGCTGGTAGGATTCCAGCGCTTCCCGCACCTGCCGGCCAAGACCCGCACAGGCCCAACCGAGGTGGGTTTCCAGGATCTGGCCGACGTTCATCCGCGACGGCACGCCGAGGGGGTTCAGCACGATGTCGACGCTCGTGCCGTCGTCGAGGAACGGCATGTCCTCCACCGGCACAATCTTGGACACGACGCCCTTGTTGCCGTGACGGCCGGCCATTTTGTCCCCGGCTTGAAGCTTGCGCTTCACCGCCACGAACACTTTGACCACCTTCATCACGCCCGGGGGCAGCTCGTCGCCGCGCTGCAGTTTGTCCACCTTGTCCTTGAAGCGGTCTTCCAAACGCTTCTTGGCGTCGTCGTAGAGCTTCTTGAGCCCTTCGGCTTCGCCCATGGCGGTGTCGTCGTCGAGGCCGATCTGCCACCACTGGCCTTTGGTGAAGCCCGAGAGCATGTCCTCAGTGACCGCGCCCTTCTTGAAGCCCTTCGGCCCCGAGACGGCTTGCTTGCCGATCATGATTTCTTTCAGGCGACCATAGATGTTGCGCTCCAGGATCGCGAGTTCGTCGTCGCGGTCCTTGGCGAGGCGCTCGATCTCTTCCCGCTCGATCTGCAGCGCGCGCTGGTCCTTATCCACCCCGTGGCGGTTGAACACGCGCACTTCCACGATCGTGCCCTGTACGCCCGGCGGAAGCCGCAGCGAGGTGTCGCGGACGTCGGAGGCTTTCTCGCCGAAGATGGCGCGGAGGAGCTTTTCCTCCGGCGTCATCGGACTTTCGCCTTTCGGCGTCACCTTGCCGACGAGGATGTCCCCGGCTTCGACTTCCGCACCGATCGCCACAATGCCCGCTTCGTCGAGGTTGCGCAGCGCTTCCTCGCCGACGTTCGGGATATCGCGGGTGATCTCTTCGGGCCCGAGCTTGGTGTCCCGGGCGGCGACTTCAAACTCTTCGATATGGATCGAGGTGAACACGTCGTCTTTGACGATGCGCTCGCTGATCAGGATCGAATCTTCGAAGTTGTAGCCGTTCCACGGCATGAACGCGACGAGCACGTTTCGGCCGAGGGCCAGTTCGCCGAGCTCGGTCGAAGGACCATCGGCGATGATGTCGCCCGCGCGCACCCGGTCGCCGACCTTCACGATTGGGCGCTGGGTGATGCAGGTGTTCTGGTTGGACCGCTGGAACTTCAGAAGACGATAGATGTCGACGCCCGGCTTGGACGCATCCACCTCTTCGGTGGCGCGCACGACGATCCGCTGGCTGTCCACCTGCTCCACGATGCCCGACCGGCGCGCCGAGACCGCCGCGCCCGAATCCCGGGCGACAACGCTCTCCATGCCGGTGCCCACGAGGGGCGCATCCGCTCGCACGAGCGGCACGGCCTGGCGTTGCATGTTCGAGCCCATGAGCGCACGGTTCGCGTCGTCGTTCTCAAGGAACGGGATGAGCGCGGCGGCCACCGACACGACCTGTTTCGGAGACACGTCGATCAGGTCGATCTCGTCCCGCGGGATCACGGTGGCGTCGCCGTCCATCCGCGCCTGCACGAACAGGTCGGCAAGCTCGCCCTTGTCGGTCAAGCGGGCGTTCGCCTGAGCGATCTTGTGCCCAGTTTCCTGCATGGCGGAAAGGTAAACCACTTCGTCCGTCGGCTTGCCGTCTACGACCTTGCGGTAGGGGCTCTCGATGAAACCATACTTGTTCACGCGGGCGTGGGTGGCGAGGGAGTTGATCAGGCCGATGTTCGGGCCTTCCGGCGTTTCAATCGGGCAGATCCGGCCATAGTGCGTCGGATGCACGTCGCGGACTTCGAAGCCGGCGCGCTCCCGGGTCAACCCGCCCGGGCCAAGCGCCGACAAGCGCCGCTTGTGGGTGATTTCCGACAGCGGGTTGGTTTGGTCCATGAACTGCGAAAGTTGCGAGGAGCCGAAGAACTCCCGCACCGCGGCGGCCGCCGGCTTCGCGTTGATCAGGTCGTGCGGCATCACGGTCTCGATATCGACCGAGCTCATGCGCTCCTTGATCGCCCGCTCCATGCGGAGCAGCCCGACGCGGTACTGGTTTTCCATAAGTTCGCCGACCGAGCGCACCCGGCGGTTGCCGAGATTGTCGATGTCGTCGACTTCACCGCGGCCGTCGCGAAGGCCCACGAGCACGCGCAAGACTTCGACGATGTCTTCCTTGCGCAGCGTGCGCAGTTCGTCATCGGTTTCAAGGCCCAGGCGCATGTTCATCTTTACCCGGCCCACGGCCGAGAGGTCATAGCGCTCGGAGTCCGAGAACAGGCCCTGGAACAGCGATTCCGCCGTTTCCGGCGTCGGCGGCTCACCCGGTCGCATGACGCGGTAGATGTCGAACAAGGCCTGCTCGCGGCCCTCGTTCTTGTCGAGCGTGAGCGTGTTGCGGATGTAGGGGCCCACCGACTGGTGATCGATGTCGAGCACCGGCAGTTCTTCCACGCCCGCTTCCACCAGAGTCGCGATCAGCTGCTCGCTCAGCGCCTGACCGGCCTCGGCGAAAATTTCCCCCGTCTCCATGTTGACGAGGTCTTCGGCGACATAGCGTTCGAACAGGTCCTCACTCGGCACCAGGATGTCGACAAGGCCTTCTTCGGCGTACTTGTTCGCGCTGCGCGCGGTGATCTTCTTGCCGGCCTCCGCCACGACCTTCTTGGTCTTGGCGTTGACGAGATCAAAGGTCGGCTTCACGCCGCGCCAGCGCTCGGCGCGATAGCGGGTCGTCCAGCCGGCGCTGGTCCGGCGATAGACGGTCTTGTCGTAAAAGGCGCTCAGGATCTGCTCGCCGTCCATGCCCAGGGCGTAGAGAAGTGTCGTTGCGGGCAGCTTCCGCTTCCGGTCAATGCGGACAAAGACCACGTCCTTGGCGTCAAACTCAAAGTCGAGCCAGGAGCCGCGATAGGGAATCACCCGGCCCGCGAAGAGCAGCTTGCCAGAGGAGTGGGTTTTGCCCTTGTCATGGTCAAAGAAAACGCCGGGCGACCGGTGCATCTGCGACACGATCACCCGCTCGGTGCCGTTGATCACAAACGTGCCTTTGTCAGTCATCAGCGGGATGTCGCCGAGATAGACGTCCTGCTCCTTGATGTCCTTGACCGACTTCGCGCCCGTTTCTTCGTCGCTTTCGAACACGATGAGGCGCAGCTTCACCTTCAGGGGCGCAGCGAACGTCATGTCGCGCTGCTGGCACTCCTCCACGTCGAATTTCGGCGCTTCAAACTCATAAGAGACATACTCAAGCGTTGCGCGCTCGGAGAAGTCTTTGATCGGGAAGACGGACTTAAACACCGCTTCCAGGCCCTCGGCCCGGCGGGCTTCGGCCTTCACGTCTTTCTGCAGGAACTGATCGTAGGAGCTTTTTTGCACCTCGATCAGGTTGGGCATCGCTCCCGCTTCCGGGATTTTGCCGAAGGACTTGCGAATTCGCTTCTTGCCTGTGAACGACAGAGCCATCGCGCTCCCCTTGCGTCCGCGCTATCTGGCGATCCGGGCCCGTGTGAGGACCGCCTGCGCGGCGCTTGTCAAACTACGCCGCTTTCCGCCCGCAGACGCGCCGAGCTCCAAAGGGGAGTTCGACACGGACGACAGAGCCTTGAAGGATCAAGGCCCCTCGCGCGCTCCAGGGCCGGCGAGCGGAACAGCCCTCAACGCGCGATGCGGCCCGGCGGCGCGTCAAACACCGCCGGGCGCGCGCAGAATTACTTCAGCTCAACCTTGGCGCCGGCCTTTTCCAGCTGATCCTTCAGCTTGTTGGCTTCGTCTTTGTTGACGCCTTCCTTCACCGGCTTCGGAGCCCCTTCCACGAGGTCCTTCGCTTCTTTCAGGCCGAGGCCCGTGATGGCGCGGACTTCCTTGATGACTTCGATCTTCTTGTCGCCGGCCGCGGCCAGGACAACGGTGAACTCGGTCTTCTCTTCCACAGCCGGAGCCGCGGCGGCGGCGCCGCCGCCGACGGGCATCGCCATCGCCACCGGAGCAGCGGCGGACACGCCCCACTTGTCTTCCAGCATCTTGGACAGCTCGGCCGCCTCGATGACGGTCAGCGCGGAGAGGTCTTCAACGATTTTTTCGAGTTTC
>JBILVS010000144.1:0-6538 GCA_044370335.1 Caulobacterales bacterium
CGCCTGACCTGCCTCCCCATGAAGGGTATTTGACTATGAAACCGACACTGTCGCTGAACAGCATTCTGCTGCTGACGTCGTGTCTGGTGTGGCCGTCCTTGGCGTTCGCCCAAGAGACCCCGCCAGACGCCCCGCCGCCCACCGAGGATGTTGCGGCGGAAGAAGAAATCGTGGTTCTCGGCCGGTTCATCCCCGAACCGATGCGGCAGACCTCAGAGGTCGCCACGTTCCTGACCGCGGATGATCTGGAACGGACCGGCGATTCCACCGCCGCAGAGGCTTTGACCCGGTTGAGCGGGTTGTCGGTGGTTTCAGACCGCTTCGTGTTTGTACGGGGGTTGGGCGATCGGTACTCGTCGGCGCTTCTGAACGGGTCGCCGCTGCCCAGTCCCGAGCCGCTACGGCGGACAGTGCCTTTGGACTTGTTCCCGTCCAGCATTCTGGATGGGGCGATCGTGCAAAAGACGTTCTCGCCGAACTATCCCGGCGAGTTCGGCGGCGGCGTCATCGATCTGCGCACCGTCCGGTTGCCGAACGAGCCGTTCTTGAACCTGTCTGTGGGCACGGGGGCGAACAGCGAGACGACCTTCCGTCAGGGCCTCTACTACTATGGGTCCGACACCGATTGGACCGGCTTCGATAATGGAATCCGCGACATCCCAGGACCGCTCCAGGACGCGCTGCGGCGGTCGGCGCCGCTCGGCTCCGCGGGGTTCACAGACGCCCAGATCGAGGCCATCGGCGAGAGCCTTGTCAACTCGCCGCTGACTGTTCTGCAGATGGGTGACATTGCCCCGGACTTTGAGGCCGAAGCGGCGATGGGGACGTCGATCGATCGCGGGCGTTTCAATATCGGGCTTATCGGCGTTGCCGGCTATGACAGCGGCTGGTCCACGCAGCGCGCGCGCCGGCAAATCGGCACGCAGGCCATCCCGCTGGGCCGCGATCAGGTCAGCACCACAACAGCATGGGAAATCACGTCGAACGCTCTCGGCAGCGTCAGCCTTGGGTGGGACGACCATGAGATCGCGGCCACGGCTCTTTATGTGCGCAGCACCCGGAAAGAGGCGCAGTACGTCTCCGGGTTCGACTTCAACGTGCCTGCAAACGCTGCAGGCGAGACGCTGGGGTCGCGGGAAGCAACCGCCTGGTATGAGCGAGAGCTGGCGTCGTTCCAGCTGTCAGGCGAACATGCCTTCGGCGATCTTGAGCTGGATTGGCGCGGCGCTTTGGCCCGCTCCACACGGGACGCCCCTTATGAGCGCTCGGTCGATTTTCTGATCGATGCGACCGGGACGCAGTTTTATGGGCGGTCGAACAACAACTCGATCCGCTTCTCGGAACTGCAAGACGATGTCGCGAGCGCCGGGATTGATCTTCGCTATACGCTGCCGATCAGTGACCAGCGGGATATCGAATTCTTGGCGGGCTACGCCTATTCGAACGCCGTTCGCACGTATGAGCTGAATCAGTTTCTGTTCGGCGGCGGCGCCAATCTGCCGGCGGATGTGGCGAGGGCGCGTGTGGATTTCTTGTTCGGTCCCGACAACATCGATCCCAATCGGTTCGTGTTGCTGGAGCTGACCGGGCCTGACGACGCCTATAAGGGCCAGTTGCGCGTTCACGGAGGTTATCTCGGCGCGGATGTCGAAGTATTGCCGCTGCTGCGGGTGGCTTTGGGCGCCCGTTATGAAGACGGCCGGCAAACGGTTCGGACGCTGAACCGCTTCGGCGCGCCGACGACGGGCGCGGCGGAGATCGCAAACACATACTGGCTGCCTGCGATCACGATGACCTGGAACTTCTACGAAGACATGCAGCTGCGCCTGGGTTATTCCCAGACGATCGCGCGACCGCAGTTCCGGGAATTGGCGTTATCACCTTATATCGATCCGGACTCTGACCGGACTTATCGCGGCAACCCGTTCCTGTTGGACAGCGAGCTGACAAATTACGACATTCGCTATGAATACTATCTTGGGCGTAGCCAGTTTGTAACCGTCGGCGGCTTCTACAAGGAAATCGAGAACCCGATCGAGGAAGTGCAGTCTGAAACGTCGACGTTGAACTTCCTGACGACGTTTATCAACGCACCTGCAGCCACTCTTTACGGGGCGGAGCTTGAGTACCGCTCGCGGTTTGAGATGCCCTTCGACCATGCTTTCCTCACGGGGAAGGAGTGGTTGTTCAGCGTCAATTACACCTACACCTTCGCTGAGCTTGAGGCTGGGGCAGGGGACTTTGTCTTCGATCCGCTTCGGATCGGGGAGCGCAGCCCGGCTTCCAACTTCGCGCTTGACGGGCAGACGCTGCAGGGCACGCCCGAGCACATCGTGAACATGCAGTTCGGCTATGAAGGCGAGCAGAGCCAAGCGACGGTTCTGGTCGGCTGGGTGAGCGAACGGGTTCTGCAGCGTGGCCTCGGCGGACTCTCCGACGTCGTGGACGAAAGCGGCGTCAATGTAGACCTGACCTATCGCCGCAACTTCTTGCTCGCCGGGACAAGCTTCTCAGTCGGTTTCAACGCTCGCAACCTGCTCGATGAACGGTATGTCGAGTCGCTTGAAACCTCGGCTGGCACGCTTGATTTCAACAGTTACGACCGCGGTCGCAGGGTGTCGGTCAGCTTGTCGGCGGAATTCTAAAGACGGATCGGCGGCTTCCATTGCATCTGGGAGCCGCCGCTTCTTGTGTTCATGACGGTTGATTTGGCTTGCACCCGTTTTGAAGTGAAACAAAACAACGATCGCTGGTGGCCAAGGGGATTGCGACCAGCTATTGAATAACGGCCGCAAACCGCTTGTCGCGAGGGGGTGGCGGGAGCAACGGGGTTCTCCATGCGTCATGCACTGAAGCCGCTTTTGCGCACAGGGCCCGGGTTAGGGGCGCAAGCCTCCGGAGCGGCGCGCGCAGGGGCGGAACTGGCTTTGTTCGCTGCGGTCGCAGCCGGTTGCGCCCAGGCCGGCTTGGTGCTGTTGTCGCCTGGTCAGGCGCAGGCCGGAGCGTCGGCCCGCGATGGCGGGTTTGCCGGCGATCCGGTAGTGTCGGCGGCGCCCGCAGAGACGCCTTTCGATCCCGGCCAAGGGCTGGCGGAGCAGCCCGCTGCGGCGGCTCTTCATGGCATCCAACTGACCGGGCTTCGCGTTGGGGCGGGGTCCGTCCTTGGAGGCGCCATCCTGACTTTACCGACCGGTGGGCAGGAGGCCTTTCTCGTGGGGCAGGAGGTCAGCCCCGGCCTCACATTGACCGCGGTGACCTCAGAGGGCGCGACGTTTTCTTTCGCCGGTGGCGACCAGACATTGGGTCTCGCGCAGGTGACCGGGCAGTCCTACGCGCGGGCCTTGATGGGTTTAGGGCAGGCTTCGGCTGACAGCGCGGTCGGCGCTTCTGCATACCCTGTTTTGATCAGCGCGGTTGAACAAGAGTGGATCGCCGCCACGTTGGCGTCTCCAGTCCAGGTCGATGGAACGATCATCGGGTATCGCTTAGCGGACCGCGCGCCTGATGGGGCGACGGCGGCCGGGCTTCGGCCGGGCGATGTGGTGGAGGCGATTAACGGCGTTTCCGCTGGGGACCCGCTGGGCTTGATTGCCGCCATCCAGACCAGCGGCGCATTAGACCTCATGGTACGGCGCCAAGACGGCGTCATCGTTCAGGTTCGCTTCGCGGCGCCGGACCTTGCTTCCCCTCTGGAAAGGACCGCTCCGTGAACGTGCTTCAAGCCGCTAGGCGCGCCCTTGTGGCCGCCCTCGCCACGGCATCGCTTGTCGCGCCATCGCTGGGCGGAGCGCAGGCGCAGCCATCACCGTCGCAGGCGGGCGGCGTGGCGCTGCGAGAAGTTGACATCCGCGCTTTCATCGCCGACGTCGGCAACGCGACCGGGCGGACATTCATTATCGATCCGCGCGTGCAGGGCCAGGTGACTGTCTTGGCGCAACAGCCCTTGGATGATCGGGAGCTGTTCGACGTCTTTCTGACAACGCTGCGGGTGCACGGGTACGTGGCGATCCCCACAGCCCAAGGCGCTTGGCGCATTGTGCCGGAGGAGTCCGCGGCGCGAGACGCGACATCCGCGCCCGCCGCCAACGCCCAGAACCGCTTTGTGACGCAGGTTTTCCGGCTGAGTTTTGCGGACGCTGAGAGCGTGGCGACCGCTTTGCGGCCGATGCTGTCGGAGCGGGGCCAGGCGACGGCGACCAACCGAGGCAACGCGGTCATCGTGGTCGACTACGGCTCCACCGTATCGCGGTTTGGCGAAGTGATCGAGCGCCTAGACGTCGACACCAGCACATTCCGGTCGCTGCCGCTCCAAAACATGTCGGCGCAAGAGATGGCGCGGCTGGCGCAGACGATGGCGACAGCGGTTGGGGACGACGCCGCCGCTCGGCCACGGCTGCAGGCGACGCCGGTGGCGGGCAGCAACACGTTGGTTCTGCGCGGTGATGCAGGCCTTCTTGATCGGGTTGTGCCGATCCTGATGGAGCTGGATGTCGGCGCGCGGCTAGACAGTGCGGTCCAGGTTCTGCCCCTGCGTTACGCCATTGCTGAAGACCTTGTGCCGGTCCTGCAGTCAATTTCTGTCTCGATGACTGCTCAGGAAAGTCCCAACGGTCAGCCGCAGCCAGGCCGCAACGCAAACATCGCGGCGCACGCAGCCACCAATTCGCTGATCATCAGCGCCAGCCCCGATATGCAGGACACGCTGGCGCGGGTGGTGCGGTCGCTTGATCTGAGACGGGAGCAAATCCTCGTCGAAGCCATCATCGTTGAAGTCTCCGACACCGCGGCGCAAGAACTGGGGCTGCAATTTTTGGTGTCCGGCAATGGCGACAACGCGACGCCTTTCCTGTCCACAAGCTACGCCAACACCGCGCCGAACCTTTTGGCTGTGACCGGCGCATTGACCTTACGGGAAGGCGAAGGGGATGAGGCCGACAACGTCGCGCTGCAGGAGTTGCGGCGCGCTGCAGTGCGGTCGCTGTTGGGCGTGAACGGGGCCTTCGGCGGGATCGGAGGCCAAACCGACGACGGCGCTCTGTTGGGCCTGATCTTGCGGGCGCTGGCGGAGGACCGAGACAGCAACGTGTTGTCCACGCCTTCGGTCATGACGCTCGACAACGAAAGCGCTTCAATCCTTGTCGGGCAACAGATTCCAATCACCACCGGGGAAGCCCTGAGTGGCAATAACGACAACCCTTTCCGAACGGTCCAGCGCCAGGATGTCGGCGTTCAACTGGATGTGCGGCCTCAAATCAGCGACGAAGGCGCGATCCGACTCGAAATTGTCCAAGAAGTGTCCAGCATTTTTGGGCCCGTGGCGGCCAATTCGACCGATCTCATTACCAATCGTCGTGTGATTACGACTGTGGTGCAGGCGGATCCTGGAGAAATCGTCGTTCTTGGAGGATTGATCCAGGAAGAGGTTTTGTCCACCGAAGACGGGATTCCGGGTTTACGCAACTTGCCTGTCGCCGGGCGGTTGTTTCGGAGCCAAAGCCAGGAGCGGCGGCGCACCAACCTGATGGTATTTCTGCGGCCGACGATCGTATCCACACCTGATCAAGCGCGGGCGTTGACAGCGCGGCAATATGATCTGTTGCGTATGACCCCAGGAATCGATCCGGGAATCCTTAATCGATTGGAGGCCGAGTTTCGGCGCTCCGCCGACGGGCCAAGCGCTGCGCTGCCCGTCGTTCGTGAAGGCGTGGCCTCCGGCCCATGGTCGCCTGCCCTCGGCGCCCCGGCTGCTGGCGCAACGCCGGCGCAATGATGCGTCGCCTAAGCGCGACGATCCGGCCTTCGGCGCGCCTATGGCTCCGGCTGGTTTGGGCCTAGCCGAGGCCGCTAAAGGATAGAGATGAACCATTCGCCGCCTGCTCTTGACGATCCAGCGCCCGACGCTGTTAGGCAAGGCCTCGACTATGCTTTTGCGCGCAATCACGGCGTGGTGTTGCTTGAGTGCGAGGGGCCGCCGTTTCGGGTGGGATTGCGTCCGGGCGCGGATCCGATGGCCTTGGTCGAAGCCAGACGCGCCTTGGGCGGACCTTTGGATGTGGCGCCGCTTTCCGGAGCAGAGTTCGATGCAGCTCTCGCCAAACGCTACGCTGTCTCAACGGAAGCAGCGCGGAGTTTAGCGCAGGGATTTGACGCTGACGCTGCTTTGGACGCGCTGGGCGACGGCGCAGGGGCGACGGCGGACCTTTTGGACAGCCAGGACGACGCCCCTGTTATTCGCCTCATTAACGGGTTGATCGCGGAAGCGATTAACCAAGGGGCCTCTGATATCCACGTCGAGCCCTATGAAAACGCGCTCATTGTCCGCCTACGGATCGATGGGCAGTTGCGAGAAGTTCTGCAGGCGCCGCCGCGGTCGAAAGCGCGGATCGTCAGTCGCATCAAGGTTATGGCCCGCTTGGACATCGCCGAGAAGCGGCTGCCGCAGGACGGACGGATTTCCCTGTCTTTAGGTGGCCGGAACGTAGACGTGCGGGTGGCGACGCTGCCGTCCCGCTATGGCGAACGCGTGGTGATGCGGATC
>JBILVS010000265.1:0-2729 GCA_044370335.1 Caulobacterales bacterium
GCATTACGGGTTCAGCCCTTACCTGTTGCCGGGGTTGGCGAACGGGGTGGGGTGAGGGCCTAGAATAGGTCGGTAAGGTCCCGGGCCCCATGGACAGTCCGACGGATCAACGTCTCGCTGGGGGGGACTCGAACAGAATGAGATAGCGACCATGGATCGCCATGCGCGCTGTTTTGGCTATGTCAGGACGGGCGGGGACTTGGTTCGGGTGATTTGCGATCCGGGGGCACAGGTCGGGCAAGTCTTCGACGAACGTCACCACCCCTCGCCGGATTGTCTGACGCTCTATCATCCCCGATCGCCTCCAGATCGACCTTCGCCCGGCGAGAGAGCCGACAAGGCGCCCACGCTTCGCCTCTGTTGGCCTGGTCACAGTCCTTTGCCGTCATCCGCGCAAAGACGGCTTCGCCGTCTTCTGCGCCGTTATCCGCCGCGCCTTCATTCCAGAGAGCACGTCGCTCTTGAACACCCATGGCGTGGACTTTCCGCTTCAGCTTCCAATCCCTAAGGCCGTCGCGGAGCACTTCGCTTGTGGTGGCAAAGTCGCCCGCGGCAATTGCTGCACGGACGTCAGTTATCCGTTCTGCTGGCAACGAGACGCTTATCTTTTCGATGGTGCTCATGAAGGCAAGGAAGCACTCAGTGCTCCCACCTGTCACGGTCAAAACCCCACAAACACGGCCGCCTCGTCCACGCCTTTGCGCTCTGACGCCACAGCGTTGGCGGGGAAGGTCTCATCCGGCCAGCCCATGGCGATGGCGATCATGATCACCTGATCGTCGGGGATCCCCGCGTGCTCGCGGACCACGGGGCTCTGCATGATGCCCTGGCTGTTGATGACGCAGCCTAAGCCCCGCGACCACGCAGCGTTGACCAGGGCGTTGGCGAGGCCGCCGCAGTCAAAGGGCGCGACGTCGCCGCCGACCAGATCCCGGTCATAAGTGATGATCACCGACACTGGGGCATCGAACTGGCGGAAGCCGCGCATGACCCAATCCTGGCGGGCCTCCATGTCGTGGCGGGCGATGCCCATGGCGCTGAAGAGCTGTTTGGCGACGGCGATCTGGCGCTCGCGGTGGACGCCGGCGTACTCGCCATGGACGCGAACTTCGCGGGAGGGGGGAACGCCGGCGAGGTTGCGCTCGACATTGCCGGCGCGGATGCGGTCGAGGGGCTCTCCTGCGATGACGTAAAGCCGCCAGGGCTGGGTGTTGTAGGAGGACGGGGCGCGGATCGCGAGGCCGATGACCTCTTTCAACACCTCCTGCGAAACGGGCTTCTTCAAAAAGCCGCGGATCGACCGGCGGCCGAGAACGACATCATCATAGGTCAAAGGGGAACTCCTGCGGCGCAGCGTTCTTGGCGGGACAGCCCAGAGGGCCTAAAACCAAAGGCTGGGGATGCCAAGGGACAATCATGACCGTTTCGCCGCCGCCGCAAGCCGTGTCCGCTGTGCCTGACAATCCGCTGTCGCTGTCTTCCAGCGTGCGCATGCAGATCACGGGTTGTCCTGAAACCCCGGCGCTGATGGAAGCGCCGAGCAAGAAGGACATCAGTCCGGCGGAGTGGATGCACCATCGGCAAGCGGTCGAGGGAGCGGCGGCCGCGGAGGCGGGGCATCCATGAGCTTGGGCGAGGCGGGGTCTTTGATTGCGGTCTTGACCGGGGTATCCGGCACGCTCGCCGGGGCGCTGTTCGGCGGGTTTGTGACGCTTGCGGTGGGGTGGTTAAACAGCCGCCGGGAGCGGCGCCTGAACCTGACACTGGCTTTGTTTTCAGAGTTTCACTCGCCGCAGTTCAACCAAATCCGGATTCGGGCCTATGAGGTCTTGAATCGCTCCCTGACCGAGCCGTTCGACGTGACCTACGAGGCGGCCAGTCTCGCCGAGCGGGCGGACTTGTCCTCCATCCTGCACTTCTTCGAGAAAGTGGCGCTTTTGATGAAGTCCGGGGCGGTCGAGCCGCGGTTGATGCGACGGTTTCTGCGGCAGTATGCGGCGTGGTGGCAGCCCTTGCTGTGCCCGGCCGGATCGCCGGCGTTTCAGCATCCGGAATGGGGCGCTACGCTGCGGGACGTGGATTGGTTGTTCGCCCAACTCCGGCGGCGGCGGTAAGCTCTTGCGCGGCTTCTGTGGTTGGGGCTAACCCCACGCCATGAAATTCACGCTCTCCTGGCTCAAAGACCATCTCGACACCACCGCGACGCTCCAAGAGATCGTCCACGCCATGACCATGGCCGGGCTCGAGGTCGAAAAGGTCATCGACCCCGCCGCGGCTCTGGCGCAGTTTTCGGTGGCGCGGATCGTGTCTGTCGCGCAGCACCCGAACGCGGACAAGCTGCAGGTCTGCCAAGTGGACACCAAGGACGGCCGCAAGGAGATCGTCTGCGGGGCGCTGAACGCGCGGGCGGGGCTCGTGACGGCCTATGCGCCGATCGGGGCCTATATCCCCGGCAGCGGCATCACGCTGGAGCCGAAGCCAGTGCGGGGTGTGGTGAGCCACGGGATGCTGTGCTCGGAAGGCGAGATGCAGATCGCTGACGACGCCTTTGGCCTCCGGGCGGGGCGGTTCGACGCCTGGAAGGCGCGCGCCGGGGCGTTGGGGCTTGCCGAGGAGAAAGCCAAAGCGGACGGGGGGATCATGGAGCTCCCGGACGACGCGGCGGTAGGCCAGCCGGTGGCGGCGCTTTTGGGCCTCGATGATCCGATGATCGATTTCGAGGTGACGCC
>JBILVS010000170.1:0-5302 GCA_044370335.1 Caulobacterales bacterium
CGAACCGGCCGGATTGGCTGGGGGTCGCGGGCATCGCCCGGGATTTGGCGGCGGCGGGCGTCGGCACGCTCAAGGCAAAGCCTAGGGCGCCGGTGACAGGCGGCTTTGACAGCGCCATCAGGGTTGCGATGGATGATGCAGAGGCCTGCCCCGTGTTTGCCGCCACCCTGATCCGGGGCGTGAAGAACGGGCCCTCGCCCGCGTGGCTGCAGAATCGCCTACGGGCGATCGGGATCAAGCCGCGGAACATCCTCGTCGATGTGACGAACTATCTGTCCTACGACCGCGGACGGCCGCTGCACGTTTATGACGCGGGGAAGCTCACGGGGACCGTGCGGGCGCGGCTGGGGCGCGAGGGCGAGAGCTTCAAGGCGCTGGATGGGGAGACCTACGCCATCACGTCGGCGATGTGCGTGATCGCGGACGACAAGGGCGTTCTGGGCCTCGGCGGGGTGATGGGGGGCGAAGAAAGCGGCTCTTCGGACGCCACGACCGAGGTGCTCGTGGAAAGCGCCTGGTTTGATCCGAACCGGACCTTCAAGACTGGTCGGGCGACAGGGATCGCCTCAGACGCGCAGTATCGCTTCGCCCGGGGCGTGGACCCCGGCTTTGTGGTCGATGGGCTGCATTTGGCGGTTTCAATGATCCTGGACATGGCGGGCGGGGAGGCGTCCAAACCGATGGTCGCGGGCGCTATCCCGGCGCCGCCCAAAGCTTTGTTCTTCAACCCGGAGCGGGTGCGGACGCTGGCGGGGCTCGACGTGACGCCCGCCCGGAGCCAGGCCATTTTGGAGGCGCTTGGATTTTCTGTGGCGGCCAAGGGCAAGGCCTGGACCGTGACGCCGCCATCGTGGCGGCGGGACGTGGAGGGGCCTGCGGATCTCGTGGAGGAGATCGCGCGGATCGAGGGCTTTGACAAATTGCCGGAAGCGCCGCCGCCGCGGGCGGCGGGTCTGCGGCCCCCTGCGGCGGGCGTCACGGAAAGCCGTGGCCGGGTGGCGCGGCGGGCGCTGGCGGCGGCCGGCTATCAGGAGGCGATCACCTGGAGCTTCCTGCCGGAGCGGGAAGCCGCACTGTTCGGCTTGAACCAGAGCCAGATCGCGGCCGTGAAGCTCGCCAATCCGATTGCGTCCGATCTCGATACGATGCGGCCGTCCGCGTTGCCGAACCTGCTCAAGGCGGCGCAGCGCAATCTGGATCGCGGGTTTGGCGATGCGCGGCTGTTTGAGGTCGGGCCGGTCTATAGCGGCGATGGGGAGAAGGATCAGCGGCGGACGGTTTCGGCCGTCGTGCAGCCGCGGCCGGCGCGGCACTGGGCGGGGGCGGAGGCCGTCGATGTTTTGGCTGTGAAGCGGGATTGCCTTGCGGTGCTGGAGGCTGTCGGCGCGCCGGTGAGCGCGTTGCAGTCGGTTCCGGCGGAGGTCTCGTGGCTGCATCCTGGCCGCGGGGGCGCGTTTAAGATCGGGCCGAAGGTCGTGGCGGTGTTCGGGGAGCTTCATCCCAAGACGCTGGCAGCTTTGGATGTGTCTGGGCCGGCGCTCGCGTTCGAAATCGACCTTGACGCCATCCCGGGGCCGCGAGCGAAAGGCCGGGCGCGGCCGGTGTTTGAGAAGTGGGACTTGATGCCGCTCTCGCGCGATTTCGCGTTCATCATGGATGAGAGCAAGGCCGCGGCGGACCTTGTGAGCGCGGCCCTGCGGGCGGACAAGACGCTGATCGCGGACGTGACGCTGTTTGACGTTTATCGCGGCGCCGGCGTGCCGGAGGGTAAGAAGAGCCTCGCCATCGAGGTGACGCTGCAGCCGACGGACAAGACGCTGACGGAGGCGGAGATCGAGGCCGTGTCGGCGAAGGTGATCGCGGCGGCGAGCAAGGCCGTGGGGGGCGTGTTGAGGGGGTAAGGGGGGTGCTTTAGGCTCAATGTCTGAGGAAGTCCCATTGTGAGCATTTGCGGGGCGGGCGTGTGAAAGCAGGTTGGCGGCATGAGCACACTGAGGCCGAACCGTGAAGGGTGGATGAGGGGGCCGTTGGTCGAGGCCCCTGCTTGCCCGCCGTTTCCGGCTTTCACGGACTTCGAGCGACGCCATGCTCGACAGCATCGCACCTCTGTTCAGCGCCAAGGCCAAGGCGTTTGGTGAACAGGTCTGCGCTGCGGAAATCGTGGACCGCATCAATACGATCGTTGGCTTTTACACGAGAGTTAACGTTGATCGCGAGACGTGCACGCCGGCGCCCCTAAGCCAACAAGGCGCGCATTTCGAGGTCGATGATGTTGAGCACGGCTTGGGTATCATCCTGTGGGACGCTGATGGCGACGGCTATCTCGAAACTATTGAAGGCTGCAGCGTGGACGATAACCTGCGCGAAGGCGTCGATCTCGCGGACCTGAAATTTGTTCGCCTAACGCAGCTTGGCTAGGCCCGTCCTCGGCGATTTCTGGATACAGGCCCTCTCCCTCCGCCTCAGCGCGACCCGGCTCACAGCCCTTCCGCCGACCGCTCGGCGCCGCTAGCCTCCCATCGCTTCGGCAGAGGGGAATCACGTCGCCATGGATGTCGCCGCCGGACAGCCGCCGCACAGCCGGCTCTATCGCCTGCTCGAGCCTGAGGCCTGGGGTAAGCCGGGCCTCTCGCCGTTGAACGGGCTGCTCGTCATGCTCGTTGTGTTCAGCTTCATCACGCTGGCGATCGAGACCGAGCCGACCGTGCCGGCGCCGGTCCTTGCCGCGCTCAGCCAGATCAATATCGGGATCATCAGCATCTTTGCGCTCGAATATGTCGCGCGGGTGTGGGTTGCAGGGGAGGACCCGCGCTATCGCGGGTTTGCGGGCCGGCTGCGCTATATGGGCAGCTTTTATGCGCTCGCGGACCTGATGGCGTTCCTGCCGGAGGCGATCCTGATCGCGCAGGGCGGCCACATGAGCGGGCAGCAGGTGGCGTTTTTGAAGGCGCTGCGGCTCTTACGGCTGTTCAAGATCGCGCGCTATGTGCCGGCGTTTGACGTGTTTCTCGCCGCGATCCGGCGGAGCTGGAGCCAGCTTGGGGTGGCTTTGGCGCTGGCGTTGGTGTTTGTCTATGTTGGCGCCTTGCTGCTCTATTTCGTGGAAGGGACCCTTGATCCGGAGAATTTCGGGTCGATCCCGCGGGCGATCTGGTGGGCGGTGGTGACGCTCACGACGGTGGGGTACGGCGATGTCTATCCGCATTCGGCGCCGGGGCGGCTCGCGGCGATGATGATCTCGCTCGCGGGGATCGGGATCGTGGCGCTACCGGCGGGCATTCTAGCTTCGGCGTTCTCTGACGAATTGCGGGACCGGCAGGCCTCGAAGTCCGACAAGCCCTAAAAGGGCAGGATGTTGCGGCGGGGCGAATAGGCCAAATAGCCGATGTTTGCGCCCGCCCGTAGGCCCACGCCAAACCGCATCGGGGCAAGCGTGATGCCGTCCGCCCGCTGATAATTAAGGCCGATCCCGCCGACGAAATAGGCCGTGCCTTCCACGCCGGGAAAGCGGCGGAAGATCTGGCGGGCGTCGGTCATGCCGTAAATCAGGGTGAAGACCTTCGAGACGTTGCCGCCGCTGTCGAAGCCGACAGAGGGACCCTGCCAATAGACGCGGAGGCCGTTCTGGCTGCGGCGGAAGAACTGGCGGCCCTCGCCGTAGCGCAGACCGACGCCGATGGCGCCGGCGGCTTCCGTCCCCTCGATGTAGCCGACAGGGCGGCCATTATCAGCGAAGGCGCGCTCCATGACGGCGGCTAAACCGCTTGCGCCTGCTCCGAAGAAGGCATCCGCCGCCTGGATCATTTCTTCAAGCGTGTACTCGCCGGAGTCCTGGGCGTACGCCTCTGGGACAAACGCTCCAGAGAAGGGGACGAGGGCTGCCGCGGCGGCGAGGCCGGACAGGGTGGCGCGTCGAGTCAAAGGTTTCATGGGGGCAAGCTTTCGAACAAGTGGGGCGCAAACAAGGCCCGAAGCAGCCTCTGAGATGACAGCTTTGTTGGGTTTGTTTCGGTTCCCAAACGGGTTGACCGAGGTGATGTTATCTTATAACGGACGCCCCATTGAATTGGGGATGTCAAACATGAACACTGTGACGACGGTTTCGACCTTGGCGCTGATCGCATCGATGGCGCTGGCGGCGCCCGCGAGAGCGCAGACCTCTGCTGGGGATGAACCGATCATCGTGACGGCGACGGCGCTGGACGACGCAGAAGACCGGACGATTCAGGCCGCGACGACGCTTGATCGGGATGCGGTGATCGCGAACTTGGGGGCCGGCCTTGGCGAGACGCTGGACAGCCAACCGGGCGTCGCCAGCACGTTCTTTGGCCGCGGGGCGAGCCGGCCGATCATCCGGGGCCTGGGTGAAGACCGCATCCGGGTGCTGAGCAACGGCACGGGCCAGATCGACGCCAGCTCGGTCAGCCCAGACCATGCGGTGGCTTCCGAGGGCTTGGAGGCGCAGACGATCGAAGTGCTGCGGGGCTCGGCGGCGCTCCCTTATGGCGGGAATGCCGTCGGGGGCGTCGTGAATGTGCTGGACGGCCGGATCTTGGAAGCGGCCCCTGACAGCGGGTTCAGCGGCCAAGCGGTCGCATCAAACGCGGTCGGCCTTGATGAGAGCCAGGCGGCGGTGGCGCTGGCCTTCGCCAATGACCGGTTTGCCCTGCGGGTGGACGGGTTCATCCGCGACGCGGGCGACTATGACATCCCGGGCTTCGCCTATTCCGCCGCCAAACGCGCGGAGGAAATTGAAGAGGCTCTGGCCGAGGGCGAAACGCCCGAAGAGTTCGAGCGCGGCACGGCGGAAAACAGCTTTGCTGAGGCCGAAGGGCTCGGGATCGGGCTTTCGACTTACGGGGCGTGGGGCTTTGCAGGGGTGTCGGCGCGGCAGCTCGACAGCTCCTACGGCATTCCGAAAGCCCATGCCCATGGCGAGGAAGAAGAGGAAGAGGCGATCTTCGCCGGCCCCTTCATCGATCTGGAGCAGACCCGGTATGAAGCGCGGTTGGGCCTGACGCAGGGCTTCGGGATCATCAACAGCCTCCGCGCGGAGGCGGCTTATGTCGATTACACCCACTCTGAGATCGAAGAAACGGGTGAGGTGGGCACGACCTTCACCAATGAAGGCTTCGACGCGCGGATCGAGGCGTTCCACACGCTGGGGGCCTTGAGGGGGGTCGCGGGGATCAGCGGCTCGTCGCTCGAGTTCTCCGCCGTGGGCGAGGAGGCGTTCGTCACGCCGACCGACATCTCTGATTTGGGCGTCTTCATCGTGGAGCGTCTCCAGGCGGGGAATTGG
>JBILVS010000073.1:0-13777 GCA_044370335.1 Caulobacterales bacterium
GAATTGGTCCTTCGACGGCGGGCTTCGCCACGAGCAGCGGGAGTATGACAACGCGGTGTTCGGCGAGCGGTCGTTTGACCTATGGAGCGGATCGCTCGGCGCGGGTTATCGGCCGACCGACGCCCTGTTCTTCGGCCTGACGCTGGCGCGGACGGAGCGGGCGCCGACCGAGATCGAACTGTTCGCAGACGGGGCGCACCTGGCGACCTCGACGTTTGAGCTCGGCGATCCTGACCTCGGCAGCGAAACGGCGCTGTCGATCGAGGGCACGGCGCGGTGGACCTCGGAGCGGCTGCAGCTGGAAGCGAGCTTGTTCCACATCGCGTTTGAGGACTTCACCACCTTCTTCGACACGGGGCTTGAGGACGTGGACAGCGATCTGCCGATCTTTGCGGCGGCACAAGAAGACGCGACTTTCACCGGCGGTGAGATCAGCGCCTCGGCCCTTCTGTTCACGGCCGGAGACTGGGCTGTCCGGGCGGACGCCACGGCGGACATCGTCCGGGCCGAATTGGACGCCGGAGGCAACGCGCCCCGCATCCCGCCGCGGAGCTTCACCTTGGGCTTTGAGGGCGAGACCGGGCGCTTCGGAGGCCGGGTGGAATGGGTGAATGTGGCGGAGGCCAAGGACCTGGCGGCGTTTGAGACGCCGACGGAGGGCTATGATCTGTTCAATGCGCAGCTCAGCTTCCGGCCGGTGGCGGACAATGATTTGTTGGTCGTGCGGCTGGATGGCCGGAACCTCACAGACGAGGAAGCGCGAGCACACACCTCGTTCGTGAAGGACTTGCTGCCACGGCCGGGTCGCTCGGTGCGGTTGGTGCTGAGCAGTCGCTTCTGATCGCGCGCGGGCCAGGGCGCGCCTAGAGCCGCGGCGACAGCCAGGCGAAAGCGCGCTGGGGGCCCTGGGCGATGACGACCGCGGCCAACGCGGCGGTCATCGCCAGCGCGCCGGCGAGGAAGGCAGGTTCGATCATTACGCGTTCGATGGCAGGGCCGGCGACCTGGGCCGTCATGCCGACCGCGGCAAAGCTCAAGACCCACACCGCCGCCCGGCGGCGGGCGCCTTTGGATTGGCGTCGGGCATAGACACGCTCGATGACGGCAAGCCGGAACGCTGCCGGCGCTTCCGGCTGGGAGCCAGGGTCGAGAAGGGCCGCAAGATCCAGATCAAACTGGTCCTCAGAGGCGGTCATGGCTTTTGCCTTTCCAGCGTGACGCCGAGGGTTGCCCGCAGGCGGGTCAGGCCGCGGGCTATGTGAGATTTTACGGTTCCGAGGGGTAAATTCAATGCGGCGGCGGCCTCTTTGTGGGTGAACTCTGCGCCGATACAGAGGGCGAGGGCTGCGCGCTGGTCAGGGGGAAGCGCGGCGAGGGCCTCGCGGGCTGCCAAGGCGGCGGCCAGGGGGCCTTGGCCCTCGGCGTCGTCGTAGAGGTCGCTGTAGGCCTGCTCCCGGCGTTGGCGGCGGCTGTCGGTGCGGCGGCCCTCGCGCCAGCGTTGGAAAGCAATGCCGGAAACAAAGGCGTGGAAGCGGACCCCTGGTCGCATCCGATCGAGCCGATCCAGGGCGCGGGTGAAGGCCTCCTGCGCCAAATCGTCGGCATCCGCTGCATTGCCGGTCAGACGGCGGAGGAAGGCCCGGACGGGACCCTGCGCTTCGTCGATCAGTGCGGAGAGCGCGCCCACATCGCCCTTCCGCGCCGCCTCGAGCAGTTTATCATCCGGTGCTTCGCCCATCGGGATCAGCGCTTGGGCCGCGACGACAGAGCAATCAGGAAGGCCCCGACGGCGAACACGCTGAACAACACGGTCACCATCAAGAAGGCCCAATTATAATCCTCGACCTTGGTGTGCCAGGTGGCCACCGCAAAGGCCGCGGCGAGGGCGGTGAAGACCACCGGGGTCCACCAGCGGGACGCCGAATCGGAGCCCATGCTGTTATTATAATCCATCTGATTGTTGAGGGCTTTGATGAGTTCGGGCGGGGGGTCTTTGCCCTGCTCGGCATAGGTTTTCATCAGGTCCATCATCTGACGGGTGCGGCGGGAGGAGTCCGCTAAGCCCAAAACCGCCATGCCCATGCCGAAAATCGGAAAAATGATCCACCAATAGCGTTGGAAGAGATCTGCGAAGTCCATCGAGTTTGCCCCATGGCGCCCGGCCGATCCGGGCATTCTGGGGATTATGGCCGCCGCGGCGGTGCTTGGATGCAGGGGATTTTCACGCGGCGAGCAGGGGAGCCACATGAACGCCGCCGCGCTCAGCGGCGTGGCCGGCCTGTTTGGCGTGGCGGTAGAGTTCGTATACCGCCAGGGGAACGAGGTAAGCGCTGAATACCCAGACATCGAAAAAGGCTGCAATGCCCCAGACCTGGCCAATCAGGCCCCAGGCCACCATGCCGACGCGCAGAAACCAGACCCCGCTGACGACCAGAAACAGGCGGGTCGCCCAAACCTGATGAATGGTGAACTTCCTTTCCATGCCGGCCCGCCAAGCGAAGAAGGCGCAGAGCAGGATGGCCAGAGCGTTTCCGGTGATCCCGATGTCGTTGACGAGGCTCGATTCCGCGGTATGGCGGAGCCAGGTGAGGACCGCTCCGCCGATGGCGGCGGCGAGGGCCGCCAGCATGAAGACCCGGCCTGTCCAGCGGTGAAGCGCCTACGCTCTGCGGCGCAGGGCGGGCAGGAGTTGGAGCAGTCCGCCCAAGGTCAGGACCGCGGCGAGGCCGACATGGACGGCAAAGAGGAGGTTGCCCAAACCGTTACCCGGGACATAGCCGTGGCCAAGGTTTTCGTTGCGGGCCCAGAGCGCGAAGTCGCCGCTGACCAGGGTGGGGCCGTAAAAGCCTACGATGTAGGCGAGGAAGGCGATCTGCCCAAAGGCCGTGGCGGCAAACCAAAAGCCGGCGGCGATGGGAAGGCTGCGAGAAGCGGCAGGCGTGGCGGACATCAATGACGGGGCCTTGACTGACGAAGGATGGCCCATGTTTACCGACAAACGATATGTCTCCATGATCGGCGCTGTTCGAGACTTGATCCTGGGTAACAGCAGAGACGCCGTCGGTGCGGATCGAGCCCACAGTTTCAGCAGGCTACGCCAAGGCCTTTGTTTGATTTCGGCGTCCGGTGCGGGGCCAATCCGGCGCGCTTGTCGGCGGCGGCGGGGCTGCCGACCGCCATGCTCAACGATCCCGACAAACGGGTGGGGTACGGCCGGTTCATCGCCCTGATGTGGGGGCGATCGCGGAGACGGGAGACCCAGCGCTGGCTTTGCGGTTCGGGGCGGACAGCGATTTCCGGAAGTGGTCGGTGGTGGGGCTCATTGCGCACGCCTCTGCCGACCATGACGGAGGCGCTCGTTCAGCTGAACCGGTATGGGCGGCTCGTGGTGGAGACCGAGGGGCTGGCGCAGGGGCCGCGCTTTGCCAATGCGGCGCGGGACGGAGCCTTTTGGCTTTACGACAACCGTTTGAACCCGAATGATTTTCCGGAGCTCACAGAAAGCACGTGGTTGCGGTTCATCGTGCATTCCCGGAAGAATTCTCCGGATCATGTCTTCGACTTGGGGGTGGAGGTCACCCATCCGAAACCGGCGCATTGGCGGGCCTACGAAGAGATCTGGCGCGTGCCGGTCACCTTTGGCGCGGCGCGCAACGCGATCCGGATGAACCCGGCTTGGCCCGCGGTGCGGATCGCGCCGGACAACCGCTATGCCTTCGGGGTCTTAAGCGAAAAGGCGCAGGCGCTTTTTCCGCGCGCTCGCGGCGCAGGAGATGACGCGCGGGCGGGTGGAGGCGCTGCCCATGGCGATGCTGCACACGGGGGTGGCCGAGATCGAGACGATCGCCGGCAAGATGGGGATCGGCCGGCAGACCCCTGTTCCGGCGCCTGAAGGCCGAAGGGGTGAGGTTTGCCGCCGTGCTCGACGGCCTGCGGCGGCAGCTGGCTTTGCATTACCTGCATGGGCGGAAGGCGAGCGTGAACGAGACGGCGTATCTGTTAGGGTTTTCCGAGCCGGCGGCGTTCTCGCGGGCCTTTAAGCGCTGGACGGGGATGAGCCTGTGGGGGGCGATGCGGGAGCGGGGGTAGGGGGGCTATCGGTTGAGTTCCGCCTGCACTTCTGGATGGGCGAAGTCATCGCCCTTGAACAGCAGCGGGGCAGCTTGATCCTTCGCCAAAGCCAAGCTGAAGCAATCGCCGAGGTTCAAGGCCGCTGGGTGGCGGCCTTTGCCGAAGCGATCGAACGCTTCGATCGCGCGGGCTGCCTGGCCGTGGGTTGTCGGCTCTACGCGAATGGCGAGGCGGCTCAGTGCTTTGTCCACCAGGGCTGCGGCCTCCACGATGGAACAGTGGCGGACGCGAGCGAAAGCCACGGCCGTCTCATACACCGTGATCGGACAGCATAGAAAAGGTGGTTCGGCGGCTGCTAATGTTTGGGTCAGGCTCGGCGCATCCGGTTCGGAGGTCAGGATTGCAACGAGGGCTGAGGAGTCCAGGACCAGGGTCATTCGTCATTCAAGCTGTCGAAGAACGCTTTGTCGGCTGCTTGATCTGTCGGGGCATAGCGGTTTGCGGCGGCCTGCAGCTCCGCCACGATGCGCGCCATGTTCGTCTCTCGCCGCTCGGCCGCCAGTTGCCGCTCGGCGGCGCGGCGGATGGCCTCTGTGAGACTGACGTCCCAATGGCGGGCAAGCTCTCGGACCGCCTTATCGGCGACCGGATCGGTGATGTGGATCGCCATGATGTAGATTTCTACTTCGAAATGTAGATCTGCGCAACATATCATTTGCAACGCCCGCCTTCCCGCGGCGCAGCATCCACGCTACCTCCACGGCCATGAGCAGCACCGCCCGCGACCTGATCCGTAATTTCTCCATCGTGGCCCATATCGACCACGGCAAATCGACCCTGTCCGACCGGCTGATCCAGTTCACCGGGGGGCTGACCGATCGGGAGATGACCGAGCAAGTCCTTGATAGTATGGACATTGAGCGGGAGCGCGGGATCACGATCAAGGCCCAGACCGTGCGGCTCGATTACAAGGCCAAGGACGGCAAGACCTATACCCTCAACCTGATGGACACGCCCGGGCACGTCGATTTCGCCTATGAGGTGAGCCGGTCGCTTGCGGCCTGCGAGGGCGCGCTTCTGGTGGTGGACGCTTCCCAAGGCGTGGAGGCGCAGACGCTGGCCAATGTCTATCAGGCGCTCGACAACAATCTCGAGATCGTGCCGGTGCTCAATAAGGTCGACCTGCCGGCGGCGGAGCCCGAGCGGGTGAAGGAGCAGATCGAAGAGGTCATCGGGCTCGATGCGTCGGACGCTGTGCCGATCAGCGCGAAGACCGGGCTCAATATCGATCAAGTGTTGGAGGCGATCGTCACGCGCCTGCCGCCGCCGAGCGAAGGCGATGCGAGCAAGCCGCTGAAAGCGATGCTCGTGGACGCCTGGTACGACGCGTATATGGGCGTTGTCGTGCTCGTGCGCGTGATCGACGGGGTGCTGAAAAAGGGCTCCCGGATCAAGATGATGGCGACCGACGCGATCTATGGCGTCGACAAGGTCGGCGTGTTCAAGCCAAAGGCGACCGACGTCGAGAGCCTTGGCCCCGGTGAGATCGGGTTTTTGACGGCCTCCATCAAAGAGGTCGCCGACGCGCGGGTGGGCGACACGATCACCAGCGAGAAGGGCGGGGTGACGCAGGCCCTGCCGGGCTTCAAGCCGGCGCAGCCGGTGGTGTTCTGCGGCCTGTTCCCCACGGACGCGGCGGCGTTTGAGGACCTGCGCGCGGCGATGGGCCGGTTGCGCCTCAACGATGCGAGCTTCTCGTTTGAGATGGAAACGAGCGCGGCGCTGGGTTTTGGTTTCCGCTGCGGGTTTTTGGGGCTCTTGCATCTGGAAATCATCCAGGAGCGGCTGAGCCGCGAATTCAATCTCGACCTGATCGCCACGGCGCCGTCGGTGATCTACCACATGCATCTGAAGGACGGGGGCGTGCTGGAGCTGCACAACCCAGCGGATATGCCGGACGTGATGAAGATCGAAGAGATTCACGAGCCGTGGATCAAGGCGACGATCCTGACGCCGGACGAGTATCTGGGAGGCATCCTCAAGCTTTGCCAGGACCGGCGCGGGGTGCAGGTGGAGCTCAGCTATGTGGGCACGCGGGCGATGCTTGTGTATGAGCTGCCGCTCAACGAGGTGGTGTTTGACTTCTACGACCGGTTGAAGAGCGTCTCGAAGGGCTATGCCTCGTTTGACTATCAGCTGATCGATCACCGGGCCGGCGATCTCGTGAAGATGAACATCCTCGTCAATGACGAGCCGGTGGACGCGCTGTCGATGCTGGTGCACCGGGCCCGAGCGGAAAGCCGCGGGCGGGCGATGTGCGAGAAGCTGAAAGAGCTGATCCCGCAGCACCTGTTCAAGATCCCGATCCAGGCGGCGATCGGCGGGCGGATCATTGCGCGGGAGACGATTTCGGCCCTGCGCAAGGACGTGACGGCGAAGTGCTACGGCGGCGACGCGTCGCGGAAGCGCAAGCTTCTCGACAAGCAGAAAGAGGGCAAGAAGCGGATGCGCCAGTTCGGGAAGGTTGAGATCCCGCAGGAGGCGTTTATCGCGGCGCTGAAGATGGATGGGGATTGAGGGGGCAACAGGTTTTTCTCGGGCCCTGTGGACAATTCAGCCCGGCGATGAAGCGTACGAAGAACTGTAAGCCACAATCTGCGTCAAACTTACTGACGACGACAAGCAAGTCCTGAACAGGTCGTTTGTCGATTATTCTTTGACGCGTGAAGTGCAGCGTTCCGAAGTGTGGCGTTCGCAAGATGGCTGGTGGCAGGAAAAAGCGGGCGATTGATCCGAAGTTTGCTCGTTTGACTATGCTCTGGAGATGTCGGCACACGAGGCCATGCATGAAGCCATTGGTGGATAGCTGCGTCGCGCGGACCCTGTCGATAAAGGCCGCGGCGGAAGGCCGTGTCATCATCACCATCGACAGCGATTTCGGGGCCTTGATTTTTCGCGATGGTCAGGCCCGGGTTGTCGTGCTGCGGTTAAGGGAGGGGCCGGCGCTAGGGCGTTTTCCGACCTTTTGGAATCGGGACGCGATCTGCCCGATGAAGTGGCTTACCTCGAAGCCTATGATCGCTATTCCCGGCAAGTACTAAGGATCGTCGACATGCCGAACAGCATGGTCGATCTGCTGCATCGCTTCCTTAAGCAAAACGCGGGCAAGCTTTCCAGGAGAGCGCGGACGAAAGAGTTTGCGCTTCTGAGGGACGAAGAGGTCGAAGCGATCGAGGCTGCATATTCGTCCTCGTTCGCAGGACTCAACTTGCCTCCCGACGAGTTGGAGGATGGCGACTCAAATCGTGACGCCGCTGAGGACGAGGGATCATACTAGCCGCAGGCCAGAATTCACCGGGCGGGCGCGAGCCATTCATGCCGCCAATGAGCCATTTAGCTCCTCGCGCTCATCCACCGCACGAGCTGAGCGGCTAGCAGATCACCCGGGCGCTGTGGCTGCGCTCCCGGCGCTGCAGATTGGATTATACCGCCTCGTCCGGTGTTGAACGGGCCGCCGCCACATGCCGGGATATACGCTCCACCAGGTCGCGCACGGGATCATCGCGAAGGTGGGCGTAGCGCTCCGTAGTCGAAGCCTTGCGGTGGCCAAGGGCCTTGCAAAGCACGTAAAGGCTTTCGCCTTGTTCGACGGCAAATGACGCAAACGAGTCGATCTTCCAAGGCAGAGCGTACCAATCGATCTTTTCAATCACTTCAGCGCGCGTGCGCGCCGGCAGATCGGTCATCAGCTTCCAGTCGATCGGCTTACGCCCTTTAGGCGCATCACGTTCGGTGGCGTGGATGACGGTCAGGTCGAGGGCTGGGTAACGCTTCTGCTTCCCGATCGGCGGCTGAACGTGGATCCTTTTGCATTTGAGCTCGAGCGTCACGGCGGTCATCTCGCCGTTCTGGTCACGCACTTGCACTCGATGCAGGCCGTTTATAGCAATCTCCTCCATCTCGCTCGAGATCGTATGAGCGCCATCGCCAGCGAGCGCCTTCGGAAAGTCGGACAACCCATCTGAGGCGGGCTCGCTCGGCAACCACGGCAGAGTCTGACACTGGGCGCTTCAGATGACATCCCCCACATCCGGCGCCTGGGCGTTTCGTACCGCTTCTTCCATGCGCGCAATTTCGTCGTCGGTGATTTCCTCAAACATGTTGCGGCGTGACTTCGGTAGGGCGCCGCCGTTCGTCATCGCCATCCGCACGAACAACGATATCTTCTTGTTGGGCATATCGACAACGTTGCGTACGCCCCGATAGGCGCGCTCGTAGCAGGAGAGAAAATCGAGTTCTTCCGCAAGATCCTTGCGTACGCTATCGGCCACGCGGTCGTAGAGATATTCCGCAAGCCGAGTGGCGTCGAAATAGCGATAATGGTTGGCGGTATCGCCATTGACAATGACGCGGCGTTCTTCTTCGTCGAAGCTCCAATCGATCAGTGACAACAACGGCTTTGAGAAGGTCTCGAGTGCTGTATCGTATGCCTTCATATCGCGCACGATCGAGGCCGAAACTGGCAAGATGACATCGTCGGGGCTGAAGCCGGTGCGGGCGAGGACGTTGTGCACGAGAAAGCGGTGTAACCGTCCGTTGCCATCCTCGAACGGGTGTATGAATACAAAACCGAATGCGACGAGGGTCGCGGCGATGACGGGATCGGATTTGTCTTTGATCAGCCGGTTACCGGCATTGGCCCAGGCTTGCATCAGGTTCGGGACGTCGCCGGGCCGTGGGCAGACGAAGTGGACCCGCTCGCGATATCCGCTGACAGTCTCTCCGACATAGTTTTGGATGTTGCGCCAATCGGCGGCGGCATAACGCGGCTCGACGATCGCGTTCTGCAGGGAGATCAATTCCGCCTTGCTGGCGGCGTTGAATTTTGCGGCGCGGGTCAGCGCTGCGACGAACTTTTCTTCGCGCGTGCCGCTGACTTGTTCGCGCTCGATCTCCCAGCTCGACTTAGTCTCCTTGGTGTAGAGAAATGCGATCGCGCGGCGCAGCAATTCGGGGTCCGCCGATCGAGTAAGCGCGGCGGCTTCCCGATCCAGCGCCTCGGCCATGCGCGCCTCAAGCTTTGCGGTGCGGCGCACCATCGGCGAGAAGCCGGGGACGCCGAGGAAGTTGTCGCGAATGCGGTGACGCTTTGAGAGCCGCGGTGCGCCAACGATATGCCGCTTGGGGTCGAGGATATCGTAATAGCTGCCGCTCTTGGCGTCTGCCACATCGAGGCGCTCGCCGGTCAGATATTCGTAGAGGAACCAGGCGCGCCGCGCATAGGCACCTGTGGGCTCGGACCGCACCCAGGCGCGTATGTCCTCGCCGCCCATCTTTTTGAACGCGGCGTGGAGAACGCGCGCGTCGATCGGCTCGTGTCGGAGTGCGAAAAGGAGATGGTCTCTGAGCCCGCCGGCGTGAGCGTATTGCTTGGAATAGCTTTCCACCACGTGGTGTTCACTGGTGTCGGTGCGCCGGCGACCATTTCGAATGTGGCTCTCGGTGTGCGGGAGCGGCACCGCGAGGTCGAGGTCCTTAACCAGGGCGGTTTGTCCGGTCAGCATGGGTCAGGCGTCCAAAAACGATGACAAGCGTCAAAAATCACGCACGCGTCTACCTCTAAGTCCAAAACCGATGACATCATTTTTCCGAGGGGTGCGACTGATCGGTGGAATTTCGATGGTATCCGTCGATTTTCGCTGATATCGGACTCTATTTGTAGAAAATCAATGACAAATGCGGCGTGGGAGCGTGGGCAACGGCTGTTCCGTTTGAATCGATGGCAAACGTCGAAAAATGATGCTCGTTTGAGCTGGGGGTAGAAAATTGGTGACCTTTGTCAAGCGACATCATAAACGCCCCCCTTGGCGACATTGACCCCCTCCCCTCCCCGTAAGCCCTGTGTCGCAGCGACGACCAGCCTGCGCAATCATAAGCCTGGCAGGCCGGACCATGTGGCGGGGGACGAGAGATCGAACCCCAGACCCACCCAACCAAACCGCACGCCGGATCTTTCCCGCCCCCACTGTTCCCCGATTTCATCCCGCGACGGATCATCCGTGCGCGGAGGCCCGTCGTTGGTTCAAAGCGGGAGACGGGCGATCAAATTCTGCAGCATCGGGATCAGGCTTTCGATCGCATCGTGCGCCAGATAGAACGCGCCGATCACGCCGGCTGCACCCAAGAGCAGCAGCAGCCCATCCCGCGCCACAAGCCCTAAGCCGAAAAGCACAACGGCCAGCCCCGGCACGATCGGCAGGAACGGCACAAAGCCCAGGGGGAACGTGACCAAGGCCGCCGCGCAGCACAGAAGGCCGATCACGATCACGAACGGCAACCGTGCCAGAAAGTTCAAACGCGGGCGCAGAAGGCGATCGACAACGCGCGCGGCGGGGCGGAGGGCGTCCACGGCTTTCACAAGGCCTGAGGAGGAGACGCGCGCCTCGAGCAGATTTCGCGGCATCCAAGGGCGCTCCATGCCGACGGTGAGCTGCAGGGCGATCAACAGCGTGAAGGCCGCGCTGGCCCAGGTCATGCCTGGGATCGCGGTCAGCGGCGAGATCGAGAAGAGGCCGAGCGCCAAAAGCACCGGCCCATAGGCGCGGCGGCCGATCGTGTCGATGATCTGGCGGACCGCAATGGTGGAGCTGGTCTCACCGGGGACCTTGTCACAATCCACGAGGCTGCACAGGCGTTCGAGAAGGCCGGACAGGTTCTCGATCGGGGGGCGTGCTTTCCGGCCAGTGACGCTTTTGACGACGGAACCTGTGGTTGGAACGGTCAAGGCTTTATCCTCGAGCGGCAGAAGCATGGGCGCGATGGGTTGCGGCATAGCATGGGATTGCGGGCAGGTCTCGACTTCATCGAAGAGGGCGCGTACCAGACGGGGCGTAAGGAAATATCTCACCGGGAGGACGACCATGAAGTATCTCACCGCGCTCGCCATGGCGCTGGCTCTGGCGGCCTGCAACCAGCAGACGCCGGCGCAGTCGCAGGCGACGCCGTCGGCTGACGCTCCGGCCGCGACCAGCACGGACGGTCCCGAGGAGATCGATCCGAACTCCGCGGAGGGCCAAGCGCGGCTGCGGGAAATCGTCACGGGCTATCTCGATATGGCGCAGGGCCAGCTCGCGGCCAACGGCCAGCGCGACCCCGGCCTGCCGGATCAGCTCGCGCTGATCAATGTCAGCGAGAGCCCGAACAACTGGGCAGTCAATCTAAACGCGGGCGTGGACTACGTCTTCTTCGGCGCGTGCGACCACGATTGCAGCAACCTCGATATCGAGCTGATCGACGGGTCCAACGCCGTGGTCGCCTCGGACGTGGCTCCGGACGATTTCCCGATCGTGCGCTACACCCCCTCAGCGGCCGGCCCGTTCACGGTCCGGACGCACCTGCGGACCTGCGCGGTGGAACCCTGCCAAATCGGCGTGCGGGCGGTCACCGAGTAAAGCCAAGGCGGCTCTGTCGGCGGGGCGTTTCAGCTCCGCCGATAGGGGTAGCACTCGTCGGCGCGAAGGGGGCGGCCCAGGTGGCGGGCGAGGGCGTCGATCGGCTCTGCGAAGCGCGGATAGGGGTCCTTGTTGGCATGCGCCACGAGAATAGGACGGACGGTCCAATCCTGAGGGTCCGCTTCGCGTTGATGTGGGATCATGGCGGTCACGTGAGGGGTCCCGTCACCGTCCCGCAGGGTCAAGAACAGGGGCATTGAGCGGGTGATGTGGCTTTTCAGGCCGATGTCGCGCTCCAGCCCGGGCCCTGGCCGATAGGTGGCGCGGGCGGCGTCCTCCGCCCGGAGGTAGACTTTGTCGACGGCGTGGGCCATGGCGGCTGCTTCGGCCTCGGCTTCGGCCGCGGTCTCGAGCCGAAACCATGTCATGCCTTTGGGGGCGTCGCATTCGTAGCGCATGGCGTTAAGCTAAGTCTGCGCTAAGCGGTCGGCAACGGGGTGCGGCTGCGGTAAAGCGGTCCAGGGGTGAAGAGGGAAACGGGACATGCGGGCACGGGCTGTGGCTTTGGCGGCGATGCTGGCGGCCAGCGGCGGGTTGATGGCCGGCTGTGGGCGGGCCGAGCCTGCGCCTGAGCCGCCGCCGATGGGCGCGCCCTTTGAACTGGCGGCCCCGGCTCAGCCGTTTCCAGAAGCGCCGTTGACGGACGACCATCGCGCGCAGCTCGGCGCCGTGGTGGCGGGGTTTCTGGTCGGTTCGCAGGAGCAGTGGGGCGACGGGATGACCCAAGCGGCGGGGATCGAAGACGTCATCGTGCCGCTTCTGCCGGGTACGGACTATCGAGCGGCTATGACGCTGGAGGCCGGACGGCCCTACCGGTTTGTCGGCGCCTGCGATTACGAGTGTAGCAACGTCGATCTCGAGTTGTGGGACGCGGGGGGGCGGGTGGTCGCGCGGGATCTGATGCAGAATGACACGCCGGTGATGGATTACACCCCGACGAGCGGCGGCCTTTACACCCTGCGGATCATGATGCAGACGTGCACGATCACGCCTTGTTACGCGGGCGCCCGAGGCCTCGCTGTTCAGTAGGCGGATTATGCCTTCCTCTAGGCAGCCATTTGGCGCTGGAAGTCTGCCAGATCGAAATAATCGCGCCACGCTGTCAGCTTGCCGTCCGCAAATTCAAACACGCCGCATACGGGCAGGGCGACGGCTTTGCCACCGGGGAGCCAGAAGCGGTCAACGCGTTCATTCAGCACACGGCCGATTTGGTCTTCGGCGATGGCGACGATTTCCCACTCGATTTTTTCCGCCGCGCCCATGAACTGCTTCAGCATGGCGATGGCGGCTTCGGCGCCGGTGATCACGGGCATGGGGACGTTGTGATAGACGATGGCGTCGGCCATGGCGGCGCGAAGGGCGGGCCAATCCTTGCGTTCATTGGCGGCGATGAAGGCGCGGGCCAGTTCCAGATTGCTCATGGGTCAGGCTTTCTTCAGTTCATTGAGGATTTCGGCGGTGTGCTGGCCCAAGTGCGGGGCAAGGCCCGGCTTTCCGACAGGGGTGCCGGAGAACTTGGCCGGGTGGCGGGGCTGGCGGATGCGACCGAGATCGGCGTGGTCCACTTCCAGGATCGTCTCGTTGTGGCGGATCTGGGGGTCGCCGGGCAGGTCGGCGCGCTCGTTGAGGCGCGCGGCAGGCGCCTCCTCGGCCAGAAGCCCTTGAATGATGGTTTCGGGATCGCCTTCGCCGATGGTTCTGGTCAATTCCTCCCTGTACAGATGAGAGTTCTGCATTCTGTCCGTAATCGTCTTAAAACGGGGGTCGTCGATGAGGTCTGGGCGGCCGACCCCCCTGCAGACGGCGGCGAACTCCTTGTCTTGCACCGCGGCGATGGCGAAGAAGGCGCCATTGCCCTTCCAGAGGCGGTAGAAGGCGCCGAACTCGGGCTGCGGCGGGGGCGGGTCTTCGACGAAGGTGTGGTTGTACATGCCTTCCGGCCAGAGGAAGGCGACGGAGGCGTCGAGCATGGACAACTCAATCTTTTGTCCAATGCCGGACTTCTCGCGGGCAAAGAGGGCGGCGGTGATCGCCTGGGCGGCGGTCAGGGCCGTCAGCTTGTCGCAGACGAGGGTTTGGATCAGCATCGGGTCGCCGGTGACGATGTCGCGCTGACTGGCCGCCATGCCTGAGGAGGCCTGAATGATCGGGTCATACACGCGGGTGCGCGAATAGGGGCCAGTTTGTCCGTATCC
>JBILVS010000146.1:0-6529 GCA_044370335.1 Caulobacterales bacterium
CCTCTGGGCACAGTGATCCGCTTGAACGGCGATACTCCTGGCGCATTTCCTGTAACAGCATGATCCTGCCGGACCTTGCGCTATTGTCGACATGGGCAGTCGCTCGACTTTGAGGTTGGAATGCTTCTTTATCGTCCGAACCGCCGCGCGGCTCTCCTGGGCTTGGCAGGAGGCGTATTCGCCGCATGTTCGCCTGCGCCGCATCCGCCGAGCTTGACGCCGTCCTCTTGGACTGACATCGAAGCCGCGGCCCGCGGTCAGACCGTGCGCTGGAACGCCTGGGCGGGCGATCCAAAGATAAACGCCTACATCGCCTGGGTTGGCGGGCAGATGGTGGCTCGGTATGGCGTGAGCCTGGAGCACCTTCGAACCGACGATACATCGTCGGGGGTGACCCGACTAATCGCGGACAAGACGGCAGGGAGAGTGGACCGCGGCTCCATCGACCTGATGTGGATCAACGGTGAGAATTTCGCGGCCGCCAAAGCCCAGGGGCTGCTGTTTGGCCCCTTCGCGGACCGGCTGCCGAACTTCGGGCTTGTCGATACTGTCGGCAAACCATCGACGGTGACGGACTTCACCTCGCCGACCGGGGGCTTTGAGAGCCCGTGGGGCATGGCGCAGATCACTTTTTTTCACGACAGCGCCCGATTGACAGCACCGCCGAGATCCATACCGGCAGTTCTTGATTGGGCGCGTCAACGGCCTGGACGGTTTACCTATCCTGCCCCCGGCGATTTCGTGGGGGTGACCTTCCTCAAGCAGGCGCTCACGGAGTTGACGACCGACCGCTCGCTGCTCTTGGCGCCAGTGGATCAGGCGCGGTTCGCAGAAACACTTGCCCCGCTGTGGGCCTATTTGGATGCCTTGCACCCGCATCTCTGGAGATCAGCACGCGCCTTCCCGCCAGACTATCCAGCGCTTATGCGCCTTCTGGAGGATAACGAAGTGGATTTGGCCTTCGCGTTCAATCCTGCGGAGGGCGCAACGGCGGTCAATGCGGGGCGCCTGCCCGCCACCACTCGCGCCTACACGTTTGACGGCGGCACAATTACCAACTCGCATTTCGTCGCGATCCCCTTTAATTCCTCTGCCAAGGAGGCGGCGATGGTGACGGCGAATTTCCTGCTTTCGCCGACCGCGCAAGCGCGCAAGGCTGATCCGGCGATCTGGGGCGACCCGGGCGTCTTGGCGTTGGATCGGCTGGCCCCGGAAGACCGCGCCTTGTTCGACGCTCTTGCCGCGCACCCGGCTTTGCCAAGCGTCGCCGATCAAGCCCGTACTCTGCCGGAGCCGCACTCGACCTGGCATGTGGCCTTGAGTGAAGCGTGGCGGGCGCGCTACGCGGCGTGACCCACTTGCGGCTGGACCCTTGGCGGCTTGCCGGCGTGGCTTTGCCTTTGGCGTTAGTCGTGCCGCTATGTGCAGGCTTGCTTGGCGTCCTGATGCCGGCCTTCGGCATCCACCCAGGATTGGGCGAAGCGACGCTGTCCTTGGCGCCGATGCAGGGCCTCCTTGCCGATGCCAGCTTTCCGCGAGCAGTGAGCGCCACATTGATTTCTGGCCTTGGCGCATCGGTTCTGGCTGTCGCGGCCGCCTTTGCGTTTTGCGCGGCGGTCTATCACACGGCGTGGTTCGCCCGCGTTCGGGGGTCGCTGGCCGCGGCCTTGGCCCTGCCGCACGCAAGCTTTGCGGTGGGCTTCGCCTTTCTGATCGCGCCAAGCGGCTTTCTAGCGCGAGTGATCTCACCCGAATTGAGCGGCTGGCAGGAACCGCCGGACCTTCTGATCATCGGCGATCCGTGGGCGCTTTCGCTCCTTGTCGCGCTTTCTTTGAAGGAAACGCTGTTCCTGATCTTGATGATCACGGCCGCCTTGGGCCAGTTGCCAAGCGAAGCTCTTCTGCGCACCGCCCGCAGCTTCGGCTATAGCCCGATCCGTGCATGGCTGACGGTGATTGCGCCGCAGGTTTACCGCCAGGTGCGCCTCCCGATTTACGCCGTCATCGCAGCGAGCCTTGGCAGCGTGGATTTGGGCCTGGTGCTAGGCCCGAGCGCGCCGCCGACGCTTGCGCCCCTGATTTTACGCTGGTTCAGCGATTTCGATTTGACGCTTCAGCTCCACGCCGCGGCAGGCTCCACTGTCCTCCTGGCGCTCACAGCCGTCACGATTGGCGTATGGCGCCTGGGAGAGCGCGCCCTCGGGCGATGGGGTCGATCCCGACTGACTGCCGGCGCGCGGGGCGGGGGCATCGACGTCCCGATCGCCGCTTGGGGCGCGGGTCTTGTCGGCCTTTCGCTGATCGCCAGCTTGATGGCCTTGATTGTGCTGGCGCTTTGGTCCTTCGCTGGGCAATGGCCATGGCCGCAGGCGACGCCGCAAAGCTGGACTATCTCGCATTGGACAGAAGCTACGTCCAACGTTCCGGTCCTGCTTAGCCGAACCGTCGTGATCGCAGCTCTCAGCACTGTGTGCGCGCTTATTCTGGCGCTCTTCGCTTTGGAAGCCCAGGCGGGATCGCAACAACGGCGGGGAAATGCATTTTTGTTTGCGCCTTTGCTTTTGCCGCAAGCCGGTTTTTTGTTTGGCGTCACCGTGCTGTGGAGCGCGCTGCGCTGGGATGGCGTGTTGGGCGTTGTGGTCTGGACCCATTTGCTCTTTGTCGCCCCTTATGTGTACCTCGCGTTGCGTGGGCCCTTTGACGCCTTGGACCCACGGCTGGAGCGCACAGCGCGAACGCTCGGCAAATCGCGACTGGAAACACTGCTTGCCGTTAAGGCGCCCCTTCTCCTTCGTCCGCTTCTGACCGCGGCCGCGATCGGCTTCACGATCAGCGTGACCTTGTATCTCCCAACCATCGTCGCCGGCGCTGGGCGGGTTTACACCCTCGCGACCGAAACGATCGCGCTGTCGTCCGGCGGCGATCGGCGCACCTTGGGCGTTGTGGCGCTGGTCTTGGCGGCGCTGCCGTTTGCAGCCTTGGGTAGTGCGCTTGCCCTTGGCGCTCTCGCTGCACGCCATCGCGCAGGGCTGCAGCCTTGACCACGGAAGCGACCGGCTTATCGCTAGATCGGGTCTCGATCGTGATCGGCGAGCGACGCCTTATGAGCGACTTTTCGTTGTATGTTGCGCCCGGGGAGGTCGTTTCCGTGATGGGCCCGAGCGGGGTCGGCAAATCAAGCCTGGTCGCGTTTATCGCCGGGGCCCTTCCCTCTGGTTTTCGCGCGTCAGGAGAGGTCAGGTTAAATGGTCGTGCGCTAAACGATTTACCGATAGAGGCGCGGCGAGTGGGCGTTCTGTACCAGGATGATCTCTTGTTCGCGCACATGTCTGTGGGGGACAATCTCGCGTTCGCCATTCCGCCAGGCCCCTCCCGCGGGGAGCGCACAGCGCGCGTCCAAGCGGCCCTCGCCGCCGCAGAGCTTGACGGTTTGGCATCCCGAGACCCTGCAACCCTTTCCGGTGGGCAGAAGGCGAGAGTGACGCTGATGCGCGCGCTTCTGGCCGAGCCGGAGGCCCTGCTTTTGGACGAGCCGTTCTCAAAGCTCGACCCAGCCCTCCGAGAGCGGATGCGCGCCTTCACCTTTGCCCAGGTCGCCGAACGAGCATTGCCTGCGCTCTTGGTGACGCATGATCCCGCCGACGCCCCCAGCCGGGTGCTGAGGCTGGATTAAGAGCTATGCGCAACAGGTGGTGACGAGGTCAATCGGGAGGGCGACGTATCGCGGGGGTGATCAAGCCTCCACCTCTCCAGCAAAGCAGCGATACGCCATGTCTAAGGATTATCCTGTTCCCCTGAGTCAGTCCGGGACGTTCACTGATGCGCTGACCGAGGGTCTTCGGTCGGGTGCGCGCACAGCGCTACCCGCAAGCCGTGGAGGAAAACCTTGCGGGGTGCGGATTGAGGAGCACTTCGACAAGCTGTTCCGAGACGGGCGTCGACCACAGGTTCCGACATGGACATCGTCCACCGCGATGGCGTGACGTCCGGGATTCCGCCCCATCCACGAACAAAGCTCGTTCGCGAGGCTTTGAGCGCACAGAGCCCCTTACGCCTGCTACTCGATTGCTCGCGTCCCGACCCTTTTCAATCCACCCCCCAGTACACTTGCCAAGCGATGGGGCAGACGCCCCTCCGACGGCATCGAAGTGCCAAGGGAGCGGGTGTCTTAGAGCCGCTAAAAGGGAAGCGTCGATGGCGGCGGTTAGCATCATCGGGTTAGATTTGGTTTGGCCAAGAACGTGTTTCAGGCGCATGGAGCAGCGGCGGACGGGTCGATGGTGTTCCGCCGCAAGCGGTCGTGATTGCAGGTGCCGAAGTTTTTTTGCTGACGCGCCGCGCTGCACGGTGGCTATGGAGGCCTGCACCAGTGCGCACCACAGGGCGCAGGCGATAGCCGCGCTCGGACAGTCCACACACGACACCCAGATTGACGAATAAGGCCACCCCCGGTCTTACGAATTGCTGTCGTCGCCGGTCGTTCCGATGGTGTCGTCCGGGATGGGGTCTGGGGAGGAGTTCAGTTCCGCGGATTGAGCGTTTCTTCCAGGCCGTGGAGGCGATCGATATTGAGGACGTGAGAATGGTGCAGGAGCCTGTCGAGGATGGCGGCGACGAGCACCCCGTCGCCGGCCAGGAGCGCCCGGATCTTGCGGGCGCCCCAGCTCGGCTTGTCCTGCTTGGCCCGGATAATCGCCTGCTCAACCTGGCCCTTAAGCTGGTTCGCACAGCGCACCGGCCGGCGCGACCGGTCGCAACGGGAGACGACCCTTTCCTCCTTGCACCGGATGAAGATCTTGAGACCCGTCTTTCGGGATATCCCGAACTCACGGCACAAATCGCTCATCGAATCGCTTTCCAGGCGCCGCGCCACAAACCTTAGCCGTTCCTCCGTCTTCGTTCCGTCCTTCCATGGCATCCCAACCTTTCGCCAAAGCGAAAAGTGTTACCCACGGGTCCAGAACAATCTGTCACCTATGTCTCAGAACGCTCAGCCCTTACGACCATGGATAGCTTAAAATCCCGCCTCCTTCTTCCGCCGAGACCGCATGCGCCCGGAACAAGCCGAACATTTCGCGCCCAAGCCCCTGCATGCGCTGCGGTGGCCGGACCGCAACGGGACGCGCCGCCCACGTCTCGGCATTGACCTGGGCCTCCAGCACTCCGGCGGCCGCGTCGATCCGAACGAGATCGCCGTCCCGCAGTTTCCCAAGAGGACCCCCCGTCAACACTTCGGGCGTCGCATGGATCGCTGCAAGCACAGCCCCGGATGCGCCGGACATGCGTCCATCTGTCAGCAGGGCCACCCGTTGTCCCCGGTCCTGCATCACGGACAGGGCAGGCGTCAACGAATGGAGTTCGGGCATCCCATTGGCTTGCGGACCCTGGAACCGGACGACCGCCACAAAATCGATGCCATCGAGCTTGCCCGCCTTGAAATCGGCCGCAAGCGCCGCCTGATCATCATAGATCCGGGCGGGCGCGGTGATCGCCCGCCGATCCGCAGGCACGGAAGAGACTTTGACGACCGCCCGGCCCAAATTGCCCTGCACCAGACGCAAGCCGCCTTCCGCGTCAAACGGATGCGAGGCCGGCCGCAACACACTGTCGTCAAGCGACTCCTTCGGAGCATCCCGCCACACGAGCCGTCCGTCAGCCAGATAAGGTTCCTTGGTATAAGCCGATAGTCCGGATCCAGCCATTGTCTCCGCCTCGCCGATCATCACGCCCAGGTCGATCAGCTCACGGATCACGAACTGCGTCCCACCGGCCGCCTGGAAGTGATTCACATCCGCAACGCCATTGGGATAGACACGAGCCAGAAGCGGCGTGACGGAAGACAAGCGCGACAGGTCCTCCCAGTCGATGACAATTCCGCACGCCGCCGCCATTGCCACGAGATGAATAGCATGGTTGGTCGATCCGCCGGACGCCAACAGCGCCACCATAGCGTTCACAAAGCTTCGCTCGTCTATGACTTCCGCAAACGGACGATACGAAGAGCCGAGCGGGCTTTGGGCGACGAGCACCCGAACCGCCTCACAGGTCAGGGCTTCGCGCAACGGCGTGTTCGGCGCCACAAATGCCGACCCCGGAACATGCAGCCCCATCGCTTCCATCAGGAATTGGTTCGAGTTGGCAGTGCCATAGAAGGTGCAGGTCCCCGGAGCATGGTAAGACTGCGCCTCCGCCTCAAGCAGTTCCTCGCGTGTAGCCTCACCGACCGCGTAGCGCTTGCGCACCTTTGCTTTGTCCGTATTCGCAATCCCAGACGGCATCGGCCCTGCAGGCGCAAACAAGATGGGCAAGTGCCCAAACCGGGCGGCCGCGATCACAAGGCCCGGCACGATTTTGTCGCAGACGCCCAGCATCAGGGCGGCGTCGAACGCATCATGGGTCAACGCGACAGCAGCCGATAAAGCGATGACGTCGCGCGAGAAGAGCGATAGCTCCATGCCGCCGCGCCCCTGCGTGACGCCGTCACACATGGCCGGGACACCGCCCGCCACTTGCGCCGTCGCTTTGTGAA
>JBILVS010000042.1:0-21678 GCA_044370335.1 Caulobacterales bacterium
GCTTCCGAATTCTGATTCTTGATCTGTCGTCTTTTGCGATGGAGCGAGACGGCGATGGGCTGGGTTTCGGGGCAGGCGTATTCGGACGACTTGCGGGCGCGGGTGTTGGCGGCGGTCGATCGCGGCGGACGGGTATATGAACTCGCGCCGGTGTTTGAGGTCAGCGTTTCCTACATCTACAAGGCGCTGGCGCGGCGGCGCGATCTGGGGTTGACGACGGCGCTGCCGAAAAAGGGGCGTCCAGGGCGCAAACTCGACCATCACCTCGATGCATTGCTCTCACGGGTTAAGGCAAAGCCAGATGCAACGCTTGAAGAACTTACCGCCTGGATGGCGCGCGAGCGGGGCGTGAAAGTGTGCGCAGCGACCATGTGGGCGACGCTGGACGCGCTTGGTTTTACGCTAAAAAAAAGACGCGCCATGCCGCTGAACAAGAGCGCGAGGATGTCGCCGCAGCGCGCGCTGCGTGGCGCGAGAACCAAGGCGACTTGAACGTCGAGCGCCTTGTATTCATCGATGAGACCTGGGCCGCCACCACCATGACGCGACTTCACGGGCGCGCGCCGAAAGGCAAACGCCTGTTGGCGGCAATCCCGCATGGGCATTGGAAAACCACGACCTTCATCGGCGCGCTGCGCTGCGATGGGCTGACTGCGCCGATGGTCGTCGACGGCGCCGTGAATGGCGATGTATTCCGCGCCTATGTCGAGCAGGTACTCGCGCCGACGCTGAAGCCTGGCGACATCGTGGTCCTGGATAATCTGCAGAGCCACAAGGTCGAGGGCGTGCGCGCCGCGATCGAAGCCGCGGGCGCCGAGGTGCGCTACCTGCCGCCGTACAGCCCTGATATGAACCCGATCGAGCAGGCCTTCGCAAAACTCAAAACACTGCTGCGCAAGGCCGAAGCCCGCACGGTCGATGCACTCTGGACCGCCATCGGCCAACTGGTCGATTGCATCACTGCTCAAGACTGCCGCAATCTGTTCCAAAACTGCGGCTATGTACGGTCAGTCTGAATCTGCTCTAATCGCGAACAGCTAGCAGTTCTTCGTCTCTGCCCACATGGCGATCTTTGCGGTGCTGCTGTTGGCTCCGAAAAGCGACACCGGTCTGCGGCCGCAGCGTCTGCTTGTCGTCCTATTCTAGAGCGTCCATATGGCTCACTTACGTTAGGCAGCAAGGCAACTACGCCATGCCTTCGGTGTTGCTGGAGCGGATCCAGGAGGTGGAGACGGACGGCGGCGGCCCTGCTTTGATCTCCAGGGTGTTTCTGGGTGGCTGGGTGCTTCAGTGCCTGAACGCGATCTATGCGGGGAGCTTTTCGTTTTCCACGGTCCTGATCATGTTCTTCGCGCTCTGCGGGGGGCGGGCGCGGACCGCGGCAAAAGGGGCTTAAGCTGGCTTTCGCCAAGGCGGGCGTCCGCGTCCGGGCCTTATCCGGACACGGCGTCGCTCCTGGCTTTCCGCTTGACCCTAACTGGTGTCGCGCCGCCGCCGGGCGCGCCATTTGCGATCCATGGCGCGGCGGGCCTCTCGGTTGCGCCTGGCCTTGGCCGAGGCATTGACCGCGAAGGCCTTCATTTCGGCCTGCGTCAGGGACGCATCCAGCCGATCGAGGCGCCGCCGCAGTCGCGGCGCAGAGCCCTCGGGATCGGCGCACAAAGACAAGATCTGCTGCAAGGCCCGATGCGCGTCGGCGATCCGCTTTCGCAGGCTTGGCGCGTCAGAGTCTGGTTTTGCGCGAGGCCCCCGGCTGCGGCTCCATCCGATAGGCTGTGGCCGGAGGATTGCGCCAGACGTCGGCGGAGGCGGCGAGGCGGAGGCCACCCAAGCGGCCTGGCTTTTGCGCGTCTCGCAGCTCCTGGTCGGCGTCTTCGTCGTCCGCCCACAGGGACCGCGCCCGGGCGAACAGCAGCGTCAACGCGGCGGCCAGGACCTCACGCATGGCTTTGTGAAAGGCCTTCGGACGGCTAGTCAGGCCCGCGGCGATCGGCGCCAGGACCGGGGCGCGCAGGTCTTTCCAGTCATCGAAGCTGGGCGCGGTCGGCATGGGGGGCAGTGTGAACCACAGGATCAACCCAGTGTCGGATTAGACGGCGCCCGGCCCTCCGCCTTGCGCGCGCGAGGCGGACCACCAAGAAACGCCCTCACACCCGACCGGGCGTCCGGTCTTCGGCGATAGTCACGTCTTCGGGCGGCAAAGGCCGCCGACCGAGCAGGAAATCAGCGGCCTTTTCCGCGATCATGATCGTCGGCGCATTGGTGTTGCCGCCGATCAGGGTCGGCATGACGGAGGCGTCGACCACCCGCAAGCCCGCCACGCCGCGGACCTTCAAAGTCTCATCGACGACGCTGCGCTCGTCCGCCCCCATGCGGCAGGTGCCGACGGGGTGGTAGATCGTCTCGCCCTTCGCGCGGATGAAGGCGTCGATCTCACTGTCGGTTTGGACGGCCGCGCCGGGCATAATCTCGGGGCCGCGAAAGGGGGCAAGCGCGTTCTGGCGGATAATGTCGCGGATCATGCGAACGCTGTCGCGCATCGTCCGACGGTCGGTCTCGGTGGCGAGGTAGTTCGGGTCAATGGCTGGATCGTCGAAGGGATCGGCGCTGTCGAGACGCACCGTGCCGCGGCTTTCAGGGCGCAGCTGGCAGGCGTGGATGGTGAAGCCGTCGCGGTCGGGCTTGTGCCGGGCGTGGTCCATCATGATGGCGTTGACGAAGTGGAGCTGGACGTCCGGCCGATCAAGTTCGCCGCGGGTTTTAAGGAAGGCGCCGGCGTGGAGGTGGTTGGTGCGGCCCGCGCCCTGCTTTGTGGCGAGGTACTGCACGCCGACGGCCAGCTGCTTCAGGCCTTTGGTCATGGAATAGGCTGTGATTGGCTTAGTGCACTCGTAAATGCCGGTGACGTCCAGGTGGTCCTGCAGGTTTTCGCCGACGCCAGGGGCGTCGACCTTCACGGCAATGCCGTGCTTTTTCAGGTGATCGGCGGGGCCGACGCCCGAGAGCATCAGGGTCTGCGGGCTCTGCACCGCACCGGCGCAGAGGAGCACTTCGCGGTCGGCGCGGATGGTCTCCACCGGCTTGCCGGGGCCGTGGGCGTAGGCGACGCCGACGGCGCGGCCGTTCTCGATCAAGATTTGGGTGGCCAGCGCCTTGGAGATGACCGTTAGGTTGGGGCGCTCGGCTATCACCGGGCGGAGATAGGCGGCCGCGGCGCTCCAGCGCTCCCCATCCTTAATGGTGAGGTGGTACAGGCCCATGCCTTCCTGCTGGGCGCCGTTGAAGTCTTTGGTGACGGGATAGCCCGCCTCGCGGCCGGCATGAATGAAGGCCTTGTAGAGCGGGTTGCCGACGGGGGCGAGGCTGACCCACAAGGGACCGCCCTGGCCGCGGAAAGCGTCGCCGCCGCGCTCGTTGTGCTCGGAGCGCTTGAAGTAGGGCAACACGTCCCGGAAACCCCAGCCGACAAGGCCCATCTGGCGCCACTGGTCGTAATCCCTGGCGTGGCCGCGGATATAAATCATGCCGTTGATAGAGGACGAGCCGCCCCAGCCCTTGCCCCTGGGCCACCACAGGCTGCGGCCGTTCATGTGCGCCTGGGGGACCGTTTCAAAGCCCCAATTGTGAGGACCCTTGGCGCGGATCAGGTTGCCCACGCCCGCGGGCATTCTGACGATGGGGCTTGAATCGCGGCCGCCTGCCTCCAACAGAGCGACCTTGACCGTGGGGTCTTCGCTGAGACGCGCGGCGAGGGCGCACCCGGCGCTGCCTGCTCCGATGATGACGTAATCCGCGCGTTCCGCTTCCTTGGCCAACGCTCACTCCCGTCTGTTTGTGTCTTGTTGCAGTGAAATGTGACGCCGGCGTCACCGTAACGCAAGCGTTCCGCGTCGCCCCCTGTGCAAGGCTTTGTTCACCTTACCAGAAGATGACGATGGGTATGAGTTTGGATGGGATCATGCCGCCGATCCGGCGGGCGGCCTCAGCGGCGGCGGCGCTGCCGCAGAGCGGTCGTGATCGGCGGCGGTTCTTCCGGGTTAACGTCACGCTGAACGGGCGGCTGTTGGCGCGAGACGGGCAGGAGTATCCGTGCGTAGCGCTGGACGCCTCTCCGGGCTCGATCAGGATCTCCACGATGGCGCCGCTGGGCATGGGCGATCCGATCGTCATCTATTGCGACGACATCGGCCGGCTGATTGGTCAAGTGGCGCGGATCGCTCCCGACGGCAGCTTCGGGATCACGCTGGATGTGACGCCGCATAAGCGGGAAAAGCTCGCCGAGACCCTGATGTGGGTAATCAACGGCCGGGACGGGACGGCGATCGAAACCCGGCGCTGGCCACGGACCCCGACGCAAGGCTCGGTGGGCTGCGAGTTGGAGAACGGCCGATGCTTCGAGGTGGAGATGCTCGATGTGTCTGTCGTCGGGGCTTCCTTTACAACCACTGAACGGCCGCTGATCGGCGCCTGGATCAAGGTGGGCCAGCAGGTTGGGCGGGTGGCGCGCTACCTTGACGGAGGCATCGCGGTGGATTTCTCGCCGCGGGCGGCGCCGGGGTCCAAGGACCCCCGCATACCAGATTGAAACCAAAGGCTGGTAGGAGGAGCGCTCCCGATGATCCAAGGAGCGGCCGTCCGTGGTCGATGTATTGCTCAGCGCCAAGCCCCGGTTACGCCCCGCACTCGAGCGGATTGGGTCGGCGTTGCGGATGCTCAAGGTCAGCGTCGCTTTTGGGAGCGACCTTTCCGACGCCGCGGCGCGGGATGCGGCGGCGCGGGATGCCCAGCTGATCCTGGTCGGCTGGTCTGACGATTGCTTTCCCCACGGCGGGGATATCGACGGGACGGTGCTGCGCTGCGCTGCCATCGGGCGGAAGCGCGGGGTGTTGCTGCCGGTTCTGTTAGAGCCCACTGCCCTTGAGCCGCCGTGGAATCAGATGCCAACGAAGTCGCTCATGGCCTGGTCAAAAGCCGGGGGCCAGGGGCCTGAGGCCGCGGCGGAGTGGCAGTCGCTGATGCGGGCGATTGGGGTGGCGCTCGGGCGGTCGGGGCTTGCGGACTACGCGCTGGCGGAAGCGGGCGGGCTGACGGCGCTCGATCGCTGGGCGCGGAACAATCCCGCCGATCCGTTGGCGCGGGACATTAAGGCCAAGGTGTCTATGCTGTTGGGTGTGGGCGGCGCGCCGGAGGCGTTCGGTGAGCCGACCGAGCCCGCGCTGCGGATGCCTCAGCAACGTCGGTTGCAGGCGCGTGATGCGGCCCTGGCGGCGGCCTGGGTTGCGGTTGTAGGCGGGCTCGTTGCGGGAGGGCTGACCCTTGCGGGGCGCCTCAGCCCGCCGAGCTTTGAGCCGACCTCTGTCGCGGCGGCGCCGACCGAGGGCGCCGCGGTCGGTTCCAGCGGCGGCGGCGGCTTCTCGATGCCGAGCGTTAGCCATATTTGGGAGGAAGTTTCAAGCGGGCTCGGGTTTTTGGCTTCCGGTGCGGCGGGCGGCATGTCCAACGGCGGCGCGACCGGAGGCGAGGCGCAATCGGTGGTGATGCACGGGGAGGTTGCGCGGACGGCCGCGCCGTCGAGCCGGACCGCGCCGCCGCCGACGCCGGAAGAATTGGCCAATGCCGGGCCGTTGATCATTGTCGATGTCCGAACCGTGCGCCGACAGGAGCGGGCGCCCGTGGTGCTGGTCCCTTCGCGGCTGCCGGACTTTGCCGTGTTCCGGGAGTGCGAAGAATGCCCCGAAATGGTGGTGCTGCCGGCGGGAACGTTCCTCATGGGCAGCCCCACGACGGAGGTCGGGCGCGGCGAAGATGAGGACGATCAGGCCGGTCCGGGCGGGAGGCCGGTGCAGGTGAGCTTGCCGCGCTTCGCCATCGCCCGGTATGAGACCAATTGGGACGAGTGGCGCGCCTGCGTGGCGGCGGGGGTTTGCGACAACACCGCCATCAACGAGGCCGGCGGGGACAACGGCTGGGGCTGGGGTCGGCGGCCGGTCATCGAGGTGACGGCGACGCAGGAGCCGGTCGCGTTTGCGCGGTGGGTCTCGGAGGCGACCGGCGGACCCTATCGCCTGCCCACGGAGGCGGAGTGGGAATACGCGGCGCGGGCGGGCGGAACCTCGCCTTTTCCGTGGGGCGACACGGCGGGCCGCACCTACGCAAATTACGGCGCCGATGAATGTTGCGCTGGCCACGCTGAGGGCGCAGACGACTGGATCTACACAGCGCCTGTGGGGTCGTTCCGGGCGAACCCCTGGGGCCTCTTCGACATGCACGGCAACGTTATGGAGTGGGTCGAAGACTGCTATCGTGGCCATCTTCGGAATCAGCCAACGGACGGGGCGGCCTTCGTCGACGGCGCCTGCGCCAGCCGGGTCTTGCGGGGTGGGTCATGGGATTACATGCCTGGCGACATCCGCTCGGCCTATCGGCTGCGGCTGCACCCTGAGCGGCGCTTCAACTTCATCGGGTTCCGGCTGGCGCGCTCGCTGTAAGCTTGGAAGGTGGCCTGGGCGGAGGCGACGACCTGCTTGGCCGGGCTGGGCCCATACGACCTGACAGCGAGCATGCCATCGGGCACACCTTGAGAGCGCTCACCAGTTCCTCAATACCTGATCAACGATCACGCCCGCCGCCAAGCCCAGCAGGAAGTACTCGCCGCGCTTATCGCGGGCCCAGTAGTGGCCACGAGGGGGAGCATAGAGGTCGTAAGCGCGCCAATCGTCTATGGGCACGATGACATAGCCTCGGGGAATGCGGTCGCCGTTGCGGAGGCGGTGGGGAGGCGGCGATAGCCGGGGCGGCTATCCTCCCAGCGATTGCGCGGGGGAGAGCCCCAATACCAGACGTTGTGGTCGGAGGAGCCGTTGTGGGCGTAGGGGTCGTAGCCGTAACCGCCGCCATAGCCGCGATAGTCGTCATGGCGGCCGCCGCGATCATGGCGATCATGGTGGCGCCAACCCGGTGGATCGGCCGCGGCGGGGGCCGGGGCGAGGACAGTGCCCGCCGCAATCACCGCGGCGGCGGCAAGCCAAAGACGCATAGCCGTGGGCAAACCTCGTGCAGAGTGATGAATGCTTGGAAACGCTGTTGAGGCCTAGCTGAACCGTGGCTGAATGAAAAACGGCGGGTCCATGAATTCGGCGTCATGGAGCCGGCGGCGACGGCTTGTCAGACGGTCAAGTCGGGCTTAACGGGCGCAGGACTGTCAGAGCGCCCATCTGAAAAAGAGCGTCACTGTGCAGGAAGGAGCCCTTCGATGCCCGCACCGATCGATCTTTATTATTGGCCCACGCCGAACGGCTGGAAGATTTCCATCGCGCTTGAGGAGATGGGCCTGCCTTACACGCTGCGACCGGTGAACATCGGGGCGGGGGAACAGTTTAAGCCGGAGTTTCTGGCGATCAGCCCCAACAACCGAATGCCTGCCATCGTGGATCACGACGGTCCTGGGGGAGCGGCGATCAGCGTTTTCGAGAGCGGGGCGATCCTACAATATCTCGGGCGCAAGATCGGCCAGTTCTATCCCGCTGACGAGCGCGCGCGGGTGGTCGTGGACGAGTGGCTGATGTGGCAGATGGCGGGTTTGGGGCCGATGAGCGGGCAGGCGAGTCATTTCCGGGTCTACGCGCCGCAGATCGAGCCCGATCCGGTGAAAACCGAGTACGGCCAGAAGCGCTACACCAACGAGGTCAACCGGCTTTACGGGGTGCTGGACCGGCGGCTGGCGGACCGTCCGTATGTGGCGGGAGATTACTCGATTGCCGACATGGCGATCTGGCCGTGGGTGCGGGGCTACGCGATCTTCGGACAGAATCTTGAGGACTTCGCGCACCTGAAGCGCTGGTTTGAGGCGGTGGGAGAGCGTCCCGCGGTGAAGGCCGGCGTGGCGCTGGGGGCGGGGCTGCGCAAACCCCCGCCAGAGCCGGGCTCGAAAGAGGCGGAAGCTCAGCGGCAGGCGCTGTTCGGGCAGACCGCGCAATCTACGGCGAGCGCGGCGGATCAGGCCAAGGCTTAAGTAGATAAAAAGTGAAAACGAAGGTGAACGGCGTATTCACAAAAAATACGCCGTTTATCGGTTCACTGTTTTTCTCGCTTAACTGTATTTCAAAACAAAGTAGGCAATCGTCATCCCACGGTGGTCAGAAGACCATCGGGTGGATGGAGCCCGTACGCGGAAGACCGCTGGCGATGCTCCTGGCGTCTTCAAGGGAGCGACCAGAATGGCGTTCACGGAAATGGAAATCCAAGAGGCTCACGCAGCGGCAGTCGCCCGCGCCGGCAGCGAAGACCTCTATAAGCTCGGGCTGATCTATGCGACCGGCCAAGGCGGCCCGATCGATTATGTGCAGGCCCACATGTGGTTCAATCTCGCGGCCATGAAGGGCAGCAAGGAAGCCAAGGAAAGCCGCAAAGAGCTCTCCTCGCTGATGAGCCCCTGCGAAATTTCGACCGCGCAGAAAGCCGCCCGGGAGTGGATGGCGGAGAAGGGCGGTCTTGAGCTGCGGACGCCGGACACCCGCGTCACGGAGGTGCGGGTCGCCGCGCATCAGATCAGCCCGCGTACGATGGACCGTCGCCACTGAGGGGGCGGTCTCTTCGCCCACAGGCCCCGGCTTATGGGCGTTCTTGGGCGAGATCGTAGAACAGGCTGAACTGGATCGGCAGGGCGTCGCGGACGTACTGCTGCACCCACAGGTTCCAGTCGCTGACCCGCGTGCGGGGCACAAACACAACGTCAAACCGGCGCAGGGTGACGCCCTGCTGCAGACCGTTGCGGATGGCGCGTGACCGCAGATCCACCAGCGACACCTGCTGCGCGCCGCCGGGGACGCGGGAAATCACCACCACCTCCTGGCGGCGGGCGGAGTTGAGAAATCCCCCGGCCAAGGCCACCGCCTGCAGCGGGTCGATGGGGCCGCGGAAATCATAGACGCCGGGCCGACTGACTTCTCCCGCCACATACACCAGATTTGAGCCGAAGCCCGCGGGCGTGACGTCCAGCTGAGGGGTGCGGAGATCGTGGGCGTAGGCCGCGAGCAACGCATCGCGCAGCTCTGTCGCCGAAAGGTCGGCCGCCATCACCGGATCAATCAGCGGCAGGTCGATGCGGCCGTCCGGCGCGATCGTCACCGTGCGGGATAATTCTGGGGCTGAAAACACGGTCACTTCGACCTGATCGCCGGGATAAAATCGATAGGGTTCGCTCGCCTCGTGGAACGCGACCGGAGCCGCCTGTTCGGTATAGGACGCGGGCTGCAGGCCCTGCCCGTGGGCCGGCCCCTGGCTCATCGCCGCGCACCCCGCAAAGCTGACCGCCACAATTAACGCCAACGCCGCTGTCGCATTTCGCGCCATTGTTCATCGTCCCACGGTTGAGGCCTCGTCCCAGGCTGATGCGCCCGCTAAGCCTCCGCGGGCGACGCCGCCGCGACTCATCAAAGGTCGTGCCAGCGCGGGGACACCCTCGCCGCATCTGGTGAATGGATGTTTACCGAATCGGCGCCTCCGTGATGCTTCTGGGGAGCGGGCAACCGGGGCGAAGGACGCCGTATGGCAGGGCGCAACACATCTTTTGGGGTTGAGGCTCGGCCGGCGGCGGCGGCGGGTTGGGCTGCGGCGCCCAAGCTGCGCTTGGTGGATCTGGCCGCGATGCTGTGGCGCGAGCGGATGATTGTGCTGGCGGTTGGGATCGCACTGGGGCTTGCGGGGCTTGCCCTCGCCTTGATGCAGCCGCGCTACTACACGGCCCGTGCGGAGGTGTTGGTGCGGCTCGGCCAGGAATACGTGTTCCAGCCGCAGGTCGGCGGCGCCGGGGCGGGGGCTGCGCCGAAGCTGAGCGAAGTGATCAACTCTGAGGTGCAGCTGGCGGGAAGTCAGGAGGTCGCGCGCCGGACCGTGGAGGCGCTCGGGCCCACGGCGATCTATCCCGAGCTGGCCAAAGGCGGCGATGAGGACCCCGCCTTGCTGCAGCGGTTGGCGGTGGAAGCGCTGCAGAAAGACTTCGCTCTCATCATCGCACCGGAAACGCCGACGATCGCCATGACCTATCGGTCGAAGGATCGGACCATGGCGGCGCGGGTGTTGGAGCTGCAACTCGACGGGTACCTGGCGTTTCGGCGCGAGGTGCTGGTGGGGGCTGAAAGCGGCGCTTTCGACAATCAGCGGGACGAGTTCGAGGCGCGGCTCGCGGCGGTAAGTGTGGAACTGGCGAGCTTTCTGGCGACGAATAGGATCGGGGATTTCGAGCGGGAGCTTGAGAGCCTTGGCGAGCTTGTCACCGCCACCGAGACGGAGGTGTTCGCCACCCGGGCGCGGCTTCAGGAAACCCAGGCGCGGGCGCGAAGTGTCCGGACAGCGGTAGAGGCGATGCCGCCGATCATCGAGCTTCAGTCCGAGACCACCGCCGCGGGGCAGCTGACGGCGCTGCAACTCGAGCGGGAGCAGCTTTTGGCGCGCTACAATGAAAATGCCGCGCCGATCGCCGAGATCGACCGGCGCATCGCGCAGGTGCGGGCGTTTCTCGACAACGCCGAGGTGAACGGCGTCTCTCGGACCGGGCCCAACCCTGTCCGGCAGCAGGCGGAAGGGGAACTTATTACGCTCGAAGCAGAGGTGCGAGCCCAGCAGGATCGGGTGGCGGCGTTGCAGGCGCAGGCCGCGCAGGCGGCGGACAGGTTGCGGCGGCTGCAGGCGATCGAGCCGCAGTTCCGCGATCTGGTGCGGGAGCGCGCGGTACTGGAGGAAAACGCCCGGACCTTCGCAGCGCGGGCGGAGGAAGCGCGGGCGTTCCGTCAGATTGCGGGACAGAACACCGACAATATCAGCGTTGTGGAACGGCCTGCGCCGCCGCGGCGCGGCAGCAGCATTCGTATGCCGGTGGCGCTCGCGGCTTTCTGCCTGGCGGGCCTTTTGGCTTTGGCGGCGGGTCTTGCGCGGGGCTATCTGCGCAACCGCTTTCCCACCGCCACAAGCGCGGCTCGCACGCTCAATCTGCCGTTGCTCGGGGTTATCGAGGACAACGCCGCGCCGCGGAGCGCAGCATGACGGGGCCTGGATCGATGGGCCCTGGATCGATGGGCCCTGGATCGATGGGCCCTGGATCGATGGGCCCTGGATCGATGGGCCCGGGATCGATGAGCGGCGTTTTGCAGGCGCTGACCGCGTTGCCCCGGCGGGGACGCGGACGGGCCGTCATGGTGATGGCGGCGCGCAGCGGCGAGGGCGCTTCGACTGTTGCCCGCGCCGTGGCGGAAGAGGCGTCGAATGGGGTCACGCTGCTGCTTGATCTGGAGCTGACGCGGTCGGTGCATCATCAGCACTTCCGAACGTCCGGTCCGCTTCTGTGGGATCCGATCGATGCGCGCCTCAAGGGGCGGGCGCTGTATCGGATCATCGACGGGGCCGGACGGTTACGGCCGGAGCCGGACAGCGCTTTGGGCTTTTATCGCGTGGGCCGGACCAGGCTATTTGTGTCGGGATTCAACAACGCGGCGGTGCGAGAAGGCGATCGGCTGCAGTTCGCCACCGGCTCGGCCTATTGGGATGCCGTGCGGCAATCTTGTGAGCTTGCGGTGATCGACGCGCCGGCGCTGGACCGGGGCCGGGTGGGCTTGAGCATCTGCGCGCACATGGATGGGGTTGTCGTGGTTGCGAGCGGCGCGGACGGGTCGGTGACGGCGACCTTGGGGCTCAAAGCGGCCCTTGAGGCGGCCGGGGCCTTCGTGATGGGCGTGGTTTACACCCGGGCCGATCGGGTGGCGCTGACATTGGATCGGCCGCTTTTGGGTTAGGGCGCGGTGCGGGCGGCGAGCGCTGCGCCGTAAAACGCCTGCGGTCGCCACCAGACGATTTTGCCTGCGCCACGGACGGCCTTGTCCAAAAACCAATAGCGATGGCGATGGCCCGCGAGGAACGCAGCGCCGGCCGCTGCGCCGCAAACGACCGCCTGTACGCCGCCGATGGCCATGTGCGTGGCGATCGTGGCCCACTGCGGCGGCGCAGCGGCGTAGGCTGCTTCGCAGGGACCCTGGCCATAGGCGAATGCGCGCTTCATGGCGTAGCCGAGGCTCGCGCGTTCGGGGGGGATGTGCTCGATGACGGCGGCGTCGGCCGCCCAAGCGAAACGACGGCCCATGGCCTGGGCGTGCGAAAAAATAATATCATCTTCGCCGCCTTTTTCATTGGCTTCGAGGTCAAACGGAGCGGGGGCGGCGAGCATCGTGTCGCGACGCAACAGCGCGTTGCCGATGCCGTAATAACGCGGGCTTGGGCCGCTTTCGGCAGGGCCTGCGCGGGTATAGAGCCGTTCGACATAGTCTTTGTGCCGGCCGGCGGTGTCGGGCAGGCGGGCATAGACGGGACCGAAGACCGCATCGGCGCCGGTCTCCGCCTGGACACGAAGAAGGGCTGCAAGCCAGGTCGGCGGGGCCTCTTCATCATCATCGAGAAAGGCCACCAGGTTGCCGGTCACGGCGGCTAGGCCGGCGTTGCGGGCGTGGGCCACGCCGGGGCGCGGTTCATGGCGCAGCGCCAAGGGGCAAGTAATTTCACGCTGTAAGCTTTCAAAGGCCTGGGCGGCGGAGCCTTCGGGGCTGTTGTCCACGGCCACCAACTGAGGGGGGGCGGCCAAGCCTTCCTGGCGCAGCACGCTGCGGGCGGCGCGGAGAAAGCTCTCCGGCCGACGAAAGGTCGGGATCATCACGCTGACGGCGGTCATGCGGGGTCCTTCAAGAGCTGATCGGCGGCCTCGCCCACAGGCATGATCGCGAAGCCGCGGGCTTGGGCGGAGGATAGGGTCGCCGCCAGGGCCTGAGGGGTTGTTCCAAAGCGGCTCGGGCTCTCGGCCACATCGTGGGTGAAGAGGATCAGCCAGGCGTTGCGGGCGGCGGCGGCTTCAAGCCAGGGGCTTACCGCTTGGTCTGCGGCTTTGCCGTAGAGGCTCACCGCTCGGAGCTGGAGCGCGTCGACGCGGCCGCGGTTGAGACCGGACAGGATGCCGCGGGCGGTCTGAAAGCGGGGGCGAAGGGCCTGCTTGAGGGCGAAGGTGGTTTCGCCATAGGGGTAGGCCATGTGGCTGAACGGTGAAGCGAGAAGTTCTTCGGCGTTGCGGTCGCACTCTTTCAGAACAGTTTCGGGCGATGCCTGGGCGCAATCGAGGTGGGAGAAGGTGTGGCAGGCGACTTCGTGGCCTGCGGCGTGGACGGCGGCGAGGTCACCGTTGGAGAACATCGGGCCGAAGGGGCTATCTTGGCCCTTCAGTCCGGCACAGGCGTAGAATGTGGCGCGGACGCCCGCATCCGCCAGCACCGACATCCCCTGGCGGGCGGCGCTGGCGGGGAAATCGTCGAAGCTGATCGACAGGGTCGGCCTGGCCGGGGCGATGCGAACGGGCCGGGCGGCGCGCCACTGTGTCAGCCGGCGGCCGATCTTGGCGGGCAGGGTTCGGGACGGCTCATAGACCGCGGTCATCGCATGTGCTCGGCGTAGATCGAGGTGCGGTAAAGCTTCAGCGCCGCATGACGGGCGAGCATGGGGGTGAGGCCCCAGGGGTCGCGGGCGAGAAAGGCCAGAGCTGGCCGAGCGGCCTTGTGGCCGGGAATGTGGCGGATGGCTTGAGCGGCGCGCCAGCTTGCGAAGCGGGTCACGGCTTCGGGGTGTTTCCCGGCGAGGCGGGCATAGTTCGGTCCGGCTTCGCCGAACTTGCGCAGCAGGGTTTCGACGCTGTCGAGGCCGGCATGGGTGGCAGGATTGTCGATGTGGCGGATCGGGCCGAAGCGGCTGGCGCGCAGGGCCCAATCCACATCCTCCCAGCCCCAGCCGACAAAGCCTTCGTCGAAGGGGGTGGCGGCGAGGACGTCGCGGCGGACCAGCAGATTGCTGGTGGCGGTGAATTGGGCCGGATCGCGGGCGCGGTCCTCGGCGTTGCGGCAATCGGAGCGGGCGCTCATGAATCTGTGGAGCGCGGTGGCTTTCAGGTCCGGCGCCTGGGTCACAGAGAAGCCGCCGAAAGCGGCGGGGGGGGCTTCGCCGTCGATGAGGGCGAGCCAGCGGCCGGCGAAGCCCGGCTCGTCGGGGACCATGTCCGCGTCCAAGAACAGAACATGGCGGGCGCGGGCCTCCGCGATGAGGCGGTTGCGGGCGGCGGCGCGGCCGGCGTTCTGCGGCAGCACGATCAGACGGACCGTGAGGGCGGTCTGGGCCGCCAGTGCTTCCAGCCGGGCGGTGAGGACGGGATCAGCGGAGCCGTCATCGAGGATCACCCACTCCAGCCGCGCGCGGTCCGGCCCTGCGGCGGCGGCGAGGCTCTGCTCGATCGGGGTCGGGTCATGCCGGAAAACCGGCGTCAGGATCGAGAGGGCGGGATTGGCAGACACGGGGCGGCAGCCGGCTCCTTATCCCGGCGAAGGGCGGAGTTTAGCGCAAAGGCGTTGCCAAACCGCTGCCGTCACGGGGCGGCAGCCGGCGATGTTCAGCAGGAGAGCGGCGGCGGCGTAGGCGAGGGCGCCGATCATGGCTTTGGTCAGGAGTTCGGCGAAGCCGCTCCAAGCCGGGACGGCTAGAACGAAGGGGATCATTGCGGCGGCGGCGAGAAGCGTGCGGGCGAGGTCGCCCAGAGCCAGGGGCAGCGCCAGAAGGCGGCGGCCGACAAGGGCGAGGAAGAGCGTGCCGCAAGCGGCAGCGGCGGCAACGGCGACGGCGGCGCCTTCCAATCCGAAGGCATGGGCGCCGAAACCGGCGAGCAGCACCGTCAAGGCCGCGGGGGTGAGCATCACCATCGCGCGCAAGCCCGTGCGGCGGGTCAGCTGGAAGGCTTCGGAGAAGTAATAGGTGGAAAACCCGGCGAAGAGGCCGGCTACGGCCAAGGGCGGGATCAGGGCGGCGGCGGCGTTGGCGAGGGCTGGGCCGACCATAGCCTCAGCCAAGGGCCGAGCGACCAGAGTTAAGCCCACGGCGGCGGGGATCGTCAGGGCGTAGAGCGTGCGGACGAGGCCGCGGGCGAGGTCGAGGGTTTTGTCCCGGTCGCCGCTTTCAAAGGCGGAGAGGGCCAAGGGCGCTGCGGCCATCCCGGCCCAGACGAACAGGAGATCGATGGTGCGGGCGAGGCCGAAGGCGGCGGCGTAGGCGCCGACGGCGGCCTCATCCAAGACCGCGGCGATGGCGAAGCGCGCTCCCGCCTGCACCGCCAGTTCGAGCGACAGGGCAAGCGCCAGCGGCATGCCGTAGCCGGCGAAGGCCAGAACGGCGGCGGGCTTGGGTTTGCCGCCGCGACCCTGGCGCAACAGGCGCAGGGCGTCAGGCAGGGCGATGACCAGGGCGCCGATCAAAAGGCCCAGGAACGGGGCGCCGGCGCCGAGGGTGGTTGTGGCGGAGAAGGCGATGCCCAAGGCCAGGCCCGCTAAGGTGAACACAGTCTCGCCGATGCTGTAGCGGGCGACCTGATGATCGGCGCGGTCGGTTTCGCGGGCGACGCGGGTGATGAAGCGGACAAAGCTCGCCCCGATGGCGAGGCTCGCTGCAGCGGCAAGCGCGGGGTCGGCGCGGAAGAGGGTCTGGGCCGCGGCGATCAGGAGCGCGGCGAAGACCCCTGCCCCGACCAGCAGTCCGTTCAGGGCGGCAAAGTGGGCGGCGAGGCTCCCTTCCGCCTTGGCTTTGGCGTGGAAGCGGAAGGCTGCGGCCTCGGCCCAGGTCAGGGTCAGGGTGTGGATCAGCTGGGAGGCGACCAACACAAGGGCATAACGGCCGTAATCCTCAGGCGACAGCAGCCGCGTAAACGCCGCCACCGCCCCGAAGCCTGCGATGGCTTGGGCGATGTTGACGGGAAGATGTCCGATGAGTCGCTTGGCGATCATGGCGACCCCTACCGCGTGCGCAGTTCGTCGCCAAGCAGGGCCGGGACCGTGCGGAGCATGATCCAAAGATCAAACCAAAAGGATGCGCGAGCGATATAGTCGAGGTCGTAACGGACCCGCTCGCGGACCTCCTCGGGATGCTCTACCGGCCCGCGGGAGCCGTTGATCTGGGCCCAACCCGTGAGGCCGGGCTTGATCCGGTGGCGGTGGGCGTATTCGGCGACGATGGAGGCGGTGCGGACGTCGCCGGTCTTCATGCCGACGGCGTGAGGCCTTGGGCCTACCAGGGACATATCGCCCAGGATCACGTTCAAGAGCTGGGGCAGCTCATCCAGGCTGGTGCGGCGGAGGAAAGCGCCGAGCTTGGTGACGCGGGGGTCGTTAGCCTTCACTTGGACAAAGGGGCCTTTTGCGCCTTGCGGATCGTGGCGCATCGTCCGGAACTTGAAGACCGTGATGATACGGTTGTTGAAGCCCTCGCGTTTCTGATGGAACAGGATGGGGCCGGGGCTGTCGTGCTTGATGAGGAGCGCGATCACCGCCATGACCGGGGAGAACACGACCAACAACGCGCTGGCGAACACCAGATCCTGTAAGCGCTTGATCGCGGCGCTGCGGTTGGAGAGGCCGCCGCCGGAGATACGGGCGGTGGGCATGTCGGCGAGGGTTTCAAGCTGAACCGGCTCACCCAGGGAGACGCCGTCGAGATCGAGCACCAGATCGACCCGGTTGGGGGCTATGCGCAGCCGCTCCAGGAGAGCCCGCACGCGGGCTTCGGCCTTTTGGCTGACGCAGATGACGATGCGGTCCATTTCGGGCAGGTACGGCCAGGTGAGGAGGTCTTCGATGGTGCCGAGGACCGGGGCGCCCGCGACGGTGTGGGGGCTGCGGTCGGCGCGGTCGTCGAACACCGCCACGACCCGCAGACGTTGGGTGGCGGCGCTTTTCTGGATCAGTCGCTCCGCCGCGTCGGTGGCGCCGACAACGACGGCGGTTTCGCTCAGGGCGCCCGCGGCCTGGGCCTGACGCACCCAGAGCCCCAATAGCGCGTGGAGCCCTGCGATCATCAGCCCACCCATGGGGGCGGCGGCGCCGATCGCGAGGAACAGGAGCGGGGACGGGGCGGCGACGGCGGCAAAGCCGATGGCTGCCAAAACGCCCAGCGCGACGCCGCCGACGGCGCGCTCGCTGCGGCCCTCGCCTTGGCTCAAATCAGCATAGGCGTCGGCCATCCACAGGCCCGCCTTCATGAAGAACACGACCCCGAGAAGCACGCTCGCCTGGGCGAGGGTTACCGCTCCGATGTCGACCTGATAGCCGAACTTCACGGCGGCGGCAGCGACGGCAAGCGCCATCACCCAATCAGCGCCGGCGAGAAGCCGTCCAAGGAGCCAGGTGTCGAGACGGAGGCGTTGGCCGCTAGGGCCCGCAAAGCCTGCGCCAATGGGGTCGGGGTCAGGATGGCCGAATTTGGGTTCGGCTTGGTGGGGCGTCGCCGATTGAAACGCTTCCAGAAGCTCCGCTGGTCGGGGGAGAACCGCCGGCGTCTGCAGCCGCGGACGACGGGCGCGGGCTTCGGAAAGCGGGGTGGGGTTCACGAGCTCATTCTCCTCAGACGAGACCTGTGGCGGAGGCGCTCTCGCAAAAAGCGTGCCGGTCGAGCTTTCATTCGGGGTCTGGAGAGTTCTGCGCGGGGCAGGGGAAAGCGCCTTGATTGTTAGGCCCCGCGACGTGTAGGAGGGGCCGCGCCGGAGACGTGGCCGAGTGGCTGAAGGCACTCCCTTGCTAAGGGAGCATACCTTAAACGGGTATCGAGGGTTCGAATCCCTCCGTCTCCGCCAGCGCCCTGCCCGCTTTTCCCGTTGGTTTGAACGGTCGCGATCTGCCGCTGACGCGGCTTCATCCGTCTTGTGAACGGCAAGATTTCATTAAAACCTGCAGGCGATCCCCACCTTGACGATTGACCCGCTCGATCCGCGGAGTCCGAGGAGGTTCTCATGTGGGTTGTGGCTCTTTTGGCGAACCTCGTTTTGGCGCAGCCCGTGACGGTGGGAGGCGGCGATACGGTGCGCAGCAGCGGGGTGAACCAACGGCTCGCCAACATCGACGCACCGGGAGCCGGCGGTCGGGCGCGATGCGACGCGGAGGCGGCGTTAGGGGCGGCGGCGACCCGGCGGGCGCGGAGCTTGCGGCGGATGCGGAGCGGATCGAGGTGATTTCCTCCGGGCGGCATGACCGCTATGGACAGGTTGTGGCGCGGGTGCCGGTTGACGGTCGGGACCTCGGGGAGACAGTCATGGACGAAGGGCTCGCCCAAGCCTGGCGCGGCCGACGCGGGCAGTGGTGTAAAGGGGCCCCGCGCGGCGCCCGTTGCCCCATCTTGACGCGGCGGCGGCCGGCGACTAAACAGCCGGCTCTTTCGTGCCGACCCTTGCGCTGTTTGGGCGGGATTTCGGCTGGAAAGACCTATTAGCCCACAGAGGCGCGGCCGGCTGGCCAGGTTTTCCTGGTCTAATCCCTATTATGGGGTCGGCGCGCCCAAAGTCGTTGGCGGCGGGGGTCTGGGTCCCTTTTGGGGCCTCGGCGCACGCTTCCTTCGGGGAATGAGACGCAGATAAACCGGCCGCAACGCCTAAGGACGAAACGAAAAACCGCTCATGCCGACGATTAACCAGCTCATTCGCAAAGGTCGGGAAGACAAGCCCGTCCGCAACAAGGCGCCCGCGCTCATGGCCTGCCCGCAGCGGCGCGGCGTGTGCACCCGGGTTTACACCACGACCCCGAAGAAGCCGAACTCCGCCATGCGGAAGGTGGCAAAGGTGCGCCTGACCACGGGCATCGAGGCGGTGTGCTACATCCCCGGCGAAGGCCATAACCTGCAGGAGCACTCCGTTGTGCTGATCCGTGGCGGCCGGGTGAAAGACTTGCCGGGCGTGCGCTACCACATCCTGCGCGGCGTGCTTGACACCCAAGGCGTCAAAAACCGCAAGAAGCGCCGCTCGCTCTACGGCGCCAAGCGCCCGAAATAAGAGGACAATCCGATGTCTCGTCGTCACCGCGCCGAACCGCGCGAGGTTCTGCCCGATCCCGTCCATGGCGACTTGGTTCTCACCAAGTTTATGAATTACATCATGTACGAGGGCAAAAAGTCTGTCGCTGAAAGCATCGTCTATGGAGCCCTCGAGGCTGTGGAGCGCCGTCTGAAGCGCCCCGCCATCGAGGTGTTCCACGATGCGCTCGCCAACGTCGCCCCTGCCATCGAGGTGCGCTCCCGCCGGGTCGGCGGCGCCACCTATCAGGTGCCGGTGGAAGTGCGGCCCGAGCGTCGTCAGGCTCTGGCGATCCGTTGGCTCGTGAACGCCGCCCGGTCGCGTAACGAACACGCCATGCAGGACCGCCTCGCCGCGGAACTGGTGGATGCTGCGAACAACCGTGGCTCAGCCGTGAAGAAGCGTGAAGACACCCACCGGATGGCGGAAGCCAACCGCGCCTTCTCGCACTACCGCTGGTAATCCAGCGCCTTTGAACCATGTCTGGCGTGCCGCTCGGGACACCCCCCGGGCGGCTTTCGCCGCAAACGCAAGGACGAGGCCGTCATCATGCCGCGCCAGTATAAGATCGAAGACTACCGCAATTTTGGGATCATGGCGCACATCGACGCCGGCAAGACCACGACGACGGAGCGCGTCCTGTTCTATTCCGGTAAGAGCCACAAGATCGGCGAAGTCCATGACGGCGCGGCCACCATGGACTGGATGGAGCAGGAGCAGGAGCGGGGGATCACGATCACCTCGGCTGCGACCACTACGTTCTGGAACGGCAAGCGCCTGAATATCATCGACACCCCCGGCCACGTCGATTTCACCATCGAAGTAGAGCGGTCGCTGCGCGTGCTCGACGGCGCGGTGTGCGTGCTCGATGGCAACCAGGGTGTGGAGCCGCAGACCGAAACCGTGTGGCGCCAGGGCGACAAATACGACGTGCCGCGGATCGTGTTCGCGAACAAGATGGACAAGCTGGGCGCGGACTTCTTCCGCTGCGTCAGCGACATTAAGACCCGCCTCGGGGCGCGGCCTGTTCCGATCCAGCTACCGATCGGCATCGAAAGCACGTTCAAGGGCGTGGTCGATCTCGTCGAGATGAAGGCGATCATCTGGGACGAAGACACCCTCGGCGCGAAGTACCGCACCGATGAGATCCCCGCGGACATGGTCGAGCAGGCCAAAGACTTCCGCAATCAGCTCATCGAAGCTGCAGTGGAGCTCGATGATGTGGCGATGGAAGCCTATCTGGAAGGCAATGAGCCGGACGTGGCGACCCTGAAGCGCCTGATCCGTAAGGCGGTGGTGGACCGGAAATGGTATCCGATCCTCTGCGGCTCGGCATTCAAGAATAAGGGCGTGCAACCCCTGCTCGACGCCGTCGTCGACTACCTGCCGAGCCCGCTGGACCGGCCGGCGATCAAGGCGATCGATTTCCGCACGGAAGAAGAAACCGTCCGCAACGCCAGCGACGACGAGCCCTTCTCCATGCTGGCCTTCAAGATCATGGACGACCCCTTCGTCGGCACGATCACGTTCTGCCGCATCTATTCGGGCGTGCTGAACGCGGGCGACGGCCTCATGAACTCCACCCGCGACAAAAAAGAGCGCGTGGGTCGGATGTTGTTGATGCACGCCAACAACCGGGAAGACATCAAGGAAGCTTTTGCCGGCGACATCGTAGCCCTCGCAGGCCTGAAGGATGTGCGCACCGGGGACACGCTTTGTGATCCGCAGAAGGCCGTGATCCTCGAGCGCATGGAATTCCCCGAGCCCGTCATCGAGCTCGCGATTGAGCCGAAGTCCAAGGCCGACCAAGAAAAGCTTGGCGTGGCGCTGGGCAAGCTCGCGGCGGAGGATCCCTCGTTCCGCGTGTCGACCGATCCGGAAAGCGGCCAGACCATCCTCAAGGGGATGGGCGAGCTACACCTTGATATCAAAGTCGACATTCTGCGCCGCACCTATAAGGTTGACGCCAATGTCGGCGCGCCGCAGGTGGCTTACCGGGAAAAGCTCGGCAAGGCGGCGACCATCGACTACACCCACAAGAAGCAGACCGGCGGCACCGGTCAGTTTGCGCGGGTGAAGATTGACTTCGCTCCCGGCGAGCCGGGCACGGGCTTTGTGTTCGAGAGCGCCATTGTCGGCGGGGCGATTCCGAAGGAATTCATCCCGGGCGTCGTTAAGGGCCTTGAGTCGTCCAAGGAGAACGGCCTCCTCGCCGGCTTCCCGATGATCGACGTGAAGGCCACGCTGATCGACGGCGCCTTCCACGACGTGGACTCGAGCGTTTTGGCCTTCGAAATAGCGGCCCGCGCCGCCTTCAAGGAGCTCAAGGAGAAGGGTGATCCCCGTCTGCTCGAGCCGATGATGAAGGTGGAAGTGGTGTCGCCGGAAGAGTATGTCGGCTCGTGCATCGGCGACCTGAACAGCCGTCGCGGCATGATCCAGGGCCAAGACATGCGCGGCAACGCGACGGTCATCAACGCCATTGTGCCGCTGGCGAACATGTTCGGCTACGTGAACACCTTGCGCTCCTTCTCCCAAGGCCGCGCGAGTTTCACAATGCAGTTCAGCCACTATGAAGAAGTGCCGCGCGCTGTGAGCCAGGAAGTCCTGGCCAAGCTGCGCGCCTAACAGATCAGACCCAGAAAGGAGCTTTGGCCATGGCCAAGGAAAAGTTTGAGCGGACCAAGCCGCACTGCAACATCGGCACGATCGGCCACGTGGACCACGGCAAGACGACGCTGACCGCGGCGATCACCATGACGCTGGCCAAGCGCGGCGGGGCG
>JBILVS010000004.1:0-53900 GCA_044370335.1 Caulobacterales bacterium
GACCTTTTGGAATCGGCCGGAAACGTCGGAAAACGCCCCAGTGTTAATCCTTGACCACGTTGCGACGCTTTTGGCCGAGCCCGTATGGTCGCAACGTGGTCTAGGTTAGACGGAGCGGGCGAAAGGGGCGCGGCTAACAGCTGAGCCGCGGCCACTTCCTTGCGCTCAACTCACCGGAACGCAAGGCTGAAACCCAGAAGCAAAAACGCCCGCCTCGGACGAGGCGGGCGTTTTTAATTCTGGTTGATGGCCTGAGCCTCAGCTCGACGCGCCGGTCACGATTACGCCCTGACCCAGCCGGCTTTCGCCCTGGGAGCCGAACTCGACGGCGGGTTGTGCAGCAGGCGGCGCGATCTGCGCAGCCGCCGGCGCCGCATCAGGGCGAAGCGGGTCCTGCAGGTAACGGCATTGCCCTTCGAAGACCGCGCCCATCTCCACCGCGAGGCTTTGATGGATGATGTCGCCCAACACGTGGGCGTTCCGGGCGAGCTGCACCTTCCGGGCGCGCACGGACCCTTCGACGCGGCCGATCACCGTAACGCTTTCAGCGACGATGTCGCCTTTCACCATGCCGGTGTCGCCGATGGTGAGCGAGCCGCCATTGACGTTGCCCTCAACCTCGCCGTTGACCTGGACCTCAGCCCCCTCGGCGATAATTGACCCGACGATTTTCACGCCGTTGGAGATGATCGACGCCATGACAGGACCACCGGCAGACCGCCGGGCGGGGACTTCAGGCAAGGCCGGCGCGGCTTCGGGAGACTTACCCTTGTTCGTGAACATGACGTCCTGCCCTGATAAAGTTGACGGGGTCCACCGTACGCCCACGGTACCACACTTCATAGTGCAAATGTGTGCCGGTGCTGCGGCCCGTGGACCCCATGGAGCCCACCCGGGTGCCCTGCTCGACGGCGTCGCCGACACGCACGTCGAAGCCCGCAAGGTGGGCGTAACGGGTGCGGAAATTGTTGCCGTGATCGACTTCAACGACGTTGCCATAGCCGCCCATCCAACCGACGAAAGCGACGCGGCCGGCGGCGGTAGCCACAACGGGGGCGCGATCGAAGGCGGCGAAGTCCAGGCCGTTATGGTAGGCGGTGCGGCCGGTGAAAGGGTCAATCCGCGGGCCGAAGCCGGAGGTTTCGCGGTGGTCGACGCCAACGGCGGGGCCTAAAGGCGCAGAGCGCATCACGCTGCGAAGGCCGCGGGCTTCAGCCACGCGGGCTGCGACTTGCTCCACCCGTTGCGCGAAGGCGCTGTCGACATTGCCCTCGCGCAGATATTCAACCAGGTCTTGGGACACGAGCGGGCCCCCCGTGCCTTCGGCGTCGGTCAGGCGGGTGACGCTGATGCCGGTCATCCGGAGGACGCCGCGTATTTCCTCGCTCTCCTCCACCATCACATTCTCCAGTCCCGCGAGCGTCAGCTCCTGCTGCGAACGGAGATCGTCAGCCTCGGCGCGGAAGCCAATAGCGCGAACCCGGGCGCCGGGCTCGGCCAGAGCGCGTGATTCCCGCGGATCGGCTTCGTCGATGGAAGCCTGGTTCACGATCCTGGCGCCGTCGGCGTCCAAGGGAGCGCGGGCCGTGCTCAGGGTCGAGCCGCGGGCCAGCTCCACCAGAGAGGACAGGACGCTGTGACGCTGTTCGTATTCGCGAGTGAGATCTTCATAGGCCCGGGTGCGCTCATCAAGCTGCGCCTGCATGGCCGACGTTTGAGCGTGGGCTTCGGTGAGCATCCGCTCATAAGAAGCAATCTGGCGCTGGGTCTCGGGGTTGGAGCCCCCCGTCACCGGGCCCTGCAGCATGATGTTCGCCGTCGCATAGGCGCACCACCCGGCGACGCCCACCACGCCGAGCGCGATCATCGCCTGCTTCTGCGGAGACAGAGAGATGTAGCGGACGGTGCCCCCGCTCCGGTGATAAATCTGCCGTTCAGGGAACACGCGGTCAAACAATGCGCGCGCACGATGGCCGATCTCGCTCATGGACGACGCCGCCTAGTCAAATTGAACCCAGTCCCATCCATATTGCACCCGATATAGACCCAATTTGCAACAGCGCTGGCTGCCATTTACACGAATTTCAATATCGTTAAGGTCCGATCTGCAGGTTTCGCGCCAGAGGCGAACCGCAGCTGGCCCAAACCCCGCCTAGGCGGCGCCTGCGTCTTTGGCGGCTTTGAGCGTGACGGCGCAATGGTCAGGCACTTTGACTTTCCGCCACGCCTGAAGGACCTTTCCGTCCGGGCCGATCAAGAAGGTTGACCGTTCGATGCCCATGAACGAGCGCCCGTAAAGCGACTTTTCCTTCCAGACCCCATAAGCCTCACACACCGCGCCGTCCTCGTCGCTGGCGAGTTGGATCGTGATCCCGTGTTTTTTGGCGAAAGCGTCGTGTTTGGCGACGCTGTCGCGGGAAACGCCGATCACCACAGCGCCGACGGCCGCGAAATCGTCGACTTTTTCACTGAAGCTTATCGCCTGCTGGGTACAACCGGGCGTATCGTCCTTCGGATAGAAGTACAGCACCACCGTCTGGCCTTTCAGCGCCACGAGGCTGACCCGCCCGCCCCCCGCCGTCGGCAGGGAGAAATCGGGGGCGAGGTCGCCCGGGGCCGGATGGCCTGAACCGGCGGCGTCGAGCTTGGAGGACTTGGAGGAAAGGGAACCGGCCTTGGCCTTGTGCGTGCTCATGAGACCGTCTCTCGTTCTGGGGGCTTCCACGGCGTGGGCTCTGCGACGGGCGTGCGCGGCGCCCTTTCGTCTGACCGCTGCGTGGGTCATGGTGGCTGTGGTTACTATTGATCTTACTGTAGCGCATCGCCCGGCTCTGGAAAGCGCCTGAATGATCCGCCGGTCCACGCTCATCGCCCTGGAAGTGGGGCTTGGCCTGGCCGCCGCCGCGTTGGTCGGGGGCGGGGCGTTGGCGTGGCGTCTGGCGCAAGGCCCTGTTGAGCTCGCCCCGTTTGAAAGCCAGCTCGAAGAGGGCCTCAGCGAGGCCCGGGAAGGCCGACCGGTCACCATTGAGCGGCTCGATCTGATTTGGAACCCCGATGTCCACGCCCTTGAATTGCGCGCCCGGGATGTGGCTCTGCGCGACGAACAGGGCGCGGTTCTGTCCACCGCTCGGCGGGTGTCGGTGGCGGTTGATCCGTGGTCGCTGTTGATCGGCCGCATGTCGGTGACCCGGGCGGCGTTCGTGGGGGGCGAACTGAGCGTGGTCTTCGCCGAGGACGGAACCGCGCGGCTCGCCGTCGGACCGCCGGGCTCGACCCCAGACCTCGTCATTCCCGCCCCACCGCCGAACGAAACCGTGCAGGAGCGGGTTAACCGCATCCTTGACGGTTTTGCGGCGGCGTTGGCGCCGGTCGGCCCCGGAGGTCGGCTCCAGGCTTTGAGCTTGCGGGAGGCTGAGCTCACGATCGTCGATGAAGTTCGTGACGGTCGCATCACCGCAGGCGCGGCGACCTTGGAGCTCACCCGCGCTCGCGACGCGATGCGCCTGACCTTCGCCGCCGTACTCGACGGCCCGGACGGCCCAGCGCCGGTCCGCGCCGACATCGCCACCGACACCGCTTTTCAGGCGGCCTTGGTCAGCCTGACGGCCGATGGGGTCACGCCCCGCCTTTTGGCCCCGCCCGGCGCCTTGGGGCCTTTTGCGGGCCTGAACGCGCCCACCGACGCCACGATCAGCGCTGGTCTCGACCGTCAAACGGGCCTCACCCACCTCGAAGGGCGCATTGCTCTCGGGGCGGGGGAGGTCGAGATCGCGGGCGGCCGCCTCGCTCTGTCGAGCGCGGAGGTTGCGGGTCGCTACAACGACGATGATGACGTGCTGGAGATTTCCCGCCTCGCCATCGACGGCGACCGCACTGCCGTCACCGGGACCATCCGGGTCCGGGACGCTTCGCGCCTCTGGCAGGCAGCGGAGGGGGAAACGGCGGCGGTAGCGTTGGAGTTGCCTTCCGCCCGTCTCGCTATGCCGGGGGTGCTCGCCGAACCCGTGACCGTCACCAACGCGCTGATCGTCGGCGCCTTGGCGCTGGTGGACCGGCGGTTCACGCTGCAGGAGTTCCGGGTCGGGGTGGATGACGCCTTCGTGGCCGCCGCCGGCGCGGTCACGTGGGAGGAAACCCGGAACGGCCTTCGGCCCGGCTTGAGCCTCTCAGGCGCTGTTCAAGGGGTCCTTGATCCCCGCGCGTTGCTGCGGTTCTGGCCGGTGAACCTCGGCGAAGGCGCCCGGACCTGGCTTGACGATGCTCTCATCTCCGGCCGACTGAGCAACGCTGCCTTCCGCTTGGGGATCGCTCCGGAGCAGTTCGGGACCGCGCTTCCCAACGACGCGGTCGAGGTCACCTTTGACTACGCCGAAGCCGAGGTCCGCTTCATTTCCACCATGACCCCGCTGACCGGAGCTGCTGGTCGCGCGCGGCTGCGAGGCAATCGCTTTGATTTGACGGTGGAGCGCGGTCAGGTGGGGGCGGTTGCGGTTTCTGAGGGCACGGTGGCTCTGCCGCGGCTGTCGCCCAAGGGCGCGATGTCGGTGATCCGGTTTGAAGGCCGCGGGGCGGCGCAGGACGTTCTCCGTATTTTGGAGGAGGAGCCCATCGGCCTCGGCGAGCGCCTGCCGGTGCACCTCGCGACCGTTGAAGGCCAAGGCGCATTCGTCTTCGAATTGCGCCGCCCAATGCTGAGCGAGGTGCCGGCGGAAGACCTGCGCTTTACCATCGAGGGCGGGTTCACCGGCGTCGGGGCCCGCGCCCGCGATCGCGACGTGACTTTGAGCGGATGGGACCTGGCGGTGGTCGGCGATGAGCAGGCGCTGCGGCTTTCCGGCCCGCTCCGGATTAACGGCAGCCCGATCACCGTCGATTGGACCGAAAGTCTCCGCGATGATGAGGCCACGCCCTCTCGCATTCTCGTCTCCGGGGTGTTTGACGCTGCGGAGCTGGACCGGCTGGGATTTTCCGCAACCACCCTGGCGACTGGCCCCATCGGGGTTCAGGTCCGGGCCTTGGGCGAAGGCTTCGACGTCGACACGGGGGATCTGACGCTGGATTTGTCCGGGGCGCGGGTCTCGTTGCCCGCCCGGCTGTGGGACAAGGCGCCCAGCGTTCCCGCCGAAGCCTCGTTCCGCGTGGACCGCGCCACCGACGGCTATATGTTGAGCGATATTGCGCTGACGGCCGACGGCGTCGCCATCGGCGGGGGCCAGGCCGCGTTCGGCTCCGATGACAGCCTCCAGATGGCCCGGTTCGAGCGGATCCGCATCGGCGACGCCATCGACACCGCTTTGACGGCCCAGCGGCGCGCCGATCAGGTTCTGGACATCCGGTTGAACGGGCCGGTGTTTGAAGCCGCCCGCTATCTGCAAGACGACCCGACCGAAGACGCTCTGGGCTTGGTCGGCGCCCAAGTCGCCGCCGCGCCCAGTCAGCGCTATGCAGTGACCATTGACGCCGCGCGCCTACGGATGCGGGGCGGGGTTGATCTGCACAACGCCACGGTGGAAGCCGCCTTGCGGGACAACATCCTGGTGTCCTTGACCGCCGAAGCGCTGACGGCGGGCGGCGAGCCTGTGCGCCTCGCGATGGGGCCGCGACCGAATGATCCGACCGGCGGGGTTGCATTCTCCACCGGCGACGCCGGAACGGCCCTTACGGCGCTGACGGGTGCTGAGATCGTGGTCGGCGGCCGGGCGGAGGCCACGGGCGTGTGGTCGCCCGGATCGCGGATGAACGCCGACTTCAACTTGGAAATGATCGATTTCCGGGTGGTCGACGTGCCCGCCATGGCGCAGCTTTTGTCGATGGTCGCCTCGATCCAAGGGGTCGCGGACACCTTGAGCGGCGAAGGCATCACGATGACGTCGCTTGAGGCGCCCCTGACCCTGCGGGGCGACCTCCTCACCATCGGGGAAAGCCGGGCTGCGGGGCCGGCCTTGGGCTTCACTGGCAGCGGCGGCTTCAACATGGACACCGGCGAGATCGACCTCGACGGTGTGGTCGTGCCGTCCTATGGGCTGAACTCGATGTGGGGCCATTTGCCCTTGGTCGGCGGCCTGCTCGTCTCCCGCGAGGGCGAGGGCATCGTCGGCATCACCTTTTCGATGAACGGGCCGATCGATCAGGCCGAAATCGGGGTGAACCCGCTCTCGGCCCTCGCCCCGGGCATTTTCCGACGGATTTTCGAGCCCGTGGCGCCGCGTCCGGGCGCCACGGTGGCGGCGGGCGGGGGTTAATCCGTCCGTCGCACGACGCCGTGCTTTTTCTTGCCGACGCTCAGCTTCACCAAGCCGTTGACCACGTCGGTCTCGGCCAGAGCTGCGGTCTCACTGTTCACCGCGACGTTATTCACGCTCACGACGCCGGCCTTGATGTGGCGCTTGGCTTCGCCGTTGCTTTCCACAAGGCCCAATTCGCGAAGAGCGTCAGCAACCCGCAGTCCGATCAGCGCTGTGAGCGGGCGCTCGATCGTTGGGAGAGCTTCGCCCACGCCGCCGCCGCCAAAGGTGGCCGCGGCCGTCGCCTGTGCGGCGTCCGCCGCCTCGCGGCCGTGCAGGAGGGCGGTGGCTTCGGTGGCCAGGACCTTTTTAGCCTCATTGATCTCAGCGCCCTGCAGCGCGGCAAGGAGCTCGATCTCGCTGAGCGGCAGATCGGTGAACAGCTTCAGGAAGCGGCCGATATCAGCGTCCTCGGCGTTGCGCCAGAACTGCCAGTAGTCGAAGGGGCTCAGCATGGCGGGGTTGAGCCAAACCGCGCCCGCGGCGGTCTTGCCCATCTTAGCGCCGGAGGCGGTTGTGAGCAGGGGCGTGGTCAGCCCGAACACCTCCGCCCCGCCCATGCGCCGGGTCAGGTCGACCCCATTGACGATGTTGCCCCATTGGTCAGAGCCGCCCATCTGCAGCCGGCAGCCGTGCCGCTTGTTCAGCTCGGCGAAGTCATAAGCCTGCAAAATCATGTAGTTGAACTCAATGAAGGAGAGCGGCTGCTCCCGTTCGAGGCGTAGGCGCACCGAATCCATCGTCAGCATACGGTTGACCGAGAAGTGCCGGCCCACATCGCGGAGAAAATCGATGTAGCCGAGGGCCAGGAGCCAATCGGCGTTATTCAGCATGAGGGCGTCAGTGAGGCCGTCGCCGAAGGTCAGGAAGCGCTCGAACACCGTGCGGATGCTGGCGGCGTTGGCCTCGATCTCGGCTTCGGACAAGAGCTTGCGGCTTTCATCCTTGCCGGAGGGGTCGCCCACCCGGGTGGTGCCCCCGCCGAGGAGCACGATGGGCTTGCCGCCCGCCTGCTGCAGCCGGCGGAGCATCATGATCTGCACGAGGCTCCCCACGTGCAGGCTGGGGGCCGTCATATCGAAGCCTATATAGCCCGTGACGCCGCCCGCCGCTGCGGCGTCCAAGCCCGCCTCGTCGGTGATCTGGTGGATGAAGCCGCGCTCGCCGAGCGTGGTAAGGAAGTCGGATCGGAAGGAAGCGGCCATCGGATGCTCTCAACACTGGGGATCGGTTCATCCGCCGGAGAGCATCGCTTGCGAGGGAGAGCAGGGCGCACGCCGACAGATCGGCGGGCATAAGGCGGCCTGCCGAAGGGTTAGACGCTAGGATAATAGGGTCCGCACACGCGCAGATGGCTCCCTAATCCCAGCGCCGCCCCGAGGTCAAGTCTCCGCCGGGGGGAGCGCTGTGGGCTTCCAGGCCTCCAGCTCTTTGCCAAATCGTTTGATAAGATAGGCCCGCGTCAGCTTCTCCAGCGTCGGAAGGTGGTCAAAACCCCGGTTGACGGGGTCGTTGTAGAAATGGTCCGCGCCTTCGATGGCGGCGCTTTCGACCTTGATGTTTTTCTGGGTCCGGATGCGCGCCACGGTCCGCTCGACGTCGGAAGCGGGCGCCACGCTGTCCCGCGTGCCGTAGAGCACGATGCCCGAGGCGGGGCAGGGGGCCAGGAACGAAAGATCATAATGGTTGGCGGGAGGCGAAATCGCGATGAAGCCGTCCACCTCGGGGCGGCGCATCAGCAGCTGCAGCCCGATCCAAGAGCCGAAGGAATAACCCGCCACCCAGCACTGGGCCGCGTTGGGGTTCAGCACCTGGAGGTAATCGAGGGCAGAGGCTGCGTCCGACAATTCGCCCATGCCGTTGTCGAACACGCCCTGGCTTCGCCCAATGCCGCGAAAATTGAAGCGCAGCACGCCGAAGCCGAATTCAGTGAAGAGCTTGAACATCTGAACCGAAACCCGGTCCTGCATCGAACCGCCCGCTCGGGGGTGGCCGTGCAGAATCAAGGCGATCGGCGCACCCTCCTTCGCGGGTTCGTGGTAGCGGCCTTCGACGCGCCCTGCGGGCCCGGGAAAAATCAACTCAGCCATCAAGCATCTCTTTATGTGACGTGTGCTCTGGACGCGAAGCAGCCGGCGCCCCAGGGGTGCGAGGTCCTTGGGGGCGACGGCGCGGCGGTCTCCCTTAGGCCCTAGCGGTTCGCGGGCGTGCTCACAAGCTTGTGTCCCAATTCTTGACCAATTTAGTGGGCTTATTTCTTGACCCCGCTGGGAGCCACCCCTAGCTGATGTCGCAGAGCGGAGCCGGGGAAAACGATGCGCCGGCAAGGCCTTCGCCCCCGGGCTGGGTGGATCATAGAGGAGTCCCATGCGACTGACTTCGAAAGGACGTTACGCCGTCATGGCCATGGCCGATCTCGCCTCCAACGGCGGCGGCGAACGGGCGGTGCCGCTGCAGGAAGTGGCGCAACGGCAAGACATCTCCTTGTCGTACCTGGAGCAGTTGTTCGCCCGCCTGCGCAAAGCGGGGCTTGTCGCCGGCGTGCGCGGCCCCGGCGGCGGGTACCGGCTGTCCCGGCCCGCATCGGAGATCCTGGCCTCCGACATCATCAGCGCAGTGAACGAGCCCATCAAAGCCACCCGGTGCCGCGACGGCTCCTTGAAAAGCTGCCAGGGCAAGGCGGGGCGCTGCATCGCCCATGATCTGTGGGACGAACTTGGCCGGCAGATCAGCGTCTTTCTCAGTGGCGTGACGCTGGAAGACGTGGTGGAGAGACGCGTGCTTGGCCGCGCCCACGCGCCCCACGGCGATCATACTGCGGCCTCTTACGCAGCGGAGTAAGACGGGAACACGATGCCCCGGTCCCTGGTGTACTGCGACTACAACGCCGGAGCGCCGATCAGGCCTCTGGCGTTAACCGCGCTGGCGGAAGCGGCGGCGGAAGGCGGCAATGCATCCTCGGTGCATGGGGCGGGCCGGCGGGCGAAGGCCCGGCTGGAAGGGGCGCGCGAGATTGTTGCGCAAGCCACAGGCGCCCAGGCGGCGAACGTGGTTCTGACCTCGGGGGCGACGGAAGCGCTGCATCTTGCCATCGCGGCGAGTGGGGCTGCCTCGCTTGTCCTGTCTCCGCTGGAGCATGACGCCGTTTGGGAAGGGGCGGGGATCAGCGGTCTGCCGCTGGTGAAGGTCGCGGCAACCGCGGACGGGCGGCTTGATCTTGGAACGCTGGACGAGGCGCTGAGGCAGGCCCCGAAGCCGGCTTTGGTCGCCGTCATGCTCGCCAACAATGAGACGGGCGTCATTCAGCCCGTCGCCCAGGCCGCTGCGATCGCTCGGATGTACGGGGCCATGCTTTTGGTGGACGCCGCCCAAGGCCTGGGTCGGCTGCCCATCGACCTTGCGGCGCTCGATGCGACCTACCTTGTGGTTTCGAGCCACAAGGCAGGGGGAGCGGCCGGGGCTGGCGCCCTAATCCTGACGCCCGGGGCGCCGTTCAAGACCGTCCGCGCCGGCGGCGGTCAGGAGCGCGGCCGCCGGCCAGGAACCGAAAACGTAGGAGCGGTCGCGGCTTTCGCTGCAGCTGTGCAGGAAGCTGTCGCGGCGCTCCGGGACGAAGCGTTAAGGCTGACAGGCCTGCGAGACGCCTTTGAAACCGCTCTTGACCCTGGGTTTGCAGCGATCGGAGCGAGCGCTCCCCGGCTCTGCAACACAAGTCTTGTGGTGTGGCCGGGACTGAAAGCGGAAACGGCCGTCATTTCCCTTGATTTGGCAGGGTTTGCGGTGTCATCCGGGGCGGCCTGTTCGTCGGGTAAGGTGCGCGCAAGCCGCACGCTCCAGGCGATGGGTTTTGGGGCCGATCACGTCGCCTCGGCCTTGCGCGTCAGCTTCGGCTGGGGCTCAACCCTTGAGGACGCCGAAGCGGTCGCTGCGGCGTTGAACGCATTGGCGGCGCGGCAACCTCGCCGCGCCTTGGAAGGAGCCGCCTGATGGGCGCGCCAGCTGACCTTAAAGAGATGGACGTGAGAGAGGGCGTCAACGCCCAAACCGTGGACGCCGTCCGCGCGCTGGAGAGCGACAAGTACGATGCGGGCTTCATCACCGCCATCGAACAGGAATTCGCGCCCAAGGGCCTGAATGAAGACATCGTGCTCTTCATCTCTGACAAGAAGGGCGAGCCGGAATGGATGCTCGCCTGGCGGATGGAGGCCTTCGCCCGCTGGAAGACGATGACTGAACCGACCTGGGCGATGGTGGAGTATCCCGCCATCGACTACCAGGAAGCGCACTATTATGCTGCGCCTAAGAACGCGCAGAAATACAAAAGCCTGGATGAGGTCGACCCGGAAATCCTGGAGACCTACAAAAAGCTCGGCATCCCCCTGAAAGAGCAAGAAGTGCTCCTGGGCGTGGAAGGCGCGCCCAAGGTCGCGGTGGATGCGGTGTTCGACAGCGTCTCGGTCGTGACGACCTTCAAAGACGAGCTCGCCAAGGCCGGGGTGATCTTCTGCTCGATCTCGGAAGCCGTGCGCGAGCACCCCGAACTGGTCCGCCAGTATTTGGGCTCGGTCGTCCCCACGAGCGACAACTTCTTCGCCACGCTGAACAGCGCGGTCTTTTCCGACGGCTCTTTCGTCTACGTGCCCCCTGGCGTGCGCTGCCCGATGGAGCTTTCCACCTATTTCCGGATGAACGCCTCTGGCACGGGCCAGTTTGAGCGGACCCTCATCATTGCCGACAAGGGGGCTTACGTCTCCTACCTCGAAGGCTGCACCGCCCCGATGCGCGATGAAAACCAGCTCCACGCCGCGGTGGTGGAGCTTGTCGCCATGGACGACGCCGAGATCAAATACTCCACTGTCCAAAACTGGTGGCCCGGGGACGCCGAAGGAAAAGGCGGCATCTATAACTTCGTGACCAAGCGCGGTGATTGCCGGGGTCCGCGATCCAAGATCAGCTGGACCCAAGTGGAAACTGGCTCCGCCATCACCTGGAAATACCCCTCCTGCATCCTGCGCGGCGACGACAGCGTGGGGGAATTCTACTCCATCGCTGTCACCAACGGCCGCCAACAGGCCGATACCGGCACCAAGATGATCCATTTGGGGCGCAATACCAAAAGCCGGATCATCTCCAAGGGCATCTCGGCAGGGCGGTCGAACAACACCTATCGCGGGCTAGTCTCCGCCCACGCCAAGGCCAAGGGCGCGCGGAATTTCACTCAGTGCGACAGCCTCCTGATCGGCCAACACTGCGGCGCCCACACGGTGCCCTACGTGGAGGCCAAGACCCCGCACGCGCAATTCGAGCATGAGGCCACCACCACCCGCCTCTCCGAAGATCAGCTCTTTTATCTCCGCCAGCGCGGCATCCCGGCAGAACAGGCCGTGGCGCTTTTGGTGAACGGCTTTGTCCGCGATGTCCTCCAACAGCTGCCGATGGAGTTCGCGGTGGAGGCGCAGAAGCTCCTTGAGGTCAGCCTTGAGGGGAGTGTGGGGTGACGAGGCGCGCAGACATATTCGGAAAGGCGGATGAAAAGGGGCGAAAGATGAAACGAGCGATGATCCTGGCTTCGGCTGTTCTGGCTTTGGCGGCGTGCCAACAAGAGCCGGCGGTGGACGCGCCCGCTTATGACCTGTCGCTCTATCCCTTGTGCGAAGAGGTCGAGCCGACCGACGAGCGCTTGGCGCAGGAGGGCTGCGTCCTTTCCGAAGAGGGCATGACCCACGCGCTGGTCATTACCCGGGGCGTCAACGCGGTGAGCGTTCAGGCGGTGGTCAACGGCGAAGCCGGCCAGCTGATGGAGGAGACCGTGGCGGAAGACCAGGCGCTCCCGACGCTGGAAGACATCAACGGCGACGGCCGCCCGGACCTGTTGATCCCTCGGGAAACCGGCAATGTGAACACGGTGCAGGCTGTGTGGCTCGCGGGCGAAGGCGCCTATACCCGGCTGGGCGAAATCGCCGGCATTGGCTTCACCCGCACTGCCGACGGGCTTCTGGCCGTCCCCGCTCGATCCTCGGCCGCGGAGACCGAGATCACCTTCTATCGTATCGAGCCGACCGCACTTGCCGAGGCCGCGGTCGTGACTGTCACCGGTTCACAGGCGGCGGATGGCTCTATCGCGACCCGGTGCGAACTGACCCGCAAGCCTGATGGCGAAACCTGGACCGACGCGCAAATGGAAGAAAAGTTCTGCGTCGAACCCGTCGTGGTGGGAGCGTTCGACTGATGCTGACGATTAAAGAGCTCGCCGTGACCGTAGGCGATAAGCCGATCCTGAAGGGGCTGAGCCTTCAGGTCCCCGCGGGCGAGGTGCACGCGATCATGGGCCCGAACGGGGCAGGGAAATCGACCCTGGCTTATGCTCTAGCGGGTCGAGACGGCTATGAGGTCACGGCCGGGACGGCGGAGCTGAATGGCGCGGACCTTCGGGGCCTCGAACCCGAAGACCGCGCCGTGAAGGGCCTGTTTCTCTCCTTCCAGTATCCGCTGGAAATCCCCGGCGTGCCGACGATGACGTTCCTTCGCACCGCGCTTAACGCCCAGCGCAAAGCCCGCGGCGAGGACCAGGTTTCCGCCGGCGACTTCCTCAAACTCGCTCGAGCTAAAGCGGATCAGCTCAAGATGAACCCCGAATTCCTCAAGCGCCCCCTCAATGTCGGGTTCTCCGGCGGGGAGAAAAAGCGCATGGAAATCCTGCAGATGCTGATGCTGGAGCCGCGTTTTGCGATCCTCGACGAGACCGATTCCGGCCTCGATATCGACGCGCTGAAAGTCGTGGCGGACGGGGTGAACGCGCTCCGCAGGGCCGATCGCGGGCTTCTGGTCATCACCCACTATCAGCGGCTCTTAGACTATATCCGCCCCGATCGGGTGCATGTGCTCGCCGGTGGCCGGATCGTGGACAGCGGCGGCCCGGACCTCGCCTTGCGCCTCGAAGCGGAAGGCTATGACCGCTACCTGAAAGCCGCCTGATGCCGCAGGTCGTCGCCCTCCCCAGCCGCCGGGACGAGGCCTGGAAATGGTCAGATCTGCGCCAGACTTATGGCGCGGAGGCGCCGGCTCTTGATCCGGCGCTCGCGAACAGCCCGATCATCGTGCAGCTCGCGGGCGCGCCTGAACGGCTAAGCCTGGCGGCGGGGGAGAGCGGGGTGCGGGTGGAGCATCTCGACCGACCGGGCCGGGACGCGACCGCTTTCGAGGCCGACCTCGCCCCCGGCGCAACCCTGACCCGGATTGTGTTTCAGGACGCGGCGGACATCTCCCTCAACCACGCCATGGTGCGCTTGGCTGAGGGCGCGCGCTTTCAGCAGTTCGTTTTGAGCTTCGGCGCCCGCTTGGCCCGGATCGAGACCGATGTTTCGGTGGATGGCGAGGGGGCTCAAGTGGCGCTCCACGGGATCTACCTCTTGGATAAGGGCCGGCACGCCGACTTCACCTCCCTCGTACGGCACGGCGCGCCGGGCGCGATCACCCGGCAGCTGGTAAAGGGCGCTGTCCGCCGCGGCGGCCGTGGCGTTTTTCAGGGCAAGCTCTTCGTTGGCCGTGCGGCGCAGAAGACCGACGCTCGCCAGCACCACCAGGGGCTTATCCTTGACGAAGGCGCCGAGATCGACGCCAAGCCCGAGCTTGAGATCTATGCCGACGACGTCGCCTGCGCCCATGGCAATACGGTGGGCGCCCTCGATGAAGCGGCTCTGTTCTATATCCGCTCTCGGGGGGTGCCCGCAGCCTCTGCCCGCGCGTTGCTGATCGAAGCGTTCCTGCGCGAAGCGGCTCCGGAGTGGCTTACGGAGGACACCGCCGCCGCGATGGACGCCCGCCTCACCACGTGGCTGGAGGCGAAGGGATGAGCTTTGACGTCTCAGCCATCCGCGGCGCTTTCCCGATCCTGACCCGTCAGGTCCATGGCCGGCCGCTCGTCTATCTCGATAACGCGGCGAGCGCCCAGAAGCCTGAGGCCGTGATCGAGGCCATGGCCGGGGCGATGCGCGGCTCTTACGCCAACGTTCACCGGGGCCTGCACACTCTCGCCAACGAGACGACAACGGCCTTTGAGAACGCCCGGACCGCCGCCGCCCGGCTGATCAACGCCCCGAGCCCAAATCAGATCGTCTTCACTAAAGGCGCGACCGAAGCCATCAACTTGGTCGCTTCGGGGCTGGGCGCAACGATTCGGCCTGGAGACGAAATCGTTCTCTCGGTGATGGAACACCACGCCAACATCGTTCCATGGCACTTTCTGCGGGAGAAATTCGGCGCGGTGCTTCGCTGGATTGATGTGGACAACGCGGGGCGGTTGGACATGGCGGCCCTAGCCACTTCGATCGGGCCGAAGACCCGGCTTGTGGCCCTGTCGGCGATGTCAAACGTCTTTGGCGTCGAGACGCCGGTGGCCGAGATCGCGGCTTTGGCCCACGTCCAGGGCGCGCCGGTGTTGCTGGACGGCTGCCAGCACATCGTCCACGCTGCGGTGGACGTCCAAGCGCTGGGCGTCGATTTCTATGTGTTTTCAAGCCACAAGCTCTATGGGCCGACGGGTCTTGGCGTTCTTTACGGCCGCGCCGATCGGTTGGCGGCGCTGCCTCCGTATCAGGGCGGCGGGGAAATGATCGACATCGTTGAGCAGGAGCTGGTCACTTATGCCGATCCGCCCCACCGCTTCGAGGCCGGCACCCCTCCGATCCTGGAGGCGATTGGGTTCGCCGCGGCGCTGGAGTGGCTTTCCACCATCGACCGCGAGGCGGCGGAGGCCCATGAGTGGGAGCTCGGCGCCTACGCCAAGGAGCGCCTTGCCGCGATGAATGGAGTGACGGTGTTTGGGGGCCTGGAGGCGCGGCCGATCCTTGCCTTCAACCTCGACGGCGCCCACCCGCATGACGTCGCCCAAATCCTTGATCGCCAGGGGGTTGCGGTCCGCGCCGGCCATCATTGCGCCCAGCCTTTGATGAAGCGACTGGGCGTCACAGCGACCGCCAGGGCCTCCTTCGGCCTCTACAATACTCGCGACGAAGTAGACATCTTCATTGAAGCGCTCGCCAAAGCGCGCAAACTGCTGAGCTGACCGCTATGGACGCCCCCGCCCCCACCGCCGCTGAACCGCAAGCGCCGAGCCCGTCGCAAGACGAGCTCGACCGGATCACCGATGGCCTAATTGCGGAGTTCAAGAAGGTCTATGACCCGGAAATCCCGGTCGATGTCTATGAGCTGGGGCTCATCTATAAGGTCGACTTCAACGAAGGCCATGTCGATGTCGACATGACCCTCACCGCGCCCGGTTGCCCCGTAGCCGGGGAGATGCCCGGCTGGGTGGAGGCCGCCTGCCTGAAAGTGCAGGGCGTGATGTCAGCCAAGGTCAACCTGGTGTTTGACCCGCCCTGGACGCCGGCGCGCATGAGCGATGAAGCCAAGCTTGAGCTGAATATGCTATAAGGCGCTCTTAAGGAGCGCTGTCACATGGCCGATCCCCTGGAGCCGAAAAAGACTGAGTGGGTCTGGCACGTTGTGGCGATCGGCGTGTTGGTTCTGATGGTGGTTCTGGTTTCCTACGGATTTTGATCATGGCGAGACCCCGTCCCAAGATTGTCAGCCTCACCGACACCGCCGCGGCCCGGGTGAAGGAGATCATGGCGGCCTCCGACAAGCCGTATCTGCGGGTCGGGGTGAAAAACGGCGGCTGCGCGGGCATGGAGTACGTCATGGCTTACGCCGACGCTCCGGAAGCCTTCGACGAACGGGTCGAGGACAAGGGCGTGGAAATCGTAGTCGACGCCAAAGCTGTCTTGTTCTTGATCGGCGCGACCATCGATTACGAGACCACACGGCTCGCTTCGCGGTTCGTTTTCAAGAACCCGAACCAGACCGACGCCTGCGGCTGCGGGGAAAGCGTCACCATCGTCCCCGCGAAGGAAGAGGCCTAGAGGTCCGATGCCCGACCGTGGGGAAGACCCTTTCCTCACGTTTGTCCCCGAGCTGTTCGAGCAGATGGGTCCGGTCACGGTGCGGCGCATGTTCGGCGGGGCAGGAGCCTACGCTCGAGGCCGCATGTTCGCGCTGATTGCCGGGGACGTGATCTATCTCAAAGTCGACGACGCCCTAAAGGCGAAGTTGATCGCCGCGGGGTCGGCGGGCCCGTTTGTCTGGGCGCCTGAAAGCGGCCCAAAAGCCGGGCGGAAGGTCGAAATCGGGTACTGGCGGCTGCCGGACAGCGCCATGGACGATCCCGACGAGGCCGCGAAATGGGGCAAGGCGGCGCTCAAGGTCGCCCTTGCCGCTACAGCGGCTCCAAAACGGCGGCGTAAACCGAAGGACGAGTAAGCCTTCCGCTTCAAATGTCCGGTCGTCCGTCGCCATCAAGGTCCCCCGCTCGGTCCATCCAGGAGCGATCCTCCTCGGCGGGCTTAAAGGCCAGCAACCGCGCCAGTGGCGTTTCGCGCCAATCCATCAACCCGATGGAGAGCCCGATGATGGACGCGGGCACGAGGGCCAAAGCGCCGCCGATCAAGAGGAACGCTCCTTCAGTCTCCCTGGCCTGCTCCAGCGTTCCGCCGCTGAGCAGAATATGGACAGGTTCGATGAGAACGATCAGCAGGTCGAGCATGAAGCCTCTCGCGCGGGGAGAGGTCCTTTTAGCAAGGCCTGATGAAGATCCGGCTTACGAGCCCTTGAAGGCGGCCTTTCGCTTTTGCAGGAAGGCGGAGACCCCTTCGGCGAAATCGCCGGTGCGGCCCGCGTCGCGTTGCATCTCGCGCTCAAGCTTCAGCTGCTCCTGGAAGTGCAGATCGAGGCTCTCCCAGGTGAGGCGGCGGATCATGGCGAGGGATCGCGGCCCCTGGGCCAGTTCCTTGGCGAAGGCGAGGGCGGTGGGCATCAGGTCGGCGTCGGGCACGCAACGGTTGATCAGGCCCCATTCCAACGCGGTCTTCGCCGGGAGCTTTTCCCCCAACAGCATCATCTCCATTGCCCGCGCCCGGCCGATCATCCGCGGCAGCAGGTAAGACGAGCCGCCGTCGGGCACGAGGCCGATCCGCCGGAATGCCTGCAGGAAATAGGCGCTTTCCCCGGCCACGATGAGATCGCCCATCAAGGCAAAGCTGCACCCGACCCCGGCCGCCGCGCCGTTCACCGCAGTGACGAACGGGACTGGCAGGTTGCGAAGTGTGGTGATGAACGGGTTGTAGTGGGTGTCGAGGGCGCGGCCGGCGTCGAACTTGCCCTCCCGCGCTTTGGCCGCGTGCGGACCCGTGTTGTTGAGATTGGCGCCGGAGCAGAAGCCGCGCCCTGAGCCCGTCAGCACCAGAGCCCGCGCCTCGTCGCAGGCCTGTTCCACCGCAAGCGCAAGCTCACCGACCATTTCAAGGCTGGCCGCGTTCATCGTGGCTTCGTCGGCCATCGTTACGACGGCGACCTGATCGGTGATGGTATAGGACAGTTTGGCGTAGCTCATGGGGCGCTTCCTCGGATGGGTGTGGACGGAGGGTAGCGCAGCCGCGCCCCGTGCCCAAGATCACGCTAGGGAAGGAGGCGATCTAGGCGACGGCCGCCCGGCCCGGGCTGGCGTAAGGGGCTGCCAAAGTCACCCGATTGCGGCCTTCGCGCTTGGATGCATAGAGCGCGTCGTCGGCCCGCTGCAGTAGCGAGGCCGCGGTTTCGCCTGGACCGAGCTCCGCGACCCCCGCCGAGACCGTCACCCGGCCGAGGGACTCGTTCGTCGATTTACGGAGGAGTTTCTTGCCCTCGACCACGCGCCGAACGTCCTCGGCGAATTCCCGAGCAGCGATACAGTGCTTGCGCGGCAGGATGGCCACGAATTCCTCGCCGCCAAAGCGGGCCACGAGTTGATCCGGCAGCGCTTTGTCCTGCAGGACCGCGCCGACGAACCGGATCACCTGATCCCCCGTGGGGTGGCCCCAGGTGTCGTTGAAGCGCTTGAAGTGGTCGATATCGAAAACGACGAGGCACAGCGGCGTGCCAATGTCGTGTGCCTCTTTCAGGCGCATCCTATACATCTCGTCGAAGTAGCGACGATTGGCGAGGCCGGTGAGCCCGTCGGTGACGCTCTCGGAGCGGGCCTGGGCCAGGCTCTGGCGGAGGCTCATGATCTCGGACGACGAATCCTTGAGCTGTTCGTTGAGGCAGCGGTTATGCTCCGCCATGTCGCGCGTCGTGGCCGCGAGGCTCGACAGCAGATCCCGCAGGGTATCGCTGTTGGGGCTGAGCTCTAGGGCCTGGGCAGCGGTGTGCAGCGCGGTGCCGTAGGCAGAGGTTTTTTCACCGGCGGTCTCCAGGATCGCGAGCACCCCGGACAACTCCCGGGCGATCTGTTCGCTGGTGATGAGCAGGTTCGCCTGCGCGGCGTCGCCGGCGAAGAATTGATCATAAAGGGTTTTGTTGATCTGGTCGTTCATCGGGGCGCCGGACTGTACGAGTGAGTCGATCGCGTCGCGGACTTCGGGGGATCCCAGGCAGTAGCTCAGCCAGATCTCATAGTGGGGCGGGGTCGGGACGACCTGGTACTGAGCCATGAGATCGACCGTCTGCCGGGCAATCGCGAGGCCCTCCGCGCCTTTCAATTGGTCCAACAGTGAAGTCACGACGCACCCCGATGGTCAAATCACCGATCCGAGTATCGTTGGGTTTCGTAAGGATGAGTTAACGGGCTGAGTTGCTATTCAGCGTGACACCTGCGTCAATTTCCCTATCATCCAGCCTGGAACGTCGAAAGCGGCGATAAACACGTCAAAAAAGCCGAACAGGAGGTCCCCCATGAACGTCATGGTGCAGCAATCGGTCGAAGAGGCGAAGGCGCGGATGCTGGAGCTGCTCGAAGCTCAGAAGCGCGCTCACATCCGGGAGGGGGCCCCAAGCGTGGCGCTCCGGAAGGACCGGCTGAACCGTTGCATCAGCATCCTGGTGGACCACCAGAAGGAAATCGTGGACGCGGTGAACGCCGACTTCGGCGCCCGCTCCAAAGACATGAGCATGATGACCGAGGTCATGGGCTCCATCGCGCCGCTGAAAAACGCTCGCGACAACCTCGAAAAGTGGATGCGCACCGACAAGCGCAAGCCTGAGTTTCCTTTCGGCCTTCTGGGCTCCAAGGCTGAGGTGCGCTACCAGCCGAAGGGGACTGTGGGCGTGGTCAGTCCCTGGAACTTCCCCGTCCAGCTGACCTTTGGTCCTCTGGCGGGTATCTTGGCCGCCGGCAACCGGGCCATGATCAAGCCGTCGGAGCTGACGCCCGAGACCTCCGCGCTAATGGCGCGGCTCTTCGATTTGGTGTTCGACGAAGAGGAGATCGCGGTGGTGACCGGCGGGCCGGACGTCGGCCAAGCCTTCTGCGGGCTCGCGTTCGACCACATCATCTTCACCGGCGGCACAGCCATTGCCAAGCATGTCATGCGGGCCGCTTCGGACAATCTCGTGCCCCTGACCCTCGAGCTCGGCGGCAAGAGCCCCACCATTATCGGCCGCAGCGCCGACTTTGAGCAGGCCGTGACGCGAATCATGGCAGGCAAGACCATGAACGCTGGGCAAATCTGCCTCGCGCCCGACTATGTCCTCGCGCCCATCGAAAAGCGCGACGAGTTCGTCTCGGCGGCGACGGCGGCGGTGGCGAAAATGTTTCCCACTATCAAGGACAATCCGGACTACACCGCTATCATCACCCAGCGGCATTATGATCGGATTAAGGGGTATGTCGAAGACGCCAAGGCCAAGGGCGCGATTGTCATCGAAATCAACCCGGCCAAGGAAGACTTCTCCCAGCAGGAACATCGGCGCATCCCGCCGACCCTGATCCTCGACCCCACCGACGACATGAAGGTGATGCAGGAAGAAATCTTCGGCCCCGTCCTGCCCGTGAAGACCTACAAGGATGTGTCTCAAGCCGTGGCGTATGTGAACGAGCACGATCGGCCTCTGGGACTTTACTATTTCGGCAATGACCAGGCCGAGACCGAGGCGGTGGTCAACAACACGACCTCCGGCGGGGTGACCTTGAACGACGTGATTTTCCACGTCGGCCAAGAAGACCTGCCTTTCGGCGGCATCGGCCCTTCTGGCATGGGCTCCTATCACGGCCGCGACGGTTTTTACGAGTTCAGCCATAAGAAGGCGGTCTATACCCAGACTAAGACCGAGATCACCGCCGTGTTCCGGCCGCCTTGGGGCGGTCAGGCGCGTAAGTTGATCGCGGGCCGGATCAAGAAGTAACGGGCGGCCAAGCTCTGGACGCGAAAAAGCCCGGTCCCTTTGCTGGGGCCGGGCCTAGCTTCGTCCTAGTCTTTCTTGCGGGTGGCGTTGACGAGGAAGGCTGGGACATCCTCGCCGAAGCCGATGACGCCAGGGCCGTCATCCCGCTCGCGGCGCTCTCGCCGCGGCTCGCGGTCCCGGTCTCGGCTGACGCCGCGGTCTCGCTCGGAGCCTCGTTCCGAGGCGCGATCTGTCCGATCTGATGTGCGATTTGGGCCGCGGCCGCCGTTTCGGCTCTCGTCCCTCTCTCTGGCCGAGCCCGGCCGGTCCCTTTCGGGCTTGTCGCCGCCCCGGCCCCGGGTGCGGCGCTCGGTCTTCAGCTCTTCAGCGCGGCGCCCGCGGCCGCCTCGGTCGGAGCGATCGCCGAGGGCGCGATCAGGCAGGTCCGGAACATTGGCGATCTCGATCGCAGCGCCGGTCAAATTCTCAATCGCCGCCAGGGACTTCGAGTCTTCCGGGGCGATAAGCGTGAAGGCTTCCCCCGAGCGCCCCGCCCGGCCTGTCCGACCGATCCGGTGCACATAATCGTCTGCATGACGCGGCGGCTCATAGTTGAAGACGTGGCTCACCGCTGGGATGTCAAGGCCCCTGGCGGCGACGTCGGAAGCCACCAACAGCTGCAGCTCGCCGCTCTTGAAGCGCTCTAGCGTTTTGGTGCGCAGGGACTGGTCGAGGTCCCCGTGGATCGGCGCTGCATTGAAGCCGTGCCGGGCAAGGCTCTTGGCCACCACGTCCACGTCGGATTTCCGGTTGCAAAAAATGATCCCGTTTTTGATTTCGCTGGCCTGCAGCACTGCCCGCAGGGCTGCGCGCCGGGTCCGGGGATCGCCGGAGGGGACTTTGACGATCTTGGCGACGATGGTGGAGGCGGTGGTCGCCGGCCGTGACACCTCAACCCGCACCGGATTCGACAGGAACTGTTCCGTCAGCCGTGTGATTTCGGGAGGCATCGTGGCGGAGAAGAACAGCGTCTGCCGGGTGAACGGCGTCAGCTTGAAGATCCGCTCGATGTCGGGGATAAAGCCCATGTCGAGCATGCGGTCAGCCTCGTCGACGACCATGACCTGCACGCCGGACAGCAGCAATTTGCCCCGCTCGAAATGGTCAAGGAGCCGGCCGGGCGTCGCGATCAAGACGTCGACGCCCTGCATCAGAAGCGCGTCCTGGTCCCCGAATGACACCCCGCCGATGAGCAAGGCTTTGGTCAGCTTGTGGTTTTTCCCGTAACGATCGAAGCTCTCCGCCACCTGGGCCGCAAGCTCCCGCGTCGGTTCCAAGATCAAGGTCCGAGGCATCCGCGCCTTGGCCCGGCCGCGAGAGAGGATCTCGATCATCGGCAAGGTGAAGGAGGCGGTCTTGCCCGTGCCGGTCTGGGCGATGCCCAGAACGTCGCGGCCTTGCAGGACAATGGGGATCGCCTGCGCCTGGATCGGGGTCGGTATCGTGTAGCCGCTTTCCTCAATCGCCTGCAACACGGGGGCGGAGAGCCCCAGAGCGTCAAATCCAGCGACGATTGGGGCTTCGGGGGCGGCTTCGGCGCCCGGGGCGCCTGCGTCATCGGTCATTCAAAAACTCAAAGGTTTGGGGACGGGGCCGCCTCGTGCAGCGCCGCTCTCGGACGGAGATCGGCAACTCCCATGCGCCCCATAGCCGAAATGGTGCGCCCTGTCGCCCCTGCAAAACAGGGGCCGCCCTATTATTCGCCGCTCGTGGGCGGCTTTTCGCCCTCAGACGTCCACTTCTTCCACGAAACGGGCGTTTTCCTGGATGAAGCCGTAGCGCAGCTCCGCTTTACGGCCCATGAGGGTCTCCACCAAGGCCTCGAAGCTTTCGATCCCTTCCGGCGGCAATACCACGCGCGTCAACGTCCTGGTCGCGGGGTCCATCGTGGTTTCTTTGAGTTGGGCAGGCATCATCTCGCCCAAGCCCTTGAAGCGGCCGATCTCCACATTGCGGCCCTTAAACTGGGTGTTCAACAGCTCGGTCTTGTGCCGGTCGTCCCGGGCATAGACCGTCTGCTTGCCGGTCGAAATCCGGTAGAGCGGCGGCATCGCCAAAAAGAGCCGCCCCGCGGTGATGAGCTGGGGCATCTGGCGGTGGAAGAAGGTGATCAACAGGCTCGCGATGTGGGCGCCGTCGACGTCGGCGTCGGTCATGATGATCACGCGCTCATAGCGCAGCTGTTCGAGTTTGAAGCCCTTCCCGAGGCTTACGCCCAACGCGAGGGCGAGATCATTCAACTCGGCGTTGGAAGAGGTTTTCTCCCCGCCGGCGCTCGCCACGTTCAAGATTTTACCCCGCAACGGCAGGATGGCTTGCGTATCGCGGTTGCGGGCGGATTTGGCGCTCCCACCCGCGCTGTCGCCTTCGACGAGAAAGATTTCGGTGCCCTCGGCGTCGGAGCGGGCGCAGTCGGTCAGCTTGCCCGGCAGGCGCAGGCGGCGGGTCGCCGTCTGACGCTGAACTTCCTTGTCTTTGCGGCGGCGCAGGCGCTCTTCGGCCTGGGACGTAACCCAGTCGAGGAGCCGCGCCGCATCCTGCGGACGGGCCGCGAGCCAGTGATCGAAAGGATCGCGCACGGCCTGTTCAACAAGGCGGGCGGCGTCCGAAGTGACAAGCCGGCCTTTGGTCTGGCCCTCGAACTGCGGGTCGCGGATGAATACCGACACCAGCGCCGCCGCAGTGCCCATGACGTCGTCGGCGGTGATGAGACCAGCCTTTTTGTCGTTCTTCAGCTCCGCGTAGGCGCGCAGCGATTTGGTCAGGCCCATGCGGAGACCCTGCTCGTGGGCGCCCCCGTCTGGCGTGGGGATCGTATTGCAGTAGCTGCGCAGGAACGAATCGGCCTCTCCGAAGCCGTCTTCAACCCAGTTCACCGCCCATTCCACCTTGCCGCCGTCGCGCTCGATCCGGCAGCAAAAGGACTCGGCGCAAACCACGCGCTTTTCCTTGGCGATTTCGCCGAGGAAGTCCTGCAGGCCATTGGGGAAGGTCAGGACGGCTTCCTGCGGCGTGGTGTCCCCGGCCTTCAGCCGATCAGCCGCGCAGCGCCACAGGATGCGGACGCCCCGGTGCAGATAGGCTTTTGAGCGCGCCATCTGGAAGAGGCGGGCGGGTTTGAAGGCCAGATCGCCGAAAATCTGGGTGTCCGGCAGAAAGCGGACCGTGGTGCCGCGGCGGTTGGGGGCCGCGCCCAGCTGGCGGAGCGGCGCGATCGGCGCCCCGCGGGCATAGAGCTGGCCGTAGAGCTTGCGGTCGCGGGCGACCTCGACCTCGAGCTTGGAGGAAAGCGCGTTGACGACCGAAATGCCGACCCCGTGCAGGCCGCCGGCGGTCTGATAGGCCTTGTCGGAGAATTTCCCCCCCGCGTGCAGGGTGGTCATGATGACCTCCAGCGCCGAGGTCATCGGGAATTTCGGGTGCGGATCGATGGGAATGCCGCGGCCGTTGTCGGTGACGCTCAACATGCCGTCGGCAAAGAGTTCCACCTCGATCCGGTCGGCATGGCCCGCAACCGCCTCGTCCATGGCGTTGTCCAACACCTCGGCGAACAGGTGATGCAGGGCGCGCTCGTCGGTGCCGCCGATATACATCCCCGGCCGCCGCCGAACGGGTTCGAGGCCCTCAAGAACTTCAATGTCCTTGGCGGTGTAGCTCGTGGTCAGACCGAGGTCTGGTTGCTGCTTCTGCTGCGGGTTGGCCATGGTTAATGCCTTTGGCGGACAACAACCCGCAACGCAACAGGGTTCGGTTGCCAGGGTGTTAACCGTCCACAGGTGCCTGCACCGCGCGCCTCAGCGCAGCACCTTGGTCCTGGCCTGAACCATGGCGTGCCAGGCGAAGAACACGCAGCCCGCAAGGATGACGCCCTGCACGATCAGCATGGCCTGGGTGTTCATGTCCGGCATCGGGGCGATGAGGCAGGCGTAAACGAGGCTTATCACGTAGGCGAGGAGCAATGCGATGAAGACCGGGGCGGCCAGGCTCCGCCGCAGCAACAAGAGCACCGTGCCGAGCAGCGCGCCCCACACGCTGACGGCCCAGACGGTGGTCATCCAGGAAGGCATGGCGCTGAAGTCTGCGATTTGGGCCTCAGTTCATCCCGGCCTAACGGAGATAGACCTCGCCCTGGATTTTCCACATGAAGGAATCGAACCCGCCATAGGCGTTCCACAACAGGCCGATCCCGCCCACGACCCAAAGATGCCAGGGGATGGGCGCGCGCCCGATCTCCATTGTCGCCATTGGGTTCTTCCCGAAGTGAGTTTTCGGAAATTTATCACCGTTCAGCGGGTCGCTAAAGAAAAACCCCGCCAGCCCTAGGGTTGTGCTGGCGGGGTTGCGAGCCACCCCGGAAAGGGGAGGGCCTTAGGCCTTGTAATACATGTCGAACTCCACCGGGTGGGGGTGGGTTTCGAAGCGGTCAAGCTCTTCGTATTTCAGGTCCATGTAGGCGTTGATGAAGTCGTCATCCATGACGCCGCCCTTTTTCAGGAAGTCCCGATCCGCATCAAGGGCGGAGAGGGCTTCCCTCAAGGAGCCGCACACGGTGGGAACTTGCTTTAGCTCTTCCGGAGGCAGGTCATAGAGGTTTTTATCCAAGGCCTCGCCGGGGTGGGTTTTGGTCAGGATGCCGTCAATGCCGGCCATCAGCAGGGCGACATAGGTCAGGTACATGTTGCCAGCCGGATCGGGGAAACGGACTTCCACCCGCTTAGCTTTCGCCCCCGAGCCGTGCGGAATCCGGCACGAGGCCGACCGGTTGCGCGCGGAGTAGGCGAGCAGCACCGGGGCTTCATAGCCGGGCACCAGGCGCTTGTAGCTGTTGGTGGTGGAGTTCGCGAAGGCGTTGATCGCCCGGGCGTGTTTGATAATGCCGCCGATGTAATAGAGGCACATCTCCGACAGGTCGGCGTAACGATCGCCCGCAAAGAGGTTCTGGCCGCCTTTCCAGATGGATTGGTGCACGTGCATCCCCGAGCCGTTGTCCTTGTAGAACGGCTTGGGCATGAAGGTGGCGGTCTTGCCGTAGCTCGCGGCCACATTGTGGATCACGTACTTGTAGAGGTTCATATTGTCCGCCATGCGGACAAGCGTATTGAAGCGCAGACCCAGCTCATGCTGGGCCGGGGCCACCTCGTGGTGGTGCTTTTCCGGCTGAAGGCCGATCTCGCCCATGACGGCGAGCATCTCGCCGCGGAGGTCCTGGCCCGAATCGATCGGAGGCACAGGGAAGTAGCCGCCTTTCGGGCCTGGGCGGTGGCCCATGTTGCCGGCCTCGTAGTGTTTGCCGGTATTGGCGGGAAGCTCTGTCGAATCAAAGGAATAGCCGGTGTTCCATGGGTCCGTGCTCCAACGCACGTCATCGAACACGAAGAACTCGGCCTCTGGGCCGAAATAGCCAGTGTCGCCTACCCCGGAAGCAGCGATGTAGGCTTCCGCCTTCTTGCCAATGCCGCGCGGGCAGCGGTTATAGGGCTGCAGGGTGCCAGGCTCGAGAATGTCGCAGAACATGGCGAGCGTAGTCTGCTGGTAGAATGGGTCGATGTGGGCGCCCATGGCGTCCGGCATCATGACCATGTCGCTTTCGTTGATCGCTTTCCAGCCCGCGATGGACGAGCCGTCGAACATCGTGCCTTCGCTGAAGAAGTTCTCGTCGACCATGGAAACATCCATCGTCACGTGCTGCATCTTTCCCCGCATGTCGGTAAAGCGCAGGTCCACATACTGCACTTCGTTGTCTTTGATCATTTTCAGCACGTCAGCAGACATGGCTTTTGCTCCCGCCTAGAAACTTACGCCCCGATCCCGAGGGCTAAACAAAAGGGAACGCCCCGCGCGCGGGGCGTTTTGGTGAAAAGGGCGGCGACAGCCGGCAGAAAAGCCGAAACCGCCGTCAGATCGCTTGAGGGCCGGTCTCGCCCGTCCGGATCCGGATCACGCTGGCGACGTCGGTCACAAAGATTTTGCCGTCGCCGATCTTGCCCGTCCGCGCCGCCCGTTGGATCGCCTCCAAGGCGGGCTCGACTTGCTCGTCGCCGACCACCAGCTCCAGCTTCAGCTTCGGCAGGAAGTCGATGACGTATTCCGCCCCGCGGTAAAGTTCAGTGTGGCCCTTCTGGCGCCCAAAGCCCTTGGCCTCGACAACAGTCATGCCTTGCAGGCCGATCTCCTGCAACGCGTCCTTCACGTCGTCCAGCTTGAAGGGCTTGATGATGGCTTCGATCTTTTTCATGCGCCGATGACCTCCATGGCGAGCCGATCGGCGTGGGAGCCCCCTAATCATCGGGACGCCCCGCCCTATCGCGCGTGGTGCATGGTGAATCCCGCCGCCCGAGCGCAGCGTCAAGCCGGTCGCACTGACGCAGGCAAGGCAGGGGAGCGGGCCCGGCTCGGCGCCCGGTTCGCGGGCAGAGGCGCCCAGCGAAGCGGCGCCCGAAAACAGCGGCGCCCGCCTCTTGCCTTTCCCCCGCGGGAACCGGTTCTGTTCCGCGACGCGCCTCACCCCACACCCCACACCCAGCTCTGAAGGGCCGCTCCATGATCGATCCGCGCACTCCCGTCCTGATCGGCGCCGGTCAGGTCACCTATCGCAAAGGTTCCGCGCCCGGGCCCCGCGTCATGATCAAGGACGCCGCCGATCGCGCCGCCGAAGACGCGGGCTTGAGCACGGGGGCCCTGGCGCGCATCGATCTTCTGGCGGTGGTGGGCTTCACGATCGACGCCGGCGGACCGACAGGGAAGCTGCCGATCCCACGCTTGTCAGATCCCCCGGCGACGCTGGCGCAGGACCTCGGCGCCGCCCCGAAACGCGCCATTTACACCCACATGGGGGGCAACACGCCGCAGCAGTTGGTGAACTTCGCGGCGGAAGAGATCGCCGCCGGACGGCATGATTTTGCCCTGCTGACGGGCGCCGAGTTCTTCGGCACGTTGCTGAAGCTCTTCAAGGCCGGCCAGGACGTGTCCCATTTCGGCGGCGGCGTCGCAGGGACTCCGGAGCGCTTCGGCGACGGCCGCGCCGGCGAGAGCGAGCAGGAAGCGGCCCACGGTTGCGAGTTCCCCGCCAACGTCTATCCGATGTTTGAGAACGCCGTGCGGGCCCACCGGGGTCGCAGCCTCGATGAGCACATAATGGCCATGGCCCGGCTGTTTTCGCCGCTCAGCGCCGTGGCGGCGAAGAATCCCTTCGCCTGGTTCCCGACCTTCCGCCCGCCGGAAGAGATCGCGACGGACGGCCCCGACAACCGCATGGTCGGCTTCCCCTACACCAAGTACATGAATGCGGTGATCCAAGTGGATCAGGCCGCCGCCGTCATCGTCTGCTCGTCAGAGAAGGCGGACGCTTTAGGCGTGCCGAAGGACCGGCGCATCTATCTGCATGGCTGCGGGGAGGCCACGGAGCGCTGGAACGTGCTCGATCGGGTGAACTACCACTCGTCTCCCGCCATTCGCATCGCCGCCCGGGAAGCCTTCAAGCAGGCGGGCCTTGGCGTAGACGACATGGCCCTGTTTGACCTCTATTCCTGTTTCCCCGTGGCGGTGGAAATGGCCTGCCAGGAGCTGGGCCTGAAAGAAGACGATCCGCGCGGCCTCACCGTCACCGGCGGCCTCCCCTATTTCGGGGGGCCGGGAAACAACTATGTCATGCACTCCATCGCCGAGATGGTCTGGCGTCTGCGCGACCGGCCGGGGGATTACGGCCTCGTCACCGCCAACGGCATGCACCTCACCAAGCAAGCCGTAGGCGTCTACAGCGCGATCCCGCCAAAGGCGCTCTTCGCCCGCCGCCCGGTCAAGGAATACCAGACCGAGATCGACACTCTCGCCTCCCCTGAAATCGTCGTCGAACCCAGCGGCCAAGCCACGATCGAGACCTACACCGTCATCTGGGGTCGCGATAAGGTGCGCATGGGCATCATCGTCGGCCGCGACGCGCAGGGCCGGCGCTTCATCGCCAACACGCCGGAAGACGAGGGGCTGCTGCTTGACCTGCAATCGAAGGAGGGTGTGGGCCGGGCGGGCGTCGTCGAAAGCTTCGGCGGCGGCCGCCGCAACGTGTTCACCCCACGCTGAGGCCAGGGGGCATTGATGAGCCCCACCCCGATCATCTCCACCGCGCAGATGCGGGCCATGGATGCGGCGGCGCCTGGGTTCGGCGCGCCAGTCCGCGCCTTGATGGAGCGGGCGGGCGAGGCGGTAGCGCAGGCAATCATGGCGCGGTTTTCCCCGCGCCCCACCGCGGTTTTCTGCGGCCCCGGCGCCAATGGAGGCGACGGCTGGGTTTGCGCCCGGGTGCTGCACAGCGCCGGCTGGCCGGTGTGGGTAGAGACATTGGCTTCGCGCGAAAGCCTCACCGACGCCGCCGCTGTGGCGGCCTCAGCTTTCGCTGGGCCGACTTTGCCCCTGGGGGATGCGTCTGCCCCGGCGGCGGAGCTTGTCGTGGATGCGCTATTCGGCGCGGGGCTCAGCCGGCCCCTGGAGGGCCCGGCCAGGGCCATGGCGCGGGCCTGGGCCGCTCGGCCGGAGGCGGTGGTCGCCATTGACGTCCCGAGCGGCTTGCCCGGCGATGGCGGCCCGCCCTTGGGCGAGATCGCGTTTCGCGCCGGCCTCACCGTCAGTTTCGAGGCCCTCAAGCCCGCCCATGTTCTGGAGCCCGGCCGATCCTTGTGCGGCGAGGTCGTGATCGCGCCCATCAGCATGCCGCCTGGAGCAATCGCCGCGGCGGGGCGGCCGCTAGCGGTGGAGAACGCTCCAGCCCTATGGCTGGCCAATTTCCCCCAACCCGGCGTCTCCGCCCACAAACACGCCCGTGGCCATGCCATGGTCGTGTCCGGCGGCATGACCCAAACCGGGGCCGCACGGCTCGCAGCCATCGGCGCTCTGCGAGCCGGGGCAGGGCTTGTAACAGTCCTGTCTCCGCCCGATGCTGTGATGGTCCACGCCGCCCACCTGACGGCGGTCATGCTGAAAAAAATCATGGACGAGGACGCCCTCGCCGAAGCGGTCACGGGCGCGAGCGTGGTGGTGATTGGCCCGGCTCTCGGTCTCGCAGCGGACAAGCGCGAGGGGGTCCTGGCCGTGCTGCGGTCGCCCGCGAGGGCTGTTCTCGACGCCGACGTCTTCAGTCTGTTCCGGGGTGAACCGGACACGCTGTTCGCCGCCCTCCGGGCGGGCGATGTCCTCACCCCCCATTTGGGGGAGTTCAATCGCGTGTTTCCCGGGCTCCTCGCCTCAAAGCCAAACCGGATTGAGGCCGCCAAGGAGGCTGCCGCCCGAGCCGGGGCCGTCGTTCTTTTGAAAGGTCCCGACACCGTGATCGCCGCCCCGGACGGCCGCTGCGCCGTCAACGGCGTGGGGACGCCGTATCTGGCTACAGCCGGCTCCGGCGACGTCCTCGCAGGGATCATCGCAGGCCTTGTGGCGCAGGGGATGGAGAGCTTTTTCGCGGCCTGCGCCGGGGCCTGGCTGCACGGTCGTTGCGGGGAGGCCTTGGGTCCCGGCCTCATTGCCGAAGACCTGCCAGGGGCCCTTCCCTCCATCCTCTGCGAGGTTCTGCAACTCTGAGCAGATGCGTTGTCGCACTGTCGCAACCTGATGTAAGACGTGAAGCTAACAGCGCGCCGGGGCAGGGGGCGTGCCCGACCAGCGGAGGGGTTCATGGACTGGTGGTGGTGGATTGTTCCGGCCGCGGTGGGCGTGTTCGGACTGGCGTTCGTGCTTTCCGGCCTTGGCTGGATGTTCCGCGGCAAGCCGTTCAAGGGGGGCCGCGGTGTGCTCACGGGCGGCTCGCTGCTGGCGATCGGGGCGGTCGCAAGCCTGCTGGGTCTCAATATTCAGACCTATAATCGCTTGTCCTATGAGCGGCCGGTGGCGACGGTGACGCTTACGGCGGCGCCGGACGCGTCTCGAACGTATGTCGCCACTGTCACCGAGATGGGCGACGAAGGCCAGCCGGTGTCCACCCAGACCTACACTCTCGAAGGCGATCAGTGGCAGATGGACGCTCGGGTGATCACCTGGAAGCCCTGGGCGAACGTGGTTGGCCTTGACAGCCAGTATGAACTGCAGCGCATCTGGGGCCGGGACGTCACGAGCGGCCCAACGGCGACGGCCGAAGGCCAGCTGATGGTCGTGGAGCGCGAGGGGCTCGACTTCATGGCCATCGCTGAGGGCCTTGGCCGCTTCTCGCCGGTCAGCGCCGAAGAGCGGCAGTACGGCAGCGCGGTTTTCATGCCAATGGCGGACGGCGCGGAATATGAGGTGCGGATCACCCAGGAGGGGCTCGCGGTCGATCCCAAGAACGATTTCACCCGGGGGTTGATCCAGGGCGGGGCGCTCGGGATCCAACCGGCGGCGGCTCCCGTTGTCGCGCCAGCCGCGCCGGCGCCGGCTGCGCCGGCCCCCTAAGGCATACAAAGACTAGGCCCCCGAGCGATCGGGGGCTTCAGGCGCTCTGGCCCGTCTGGCGGAACTGGTAGACGCACAGGATTTAGGTTCCTGCGCCGCAAGGCGTGTCGGTTCGAGTCCGACGGCGGGCACCAGAGCGACCCTAACCCGATCAACGAGCAGCGCCGGCCTTATGGACAAGCGGCCCTCGCTTTGCCATAAGGCGCGGCTTATTTTCCTTGTGACCACGCCCGCGTGAACACGTTCTATTGTGTTTCGCGATCGGACGGTTTCGAGCGGCGCTTGCTTTGCATGGAGAACGCCGCACAGACGGATGTGAGAGACAGTAGCGATGGAACTGATCGATAGCCAGGCGGAGGGCTTGTCCCGCGTATATCGCGTGGTGGCGTCAGCCGCCGACCTGCAGGCGCGCTTGACCGCCAAGATCGAGGAAGTGCGTCCGAAGGTGCGCCTTAACGGCTTCCGGCCCGGCAAGGTGCCGCAAGCCCACATCCGCAAGCTCTACGGCCCGTCGATGATGCAGGACATCATCAACGAGACGGTGCAAAAGCGGACTCAAGAGGGCTTGGCGAAAGAGAACCTCCGCGTCGCCGCCGAGCCGCGCCCAGAGTTTGAATCCGATATCGCCAAGGTGATGGCCGGCCAGCAGGACCTCGCCTTCAAGCTTCACGTGGAAGTTATGCCTGAGTTCACCCCGGCCGATGTGCGGGGCGTTTCCTTGGTCAAGATCGTGGCCCCGGTCAGCGACGAACAGATCGACACGGGCGTGGCTGAGATTGCCAAATCGACCCGCAGCTTCGCCGACAAGGACGGCGCCGCCGCCGACGGCGATCAGGTCGTGATCGACTTTGTCGGCAAGATCGACGGCGAGTCCTTCGACGGCGGCTCCGCCACCGATGCGCCGGTGGACCTCGGCGCGCGCCGTTTCATTCCTGGATTCGAAGAGCAGCTCGTCGGCGTTGAGGTCGGCGAAGAGCGCGTTCTGAACGTCACCTTCCCTGATGACTATCCGGTCGAGACCTTGAAGGGCAAAGCCGCGACCTTTGAAGTCACCGTCAAGGCGGTGAAGGCGCCGACGGAAACCGAAATCAACGACGCGTTCGCCCAGGGCCTGGGGTTTGAGAGCCTCGATGAGCTCCGTTCGATGTTGCGGGAGCGCCTGCAGGCCGATCACAACGCCCAGACCCGTCTGAAGGCGAAGCGCGCCCTGTTCGACAAGCTCGACGAACTGCATGACTTCCCGCTACCCCCCGGCATGGTGAACGCCGAATTTGATCAGATCTGGCGGCAACTGAGCGCCGACCGCGACGCGGGCCGTCTCGATGATGAAGACGCCGCGAAGTCAGAAGACGAGCTGAAAGCCGAGTACCGGAAGATCGCGGAGCGCCGGGTGCGGTTGGGTCTTCTCTTGGCCGAAGTAGGGCGGCGCAACGATGTGGATCTGTCCCAGGAAGAGGTTCAGCAGGCACTGATTGCCCAGGTGCGCCGCTTCCCCGGCCGTGAGCAGCAGGTTTATGACGCCTATGTCAGCAACCCGCAGCTTATGGCGCAGGTTCGGGCCCCTCTCTATGAAGAGAAGGTGGTCGATTTCCTCCTTGAACTCGCCCAGGTCGAAACCAAAACCGTGACCCGGGACGAGCTGTTCGGCGAGGACTAGGCCTGATCGTCATCGCCGCAGCTTGAGGGTTGCGAGACGGGGCGACGCGCCACAAATGTGAGAGACGCGCGCGGGGGCTGGTCCCCCGCGCCAAAACCAGGATGGCCGGCCCGATGATCGATCACAGCGAACGCCTTATGAACCTCGTGCCGATGGTGATCGAGCAGACCAGCCGCGGCGAGCGCGCGTTCGACATCTTCTCGCGTCTCTTGAAGGAGCGGATCATTTTCGTGACCGGCCCGGTCGAAGACGGATTGGCGAGTCTGGTCACCGCCCAGCTTCTGTTCTTGGAGTCCGAGAACCCGAAGCGCGAAATCTCGATGTATATCAACAGCCCCGGCGGCTATGTAACGTCGGGTCTCGCGATTTACGACACGATGCAATATGTCCGCAGCCCGGTTTCAACCGTGTGTATCGGGCAGGCGGCGTCGATGGGCTCTTTGCTTCTGGCTGCCGGAGAAAAGGGCATGCGCGTGTGCCTTCCCAATGCTCGGGTCATGGTGCACCAGCCATCCGGCGGCTTCCGCGGCCAGGCGTCCGACATCGAGCGCCACGCGGAGGACATCCTGGCCACCAAGCGGCGGCTCAACCAAATCTACGTGAAGCACACCGGTCAGCCCTACGAGGTGATCGAGCGCACCTTGGATCGCGACCACTTCATGACCGCAGAAGAAGCCCAAGCCTACGGCATTGTGGACCGGGTCTTTGAGCGCCGTGAAGGCGCAGAAAGCTGAGAAAGGCGTCAAGCGCCTTGCGTTGCGACATAATGGCGACCGGGTTGCGACGCAGCTTCGGCTGTGATCGAATGAGTTGGTGTGTGAACCCTCTTGTAAGGGGGAAGGGCCATAATGCCGGAACATGGGGGTGCGGGCCTTCATTTTCGGCGATGGCCCGCTGAGGAGCGGCGATGAGCAAGACCACCACAGGCGGCGAATCCAAAAACACGCTGTACTGCTCCTTCTGCGGCAAGAGCCAGCATGAGGTGCGGAAGCTGATCGCGGGCCCCACCGTTTTCATCTGCGACGAGTGCGTTGAACTTTGCATGGACATCATCCGTGAGGAGCACAAGACATCACTCGTGAAGTCCCGCGAGGGCGTGCCGTCGCCGAAGGAAATCAAGTCGGTGCTGGACGATTACGTGATCGGCCAGGATTACGCCAAGCGTGTGCTGTCGGTGGCCGTGCACAACCACTACAAGCGCCTCAACCACACCCAAAAGGGTGGCGATGTGGAGCTCGCGAAGTCCAACATTCTGCTGATCGGCCCGACGGGCTGCGGCAAGACGCTGTTGGCGCAGACCCTCGCCCGCATCATTGACGTGCCGTTCACCATGGCGGACGCAACGACCCTCACCGAAGCAGGCTATGTCGGCGAGGATGTGGAAAACATCATCCTGAAGCTGTTGCAGGCGGCGGACTACAACGTCGAACGGGCACAGCGCGGCATCGTTTACATTGACGAAGTCGACAAGATCAGCCGCAAGTCGGACAATCCCTCGATCACGCGCGACGTGAGCGGCGAGGGCGTCCAGCAGGCGCTTTTGAAGATAATGGAAGGCACGGTCGCCTCTGTTCCGCCGCAGGGCGGTCGTAAACATCCGCAGCAGGAATTCCTGCAGGTGGATACGACCAACATCTTGTTCATCTGCGGCGGCGCGTTCGCAGGCCTTGAGAAGATCATCCAAGGCCGCGGCAAAGGCACCTCCATCGGCTTCGGCGCTGACGTGAAGGACCCTGAGGATCGCCGGACCGGTGAGCTTCTGCGGGAAATCGAGCCGGACGACCTGTTAAAGTTCGGCCTGATCCCTGAGTTCGTCGGCCGTCTGCCGGTTCTGGCGACGCTTGAAGATCTCGATGAGCCTGCTCTGATCCGGATTCTCACCGAACCGAAAAACGCTCTGGTGAAGCAGTATCAGCGTATGTTCGAGATGGAGAACGTGCGGCTGACCTTCCCCGAAGAGGCCCTGCGGTCGATCTCGCGGAAGGCAATCCAGCGGAAGACCGGCGCCCGGGGCCTTCGGTCGATCATGGAGAGCATCCTGCTCGACACCATGTTCGAGCTCCCCTCCATGCACGGGGTGGAGGAAATCGTCGTCTCCTCCGACGTCGTCGATGGCCGCGCCCAGCCTCTGCAGATCTATGCCGAGCGCCGCAACGGTCAGGAATCCGCCGGCTGATCCTCTAGCGCGCCCCGCCTTGGGAGCGTGAAACGCGCTGGGACTTAAAAACAGCATTGGTCATGGAACCAATGTTGGATCGGCGAAACGCTTCGCATTAACCTTGGTCTTGATCCGCTCAAAGCGGGGGGCCACATCCATCGTGCGCGGCGGGGCGAGTCACCGCACGCTGCGCCTGAAGGCGAGGCTGCAAAGCTCGCCTGGGAGCACCTCATGGCAAACCTTCGTACCTTGCCCGTCCTGCCGCTGCGCGACATCGTCGTGTTTCCGCACATGGCCGCCCCGCTGTTTGTGGGCCGCGAGAAATCCGTGCGCGCGTTGGAAGAAGTCCGGAAAGCCAACATCCCGATCGTGCTGGCGGCCCAGATGGAAGCCTCCGAGGACGATCCGGCGACCGACCGCATCTATCGCATCGGCACCATCGCCAACGTTGTCCAGTTGTTGAAGCTGCCTGACGGAACGGTACGGGTGCTGGTGGAAGGCGTGACCCGCGCCCGGATCCACAATTTCGTGCCGAATGAACTCTACTTTGAAGCGGAGGTCGAGGATCTCCCTGAAGGCTCGGTGGACGCGCCCGAAGCTCTGGCGGTCATGCGCGCTGTGGCCGATCAATTTGAGGAGTTCGCAAAACTCTCCCGCAAAACTCCGCCCGAAGTGCAGCAGGCCATCGCCCAGATCACCGACCCCGCGCGCTTGGCGGATACGATCGCGGCTCACCTCTCGGCCAAAGTGGCTGACAAGCAGGCTCTGCTCGAAATCATCGAAGTGCCGCAGCGGCTGGAGCGCGTGCTCTCGATGATCGAGGGCGAAATCGGCGTTCTCAACGTCGAAAAGCGAATCCGCTCGCGGGTTAAACGCCAGATGGAGAAGACCCAGCGCGAGTATTACCTGAACGAGCAGATGAAGGCGATCCAGCGCGAGCTGGGCGAAGGCGACGACGGCCGCGAGGACGTTGCTGAGTTCGAGCGCAGGGTCAAACGCACCAAGCTCTCGAAGGAGGCGCGATCAAAGGCCGAAGCCGAGCTAAAGAAGCTCAAGCAAATGAGCCCGATCAGTGCGGAATCGACGGTGGTGCGGAACTATCTCGAAACGCTGCTTTCCCTCCCGTGGGGCCTGAAAAAGAAGGTCAAGCGCGACATCACCGAAGCCGAGGACGTGCTCAACGAGGACCATTTCGGCCTCGATAAGGTCAAAGAGCGGATTCTTGAGTATCTGGCCGTGCAGGCTCGCACGAACAAGCTGCGGGGGCCGATCCTGTGCCTAGTCGGTCCTCCGGGCGTCGGCAAAACCTCGCTGGGCAAATCGATCGCCAAAGCGACGGGCCGCGATTTCGTTCGCGTATCCCTGGGCGGGGTGCGAGACGAAGCCGAGATCCGCGGTCACCGCCGGACTTATATTGGGTCCATGCCGGGGCGGATCATCCAATCGCTGCGCAAGGCGAAGTCCTCCAACCCGCTGTTCCTGCTCGATGAAATCGACAAGTTGGGTCAGGACTATCGAGGGGACCCGTCAGCGGCGTTGCTCGAGGTGCTCGATCCTGAACAAAACGGCACGTTTAACGACCACTATCTCGAGGTCGACTATGACCTGTCCGACATCATGTTCATCACCACAGCCAACAGCCTGAACATGCCCCAGCCCTTGCTGGACCGGATGGAGATCATCCGCATCCCGGGCTACACTGAGGAAGAGAAGCTCGAGATCAGCCGGCGCCACCTGCTGCCGAAGCAGCTCGAGGCGCATGGACTGAAGGACAAGGAAATCGCGATCGCTGATTCGGCGATCCTCGACCTGATCCGCCGCTACACTCGCGAGGCGGGCGTTCGGAACCTGGAGCGGGAGCTGGCGAACCTTGCCCGCAAGGCCGTCCGCGAGATCGAGACGAAAAAGAAAAAACACGTGGCGATCACAGCGGAGAATCTCGCCGATTACGCCGGCGTCTGGCGCTATCGCTACGGTGAGACGGACGAAGAAGACCGCGTGGGCATGGTCACAGGCCTTGCCTGGACCGAGACTGGCGGCGATCTCCTTACGATCGAGGCGGTCCAGATGCCCGGCAAGGGCCAAATGATCGTCACCGGCAACCTGCGTGAGGTCATGAAAGAATCAATTTCGGCCGCGAACTCCTATGTCCGGAGCCGCTCGGTCACCTTCGGGGTGCGCCCGCAGGTGTTCCGCACCCGCGATATCCATGTCCACGTGCCGGAGGGCGCAACGCCGAAGGACGGCCCTTCCGCGGGCGTCGCGATGGTGGTGGCGATCGTGAGCCTGCTGACGGGCGTTCCCATCCGCAAGGATGTGGCGATGACGGGGGAAACGACCTTGCGAGGCCGGGTCCTACCGATCGGCGGGTTGAAGGAGAAGCTTCTGGCCGCTCTCCGCGGCGGTGTTCGTACCGTATTGATTCCCAAAGAGAACGAGAAGGATTTGGCGGACGTTCCGGAGAACGTGAAGGCCGGATTGAAGATCATTCCGGTGGGCACAGTGGACGAGGCGCTCGCGAATGCGTTGACCAAGGAGCTGACACCTCTTCCGTGGACGGATGAAGACGAGGCCGCTCTAAACGCCACGCTCGCCGGGGAGGACGGGGCCGCCGAAACACGACCTCATTGATCCGGATTCGGAGCGAAATAACGCACTCGCCCATGGCGCGCAACGGGTTCCTGCCACTTCGCCTTTGACAAGAACAAAAAGCTGCGTTCTCTTCAGACCACTCACCAACACAAGAGGGGCCTGAGTCGTGAATAAGGCTGAATTGATCGCCGCCGTGGCGGAAGTGACCGGTGAACCGAAGACGAAGGTGGGCGACACCATCGACGCGGTTTTTGACGCGCTGACCAAGGCGCTTCAGGCGGGTGACGAAGTGCGGGTTCCAAACTTCGGCGTCTTCAAGGTTGTGGAGACCGCCGCTCGCAAGGCGCGCAATCCGCAAACAGGCGCTGAGGTGAAGGTGCCTGCTGGCCGTCGGGCCCGTTTCCAGGCCGGCAAAGCCCTGAAGGAAGCCCTCGAGGCGAAGCCGAAGGGCGGCAAGAAGAAGTAAGCTCGGGCCGCAAGCCTGGCTGAACCAGAGGCGGAGGGCGGCGACGCTCTCCGCCTTTGTGGTGTCGGGCTTCATGGGCCTTAGCTTTGTCGCGTTGGGCCGCCCGATTGCAGCTCTTGCGGTGTGCCGCGCGGCTCGATAAGCGAATGCTTGTTCGCCCCCGCGACCATTGAGGTCCTTTGCGCAATGCTCGCCAAGATTTACCGCCCCGCAAAAACCGCCATGCAGTCCGGCAAAGCCGGCGTGAAGCGCTGGGTGCTGGAGTTCGAGCCCGGCAGCGCCCCGGCGCCGGACGTGCTGATGGGGTGGACCAGCTCAACCGACACCACCGGTCAGGTGCGCCTCCATTTCGACAGCCGCGAGCAGGCGATCGCTTTCGCGCAGAGCCGGGGCATCCCGCACCAAGTCACCGAGCCTAAGGCGCCGCGAGCGAACCTGCGCTCGTACTCGGACAATTTCGCCTTCAACCGCCGCGAGCCCTGGTCTCACTGAGACGCCACGGCTGCTTGTGCTGCAGCGCCGGCCAAGGGATAAGCAAGCGGCCGCATGCGCCCATAGCTCAACCGGATAGAGCATCCGCCTTCTAAGCGGACGGTTGCAGGTTCGAGTCCTGCTGGGCGCGCCACGCCGCAGATCCTCTTTCGGAACCTGGTCGCAACCGCCTCCGTTGACTGCGGTACGAAGGACTTTTCATGGACAAAGAGCACATTAAAGGCGCGGCGGACAAAGCCTCGGGCGCGGCCGAGGACGCCATCGGCAAAGCAACCGAGAACCCGAACCTGCGCGCGGAGGGCGCCGAGGACAGAACCAAAGGCGCTGTCCGCCAAGCGGGGGGCGACGTCAAGGATGCGGGCAAAAGGTTGATGGGGACGCTCAGAGCCTGCGGGAGAAAGACCGCAAGGACTAACCAAGACCTGTGAGGGCCTGATCCAAATCGGCGATCAGGGCGTCAGGGGCCTCAAGACCGGCGGAAATTCGCAGCAGCGGCCCATCGTAGCCGGCGGCCTTGGGGCCACGACAGACGAGCTGGTCGTCACATGGGACTATCAGGCTCTCGTAACCGCCCCAGCTGTAGCCGAGTTCAAACAGCGTGAGCTGACGCAAAAAACCGTCCACCCGCGCTTGCGATGGGGATCCCGCCAGGGTGAAGGAAAAGACCCCCGCCGCGCCGGTGAAATCTCGGCGCCACAGCGCATGATCGGGGTGGCTTTCAAGGCCGGGGTGCAAGACCGAGGCGACCTCTTGTCGATCCGCTAGAAAGCGCGCCAAGGCGAAGCCCGTCTCTTCCTGGCGGGCGAGGCGAAGCGGCATGGTGCGCAGGCCCCTCAACGCGAGATAGGCGTCGTCCGGGGACACGATGAGTCCCAAATCATAGGCGGTGTCTGTAAGGCGCTCCGCTTGGGTTGCGGTTCGCGCCAGCACCGCCCCCATCAGCACATCAGCATGCCCGTTCTGATATTTGGTGAGAGCCTGGACCACGTAGTCCACGCCGTGTGCGAACGGCTTGAAGAAAACCCCGGCGCTCCACGTGTTGTCGAGGATCGTCACAGCCCCATGCGCCTGCGCCAGCGACACGATCGCGGGCACATCTTGCAACTCCATGCTGAGCGAGCCGGGGCTTTCCATCACGACCGCGGCTGTCCGCGGCCCGATAAGCGCAGCGTGGGCGGCGAGATCGCCTGGGGGGGCATAATGCGCGGTGACGCCGAAGCGCGCCATCACCCCGTCCGCTATCCGCCGCATCGGCTTATAGACGCTGTCGGGCAGGACGATTTCGCTCCCGGCCCGCGCCGCCGTGAGCAGCGCCAGACTGCAGGCAGACAGGCCAGATGGGGTGAGGCAGGCGCCTGCTCCTCCTTCAATCAGAAGGAGCGCCTCCTGAAGGGCGGCGTGGATGGCGAGCCCGTCGGTGCCGTAGCTGCGGCCAAGCGGGGTATGGAGCGCCTTGGGGCTGTCAAACAGCAGCGTGGAAGCCCGTTGGATCGGCGGGTTGACCGCGAGATCGGACCCGACCGGGATGCGCGCGATCTTGGCAAGCCGCGTTGCCAGCGCTTCCAAATCAGAACGCATCAGCCGCCGGCCTCGATGGGGGTGTCGTCCAGCGCGCCCCATTCGGACCAGGACCCGTCATAGAGCGCAGCGTTCCAGACCCCGAGCCGCGCCAGCGCCAAAAGCACAACCGCCGCGGAAATCCCCGACCCGCAGCTCGCAATTACCCCCGACTGAACCGGCGCGCCGGCGCTCCGGAATGCGGCTGCAAGCTCTTCGCTGGACCGCAGGAAGCCGCCTTCGGCCAAAACAGCGCTGTAAGGCAGGTTCACCGCCCCTGGCATGTGCCCGAGCTTCAGCCCGGGCCGTGGCTCCGGCGCTTCCCCGCGAAAGCGCGGCGCCGGTCGTGCGTCGATCACGGGCTGGCCCCCGATCACCGCCCGCCGCATCTCCTCAAGGGTCCGGACAAGGTCGGCGCGCCGTCGCGCCGTGAAGTGGCGCGGCTGGGGAACCCGCGCTGGGCCGTCCTCGGTGGGGTGCCCAGCGGCGATCCACGCCGGCAAACCCCCGTCGAGGACAAAGACCTCCTGAAACCCCATGTGCCGAAACTGCCACCAGGCGCGGGCGGCGGAGAACAGACCGTGCTGGTCGTAAACAATGACGCGTGCTCCATCGCCGACCCCCAAAGCCTGCATGCGCGAGGCGAAATGCTCGGGCGGGGCGGCCATGTGGGGCAAAGAGGTCGACAGATCGCTGACCCGGTCGATGTCGAAGAACTGCGCTCCAGGAATATGTGCCTCGGCAAAGCCGGCCTTGGCGTCCCGGCTGTCGCCGGGCAGGAACCAGGTGGCGTCCAGCGTCCGGATGTCGGGCGCTGAGAGCCGTTCCGCCAACCAAGCGACAGAGACGAGCGGGTCTTCGAGAGAGCCTGGCATGGGTTCGCATCCTGGTGAAAGCGACGGAACCGAAGGCTAGCGACCTCCGTCTTCAAGGGCAATGACGCCGGTTTGGTGATCCAATGGCGCCGTAAAGCCGTATCACTGCCAAAGAGCAGCAGCGCATGACCCTTTCGAGCCAAGTTCCCCTTTATCTGGACCACAGCGCCGGCGCCCTTGACGCGGCGGGGACGCTGATTGTGAACACCCACCTGAGACTGCGGACCGCCGGGCTTAGCGCCTGTCACCTTGGGGATGTGCTGGGCGGGGCGCTTCTGGAGCGCATCGAGCCTGTGGCGATGGAGGCGTTCCCGCTGGCGCGCGGGGCGGACCGACCTTCAGCGCCTGATCGCTGCGCGGCCCCTGAAGCCCGAGCGGCGAGCCTTATTCAACTCGCTCAGACTGACCCTGCGGCCCTTGCATGGCGCTGGCGCTGGTTCGGCGTGCAGGAGCACAGCCTTCCTGTGCCCGGCGCGCGGCTTTTGAAGATGAACGCGGGGGCTTCGGCCCCCCGCCACACCCACCACGCTTTTGAGTTGACCCTCGTTTTGTCTGGCCGCTATGGCGACGAGGAGGGCCTTTACGAGCCGGGCGATGTGGCGATTGCGGGGCCGGGCGAAGTCCACCGCCCGCACACTTTGCCCGACAGCGGCTGTCTGTGCCTGACCGCCGTCGTTGGCGACAGCGCCATCGAGGTGGTGCGCCAAAGGCTTATGGCCGCCCACCCGGGCCAATCGCATTAGGCGGGGGGCCATCCGAAGAGGAGCCGCCGATGCGGAGTGTTTTTTTAGCTTTGGCATTGCTGATCGCCGCGCCGACAGCCGGGGCGGCCACCGCGCCCGGTCGCCTTGAATTCGCCGTCACCCGGAACGGGGAACCGTTCGGCACCCATACGATCGTGGTGACGGAGGCGAACGGCGAACTGAGTGTGCGCAACGCGGTGGCGCTAAGGGCGAGGGTCGGCCCGTTGACGGTGTTTCGCTTCGAGCATGAATGCACCGAACGGTGGCGAGCCGGCGCCCTGCAGGCGATGCAGTGCGAGACCCTGGAAGACGGCCGCCGGACGGAGATGACCGCATCCAGGACTGGGGCGGGCATTCGTGTCATGGGCTCTTCCGGCGCCACGACCTTTCCGGCGGATGCGCTGCCCGCGACCTGGTGGACGACCTCTGTTCTGAACCGCAACCGCCTGATCGACGCTGAAACCGGCGAGGCGATGCCGATCACGGTGAGCCGCCGGGGAACAGAGACCCTGACCATAGGCGGCCAATCGGTGCGCACGACGCGCTACCTCATCCAGGGCACGATCGCGATGGACATTTGGTACGATGAGCAAGGCCGGTGGGTGCGGACCGCCTTCACCGCCCGCAACCAGCGGATCGAATACCAGCTCGTGTCGCCGCTGAGCGCGGCGCCCCGCTAAGCTCACCACGCATTTCTTCGGGGGCACGACGATGGCGCGAATTCCGGCAAACCCGGCGAATGGCTGCGCGTGGGTCACAGGAGCGAGCTCCGGCATTGGGGCGGCGTTGGTGAGGCGGCTTGTTGCGGACGGCTGGAAGGTCGCCGCCACCGCCCGGGACAAGGCGGCGCTTGAGAAACTTGCGGCGGAGGCTCCGTCCGCGATTGTCGCTGCGCCCGCCGATGTGGCGGATGAGACCGCGATGGCGGCCTGCGCCCAGTTCATCGAGGCGCGGCTTGGGCCGATCGGGCTGATCGTGGCGAACGCCGGTGTTTACCTTCCCGTCAATGCGCCGGCCATCGACCCGACGCTCTACAAGCGCACCTTTGATGTCAACGTGTTGGGCGTGGCCCATATGCTGGCGCCGGTTCTGCCGGTCATGGCGGCGCGACGGATGGGGCACATCCATATCGTGTCGTCCGCCACAGGCTTCGGCGGCATGCCGACAGCGTCAGCCTACGGCGCCTCGAAGGCGGCCCTCATCAACATGGCGGAATGCCTTAAGATCGAGCTTGATCGCCACGGCGTGGGGGTTTCGCTTTCGACCCCAGGCTTTGTCGACACCCCGGCTCAGACCGACAACGCCTTCCCCAAACCCTTCATGGTGAGCGCGGACTTCGCCGCCCGCCGCATCGTGCAGGGGATCCGACGCGGGGGCTTTGAAACCACGTTTCCGCGGCGGTTCACCTGGATCCTGAAGGCGCTCTACGCTCTGCCGAAGCCGGTCTATCTGCCGCTCGTGCGCAAACAAACCGGCTGGGCCAAACCACTTTAGGGCTTGGCCAAAGCCACCTGCACCACGTTGGTGCGGCCGGTCAGGAAGCCAGCTTCGCAATAGCTCAGATAGAAGCGCCAAAGCTGCTTGAAGCGGTCGTCGAACCCGAGGGGCCGAACGTTCTCCCACTGGGCGACGAAGCGCGCGCTCCATTCTCGCAGGGTGCGGGCATAAGAGGGCCCGAAGCTCTCCATCGCCTCCCAGACGAGGCCGGCCTTTGCCACCTCTTCCTTGAGGCGCGTCACGCTCGGCAGCATACCGCCGGGGAAGATGTAGCGCTGAATGAAGTCAGCCCGGGAACGGTAGCTGTCGAACAGATCGTCCCGGATCGTGATGATCTGCAGGGATGCTTTGCCCCCCGACCGCAGAACTTCAGCGATTTTGGCGAAATACGTGGACCAGTATTCCTCGCCCACCGCCTCGAACATCTCGATAGAGGCGACCTTGTCAAAGGGCCCTTCGACGTCCCGGTAATCCTGGATCCGCAGGTCGACGGCCTGCGTCAGGCCGGCCTTGGCCATGCGCTCTTTGGCGAAGGCGAGTTGGGCGTCGCTCAAGGTGACGCCGGTGAGCTTGGCGCCATATTCCTTCGCCGCAACCTCTGCAAAACCGCCCCAGCCGCAGCCGATCTCGAGCACCCGTTCGCCGGCTTGCAGGTTCATCAACCGAGCGATGGAGCGGTACTTTTCCGCTTGGGCCGCCGTCAGGTCAGCTTCCGCCGAGGTTCGATCGAACCGGGCGGAGGAGTAGGTCATGCTTGGATCAAGCCAAAGCTGGTAGAAGGCGTTGCCGAGATCATAGTGGTCCAGGATGTTCTGGCGGGCGCCTTCTTTCGTGTTGGCGCGAGACTGGTGGCGCATCCAGTGCATCGCCCGGGAGACGGGGTTGCCGCGGAAGATCCGGCCCAAGCGCTCGGCGTTGTCGGCCAGGAAGGTGAGGGTGGCCGTCAGGTCCGGGGTGTCCCACTCGCCGGCCATGAAGCTTTCCGCAAAGCCGATGTCGCCGGAAGAGAAGACCCGGCGCGCGAGGGCGTATTCGTTCACCTTCATCAACGCCCGGATCGGGCCTTCGCCCATCACGAGGCTGCGGCCGTTGGGCAGGCTCATGGCGAGGGCGCCGCCTTTGAGAGAAAGGCAGATCAGGGCCATAGCCTTGAAGCTCGCCGGCACGCGAGCGAGGCCCGCGATGGTGGCGGCGGTCGCCCGGTCGGTGTCGGGAACGGATTGGCCGACGGTGACGTCCATGCTCATGAATTTACCGAAAGAGGAGTTGAGGAGGAAGAGATGTCTGACGCGCCATGCGCGGCGGAGGCTGGGTGGTCCGGCGGCGGAGGCTTTTTGTGGTAGCGGCCGCCTTTCAGCCAAATCCAAAGGGCCTCCCAGTGGATGGCGGCAGTCACGCCCAGCGTCATGAACGGCATCCCGACCAACACCTTAAGCAAGCCCGCGTCCGTCAACGCGGTCCGCTCCCCGGCGAGGGTCGCCAGATGCCGAAGATCGCCCTCGACCCGATTTTCAACCCGCAGGGCAAACCGTTCTCCGGGCTCGCGGACCGCAAAATGGTAATCGCCTTCGACGGCGAAGAAGGGCGAAACGTGAAACGCCTTCGTCGCGGCGTGGTCTGGGCTCGCTTTGGCGATATAGACGTGGCTCTCGCCGAAGGTGTTGCGCACCTCGTAGATGACGCCGCGCCAATCTCCGTTTGGGCCGTAGCCGAACCAGACCGACAGCGGATTGAACACGTAGCCGAGCATGCGCGGGAAGCAGAGAAGCCAAATCTTGCCGCCTTCCAGTTCAACGCCGGCCTGCCGCCAGAGCTCTTCCGCCCAGGGACGCAAAGGCGAGCCGTCTTTCGGGCCGTGATCGGCGCGGCGGAAACCGAACACGCCGGGGCGGTCCACCGCCAAAAGCCGGAGGCCTGCCGCCGTTTCGTCCAGGCGGTCGATGTCCAAAAAGAACTGGTAGAGCTCATAGGAGAACGCGCGCTTGAACGGCGCATATCGGACATGCGCCGTCCGGTTACGATATGCAAAGGCGCCGGGCGTCCGCGCTGGGGAGGCGGGATCAGGCGTCACGCCGCTTCCTGGGCCTGTTGCGCGGCTTTCGTGGGCCGGGCGGGGAGGTCCCAAGGCAGGACCGCCCCCAGCTGCCGCGCCGCAGCAAGGCCTGAGGAGAGGCCATCTTCATGGAAGCCATAGCCAAGCCAGGCCCCGGCGAACCAAATCCTGTTCTGACCCTGTAGGTCTTTAATCGCGCGCTGGGCAGTCAGGGCGGCGCGGTCAAACTGCGGGTGACTGTATTCAATGGTCTTGAACGTCAGCGCCGGGTCGGGGGGCGTCACCGGATTCAACGTCACAAACAATGGATGCTTGCGGTCGATGTTCTGGAGCAGGTTCATCCAGTAACTCACCGTGACCCCGTCTTGAGTTACGCTTCCGCCGCGCATGTAGTTCCAAGAGGCCCACGCCGCCGGCCGCCTCGGCATCAGGGCTGGGTCGCGGTGGAGATAGGCGGTATTGGGCGCATAGCGGACTGCCGCCAGATGCGCGGCCTCCGCCGGGGTCGCGTTGGAACCCAGGATCGCAAGCGCTTCATCGGAATGGCAGGCGAAGATGACCTGATCGTAGGCGGTCTGCCCCTCGGCGGTACGGACCGCCACGCCATCGAGCCCGCGGCTCACCGACAGGACCGGCGCGCCGCTGCGGACCCGCTGGCCCAGGTCGGCCCTGAGCTTCTCCACATAGGCGCGGCTGCCGCCTTTGACGGTGCGCCACTGCGGGCGATTGGCGTGCAACAGGCGATGGTTGTCAAAAAAGCGGAGGAAGCTTTCGGCCGGATAGCGGCGCATTTCGCGCTCGTTCGTTGACCAGATCGCAGCCCCCATGGGCATCAGATAGTGATCGAGAAAGCCACGGCTCAGCCGCAGGCTTTGGACATAGTCTTCGATGGTTGCGCCCTCGAGCCTCCCCTCTTGGGCCAAATCCGCCCGGGCCTGGGTCGAAAAGCGCACGATGTCGCTCAGCATGCCCAGAAAGGTCGGGCTCGCGACGTTGCGCTTCCAGGCGAAAATCCCCGCCATGCCGTTCGAGGACCACTCATAGCCCTGCGGATCGGAGACGGCGAAACTCATGTCGCTGTCGAAGGTTTCAACCCCGAGATGCGCCAGGAGGCCCACGAGATTGGGGTAATTGTGGCTGTTGAACACGATGAACCCAGTGTCCACTGCAATCGGGGCGCCGTCATAATCGATGTCGACCGTGTTGGCGTGGCCGCCCAGGCGGGTGTCCTTCTCGTAGAGCGTCACCTCATGGAGGTCGCGCAACGCCCACGCGGCCCCGAGGCCCGAAATGCCCGCTCCAATCACCGCAATCCGCATCCCTGTCCCGCCTTCCGTCTGGTGGAAAAGTCCTTTGTGGAATTTCTCTTCCGGCCTCTTGTTAAGGATCACCTGGTCTCGTCGGGTCGCTGTTTCACCGTCTCATACGCCGCCAGCGCCCGTCCCCGGGCTTTGGCGTGGTCCACGATCGGCAAAGGATAAGTTTGGCCCAACCGCACCCCCGAGCGGTTTAACACCTCATAGGGGGCGGTCCAGGGTTTGTGGATGAACGTGTTCGGCAAGGCTGCGATCTCCGGCAGCCATCGACGCACGTAACCGCCTTCCGGATCGTAGGTTTCGCCCTGGGTCACGGGGTTGAAAATGCGAAAGAAAGGCGCAGCATCCGCGCCGCTGCCGGCAACCCATTGCCAGGACGCGGCGTTGTTGGCGAGGTCTGCGTCCACGAGCGTGTCCCAAAACCAGGCCTCTCCCACCCGCCAATCCACAAGCAGGTGTTTGATCAGAAACGAGGCCGCAATCATCCGCGCGCGGTTGTGGACATAGCCTTCGCTCCACAATTGCCGCATCGCTGCGTCCACAACCGGATAACCTGTTCGGCCTCGCCGCCAGGCCTCCGCCTCCGCGCTGTCGCCGCTTGTCCAGGGAAAGGCGTTGAAGGCCTTTTTCCAATTCTCCTCCGGGAGCTTTGGGAACGTGAACAGCAGGTGGTGGCTGAACTCCCGCCACAACAGCTCATTGGTCAGGATCTTGAGATCGTCCGCCAGGGCCGGGTGGGCCGCGAGGGCGTCCTCAGCGGCACGCCAGACCCGCAAAGGGCTGATTTCACCCCAATGCAGATGGGGCGACAGCCGGGAGGTGGCGTCCATATCCATCCGGTTGCGGTTCTCGCCATAGCCCTTCAGCGCCTTGGCCATGAACCAGTCAAGCCGGGCCTGAGCCGCGGCCTCCCCCGGCGTCCAAGCCTGTCGGAGACCGCCCGCCCAATCGGGCTTTCGGGGCAGAAGTCCCCAGGCCTCCAGCTTATCGCTCGCGACCGCCGGCGCCGGGGGCAGCCGGGCCGGAGAAACCGACAGATCGCAGTCCACGCCCTTGGCCCGGGCGGCTTTGGAGAAGGGCGTATAGACCTTGAACGGGCCGCCGCCGCCGGTCTTCAGTTCAAACGGCTCAAACAGCAGCGTCGCCTTGTGGCTCTCAGCGGTTACGCCTTGGGATTTGAGGACGGTCTTGATTCGCGTATCGACGGCCATCCCTTGCGGCTCATAACGCCGGTTCCAGTGCACCGCGGTTGCGCCGATCTCCTGTGCCAAGGCTGGGATCACGGTCTCAGCGGCGCCGCGGCGCAGGATCAACCGTCCGCAGCGCTCCTCGATCGAGGCGGCCAGGGCTGCAAGCGCGCCATGAAGCCACCAGCGGGAAGCGCTGCCCCAGGCCCAAGGGTTCTGATCGGCTTGCTCAAGGACATAGACAAGAGCGAGGGGGCGGCCCGAGGCAAGGCCTGCCTGCAACGCCGGGTTATCGGCAAGGCGGAGGTCTTGGCGAAACCAAACCAGGACCGGAGGCGCGGAGACTGAGGATGCGTCAGAACCGGGGCGAGCCATGATGAGCTTGTCTTTCCTGCCCGATCCCTGTTTCGTCCGCAAGGCTTTACGCCCGGCATGGTTTCTCGGATCAGCGGCCGCGTGCTTGTGCACCCGGATTGATCGCCTTAAGCCTCTGCGCGCGAAACCAAGGCACAAGGACGACCATCGTGGGCATATCCGCCGGAGCGACCCCGCGCACAGTGTTGGTGACCGGAGGGGCGGGATTCATCGGCTCCAACATCGCCGCTCGCCTTGCCGCGCGGCCGGATATGGAAGTTGTGGTCTGCGATCGGTTGCGGGAGGCAAGCCTCGGGAAGTGGCGGAACCTGAACGCTGTACCGCTCATGGATTTGATCCATCCCGATGATTTGGCGGCGTTTCTCGCCAAGGCCGGCCGCAGCATCGCCGCGGTGGTGCACATGGGGGCGGTGTCCTCCACCACCGAACCGGATGCCGACAAGATCGTCGCCGCCAATATCGGCCTATCGAAGAGGATCTGGGGCTGGTGCGTCGAGCAGCAAAAGCCGCTGATCTATGCTTCCTCCGCGGCCACCTATGGCGATGGGGAGCAAGGCTTTGTGGACGCCAACGATCTGACGGCCATCGCTGCGCTCTCCCCCCTCAACGCCTATGGTTGGTCGAAGAAGGCCTTTGACGTCATGGCGCTCAAGCAGGCGGCCCGCGGCTCCGCCCCGCCGCGCTGGGGGGGGCTGCGCTTCTTCAACGTCTATGGCCCCAACGAACGCCACAAAGGCGGCCAGAAAAGCGTCGTCGCCCATATATATCCGCAGATCCGGGCTGGCGCGGCGGTGAAGCTCTTCAAGAGCCACAACCCCGCCTATGAAGACGGCAAACAGCTGCGGGACTTCATCTTCGTTCAGGACTGCGTTGACGTGATCGAGTGGCTTCTGGAGGGCGAACGCCACGCCGGGCTTCTGAACGTGGGCACGGGCCAAGCCCGGTCATTTCTTGATCTGGCGCACGCCACCTTTACCGCGGCAGGCAAAAAGCCCAAAATCGAGTTCGTCGACACCCCTGAGGCGATCCGCGCCAACTACCAATACTTTACCCAGGCCGACATGACCCGTCTGCGGGAGCTGGGCTATGAGCGGCAATTCACCCCGCTGGAGGCCGGCGTTGCGGCCTATGTGAGCGAAAGCCTCCGCCCCGATGCCGACCGCGGGATCTGACCCGGTTGTGGCCGCCGCCGCGGGCGTGCTTTGGCGGCAGTACGGCGAGGACGCGGTGGTCATCGCGACCTTGCGCAGCGCAGAAGAGGCCGCCGCCGGGCGGGTCGCCGCAAGCGACCATTGGCTGGCGGTGGCGGGCTTTCTTGAAGGGCTGACCGATCCCGACGCTCCAAACACACAGGCTTGAAGCCCACGGCGTCGCTGCTACGGTCCGCCCCAACCAAAACCAAAAGGGAGCGCGAACGACGATGGTCGGCATCACAGGCTATGGCGCTTATGTCCCGCGGCTCCGGCTGCAGCGGTCGGCAGTGGCGAAAGCCAATGCGTGGCTGAACCCCGGCTTGGCCGGCAAGGCCAAGGGCGAGCGCGCCATGGCAAACTGGGACGAAGACGCGATCACCATGGCGGTGGAAGCAGCCCGGGACCTGCTCGGCCCCGCCGACGACCGCAGCCACGTCCAGGCGCTGTTGTTCGCTTCCACCACAGCCCCTTATGCCGATCGCCTCAACGCCGGCATCATGGCCGCCGCCTTGACGCTGGAGCCGACAGTCGGCGCCAGCGACATCACGGGCTCTCAGAGGGCCGGGATCACAGCGCTCTCCACCGCGCTGGTCTTCGCCAAGGGCGCCAAAAGCAAACATCTCCTCGTCGCCGCCGCCGACAAGCGCAAGTCCAAGGCCGTCTCCACCCAAGAGCTGGAGTTCGGCGACGCGGGCGCAGCGATCCGGGTGGGCGAAGACGACGTCATCGCCGACTGGATCGGCGGGGCGGTCCGCACCGCAGACTTTGTCGATCACTTTCGCGGGGCAGCGGAAGAGTTCGACTACAATTGGGAAGAGCGCTGGATCCGCGACGAGGGCTTTTCCAAGCTCGTCCCGCCGGTCTTGGAGCAGGCGCTGAAGAGCGCCGGGGTGAAGGCCGAAGACGTCTCCCACTTCATCCTGCCGTCGACCTTTAAGGGCGTGCCCGAAGGCCTCGCTAAACGCCTAAAGATCAAGCCGGAAGCGGTCCGTGACACTCTGTCGGCGACGGTTGGGGAGGCGGGCTGCGGGCATGCGCTCCTGATGCTGGCTCACTGCCTGGAAACAGCTGAGCCGGGGCAGGTGATCCTTGCCGCCCAGTTCGGCCAAGGGGTAGAGGCGCTGGTCTTCCGCGTCACCGACAAAATCAAGACTTTCAAGCCGCAGCGCGGCCTTTCAGGTTGGCTCGCCAACCGCAAGGAAGAAACCAACTATATGAAATGGTTGGTGTTTAATGGCCTTGTCGCGTGGGACAAGGGCATGCGAGCGGAAAAGGACAACAAAACCGCCCTGACCACCCTTTACCGCTACAACGACCAGATCTTGGGTCTGGTCGGCGGCCGCTGCACCGAAACCGGCACGGTTCAGTTCCCCCGGACGCGGTTATCGGTGAACCCTAACAATACCACCGTCGACACCCAGGAACCCTACAAGTTCGCCGAACGCAAAGCCGAAATCCTGACCTGGAGCGCGGACTTCCTCACCTACGCCATGAGCCCTCCGAACCATTATGGCATGATGGTGTTTGAGGGCGGCGGCCGCATCATGATGGACATCACCGATGTGGAGCAGGGCGACGTGGAAACCGGCATGGGCGTGCGCATGGCCTTCCGGATCAAGGAAACCGATGACCAGCGGGGCTTCACGCGCTACTTTTGGAAGGCGGTTCCGGAACGGTGAAGCTGGAGCGGCGTCTCCCCTGCTTTGGCCAGCGCTAAACCGCCGCCTCCACATCCGTCGCACGAAAGTCCTCGCCCTTGAACAGCAAGGGCAGTCCCCGCGTCTTCGCCAGCGCATAGGCGAAGCAATCGCCGAAAGTGAGCCCGTTGGCCCCGCCATAGCGGTCATACGCCTCCCGCGCGACCACAAGCTGGGCCTCATCGAAGGGGATCGTCACAATCCCTAGCTGCTGGATCAACCGCTCCATTACGAGCGCGTCCGCAAGCCCGCGCCGACGGCGGCATGTCAGAAACGCCTCGAGCCGCGTCGCCGATGAGATCAGAAGACCGTCCTCATCGGTCATCCGATCCGAAAAGGTAGGCCCTTCCGGCTCGCCCCATTGGATGGCGATCAAGGCGGAGGTATCCACCACGATCATTTCGGCAGCCCGTCCTCGTCATAGAGGATTTCATTCGGGTGCCGCGGATCGAGGATCGGGTGTTTGGCCGATTCCGCCTGGATCTGCCGAATGAAGGCGAGCTTCTCCTCCTTCGTCCGCGGCAGCGGCGGGGTTTGCGATAGCTTGTCGCGCAAAGCCGCGGTCACGGCCTCCGTGATCGTCAGCCCCGTGCGGGCGGCCAATTCGCGGGCGAGACTGTCGGCCTCCTCGGAGCGTATATACAAAGGCATGGGAGTATATATACACTTGCCACAATAAGGACTCCATAACTCTAGGGAAACGCCATGGCCTCCGGCATCCGCGACAAGGTCGCCATCATCGGCATGGGCTGCTCGAAGTTCGGCGAGCGCTGGGACTGCGGGCCCGAAGAACTCATGGTCGAGGCCTATCTCGAGGCCATGGCCGAAGCCAAGATCGACGCCACCCAGCTCGACGCGGCCTGGTTCTCCACCCACAACCAGGACATCGGCACCGGCCGGTCCGCCACACCCGCATCGCTGGCTCTGCGGCTGCCGAATATCGCCGTGACCCGCGTGGAAAACATGTGCGCGAGCGGCTCTGAGGCCTTCCGCGGCGCCGTTTACGCGGTGGCGGCGGGGGCGGCGGACATCGCGCTGGCCATCGGCGTCGAAAAACTGAAAGACACGGGTTATGGCGGCCTTCCCGTGGGCAACCAGGGCACTTTCCTGCCCCAGATTTCGCCTAACGGTTCGGCCCCCGGCAATTTCGCCCAGCTCGCAAGCGCCTACCGCGCTAAGCACGGTGTTTCCAAAGAAAACCTCAAGCGCGCCATCGCCCACGTCTCGGTGAAAAGCCATGCCAACGGCTCCAAGAACAGCAAAGCCCACCTCCGCAACGTCGTGACCGAAGAACAGGTCATCGGCGCTCCCCTGATCGCGGAACCCTTGGGCCTTTTCGACTGCTGCGGCGTGTCCGACGGCTCGGCTGCGGCCATCGTCACCACGCCCGAGATCGCCGCAAGCCTTGGCCATAAAGACCTCGTCACCGTGAAAGCGATGCAGCTCTCGGTCTCGAACGGTCTTGAAAGCCAATACAGCTCCTGGGACGGCAGCTACTTCCACACCGCCCGGATCGCGTCGAAAAAGGCCTACAAGGAGGCTGGCATCGAGCGCCCTCGGGAGCAGATCTCGATGATGGAGGTGCACGACTGCTTCTCCATCACCGAACTCGTGACGATGGAAGACCTGCATATCTCGGCAGAGGGGCAGGGATGGAAAGACGTGCTCGACGGGTTCTACGACGCCGACGGCAAAGTGCCCTGCCAGATCGACGGCGGCCTCAAATGCTTCGGCCATCCGATCGGCGCAAGCGGCTTGCGGATGCTGTACGAGATGTATCTGCAGCTCAAAGGCCGGGCGGGAGACCGGCAGCTCGTCAACCCCGTGTTCGGCATGACGCACAATCTCGGCGGCGGCCCGGCGGTGAATGTGTGCAGCGTAGCGATCATCGGCCAGCACGGGGCGTGATCGCCATCATTGGCGCAGGGCCGGCAGGTCTCATGGCCGCCGAGGCTGCCGCGTCGCAGGGCTGCTCGGTCACCATCTTTGACCAGATGCCGCGGCCGGGGCGGAAATTCCTCCTTGCCGGTCGAGGCGGGCTAAACCTCACCCACGCCGAGCCGCTCGACGCCTTTCTCGGCCGCTACCGGGAGGGCGCCGAGCGCATCGAACCCCTGATCCGCGCGTTTCCGCCCCAAGCGCTCAGGGCCTGGGCCGATGCGCTCGGCGCCGAGACCTTCGTCGGCACTTCTGGACGGGCCTTTCCCAAGGCGATGAAGGCGAGCCCGCTCTTGCGCGCCTGGTTGCAGCGCTTGGGCGGCCTGGGCGTTCGCTTTCAGGGCGGGGCGAGGTGGACGGGTTTTGCCGATGGCGGCGTTATGATCGTCCAGCATGGGGCCGAACAGGCGGCGCCGGCGGAAGCGGTTGTCCTGGCCCTCGGCGGCGCCTCTTGGCCGGAACTCGGCTCTGACGGGGCGTGGGTTGCGCCGCTGGTCGGGCTGGGGACGGCGATTGCGCCGCTTGAGGCCTCCAACGCCGGAGTTTTGATCGACTGGCCGCCGCCGGTCGCGGACCTGGCCGGAGCGCCGTTTAAGACGATTGGCCTGAGCGTCGCCGGGGAGTGCTTTCTGGGTGAAGCCATCCTGACCGCGCAAGGGCTTGAGGGTGGTGTGGTTTACGCAGCGGGCGCGGCGCTGCGCCGGGCCTTGCGCGCGAATTCGGGCGTCAAGATCAGATTGGACCTGCAGCCGAACCGGACCGCGGCTGCCATGGCGGACAAACTCGCCGCCCGCGATTCCAAGCGCAGCCTCGGCCCATGGTTGCAGAAGGTTCTCGGTCTCAGTTCGCCCGCCGCGCGCCTTGTGAGCACAATGGCGCCGAGCCGTGACCCTCAGACCCTCGCTGCGCTTCTCAAAGCCTTTCCGTTGACCGTCCGGGGGTTTGCGTCCCTCGGTCGGGCGATTTCCACTGCCGGCGGGCTTGTCTGGGATGAGGTGGACGAGACCCTCATGCTGCGGCGGCGGCCCGGCGTCTTTGTCGCTGGGGAAATGCTGGACTGGGACGCGCCTACGGGCGGTTATCTCTTGCAGGCCTGCTTCGCCACAGGCCGCTCGGCGGGGCTCTCGGCGGCGCGTTGGGCGCAATCGGCATAGGGG
>JBILVS010000043.1:0-21575 GCA_044370335.1 Caulobacterales bacterium
CCCCGGCCTCTCGCTGTCGGTGCTGATCGAACCCTTGGGCGCCTTCATGGCGGCCCTCACAGCGCTCCTCGGCGCCATGGTGACGGTGTTCAGCATCGGCTATCACCGCGCCTCGGGGCTCCGCCACGCCGACCGCCGCCAGACCGCCGCCGGCCTGACGCTCGCGGCCGCTTTGGCGGCGATCCTTGCGGGCAATCTCGCCACCCTTTTTGTTTGCGTCATGGCCCTGGCCGCCGCCGCCTCCGCCTTGGTCGCGGTCGGAGCGGAAGGGGAGGCGCGCAAGGGCGCCCAAACCATCCTCGCCATCATGCTGGCTGTGGCCGCAGGACTTTTGTTGCCCGCGGCTGTGGCTTTGGGCGCCGTGGCCGACGGCGCGTCTTTCCAGCCCGGCGGCGTGTTCCGCGCCAACGCCTCGGCTCTAGCGATCAGCACCTTGATGCTTCTTACCATCTTTGGGGTCGCCGCCTCGGGACTGTTGCCGATGTCCGGCTGGGTCGGCGCCGCTGCGACCGCACCCGCCCCCGTCGGGGCGATGCTGTATGGCGTGGCGGTGACCCCTGTCGGGGCATTCATCATTCTCAAGGTCTGCGTCTATGTTTTCAGCGGCGCCCTGCAGCGCGACCTCTTCGCCACCGACATCGTCTTGGCGGTTAGCGCCGCCTCCACCGTGATCCTGGGCCTTGTTGGCCTGTCTCAGCCGGATTTGCGCGTGCGTCTGGCTTACGTGTTGGCGGGCCAGGCCGCAGGCGTCGCCGCCGCCGCCATCGCCGCAAGCCCGGCCGGGGTGCTCGCCGCCATGTTCCAGCTTTATGCGCTCTCGTCCGCCGGCTGCTTGGCCTTCATGGCTGCGGGCGCGGTCCGCGCCGCCACCGGCCGCACCGCCGCCGCCGACATGGCGGGCATCGGTCGGGCGCTCCCCTGGACCATGGCGGGCTTCGCTGTGGCCGTCGTCTCAATCGTCGGCTTGGCGCCTTTCGCCGGCGCCTGGGGCAAGTTCTGGCTGATCGTGACCGCGGTGGACGCCGAACGCCCGTGGTACGGCGTGGTTGTGGCTCTCGGCGCGGTGGTGAGCTTCGCCGCGCTCGCTTCCGTCGCCACTCGCGCCTTCGCCGACCCCGCGCCGAAAGACCCCTTCAAGCGCGCCGACGGCGCGTCTCTCCTGATGGTCGCCCCGATTGTCTTCGGGGTCGTGATCCTGGCCGCCCTGCTTTTCCTGGTTGACCCGATCAACATCTATTTCGCCCCGATCTGGGAGGTCGCCCCATGAGCCCTGCCGGAGCCCCCCGCCGCGCCAGTATAACGGCCCTCGGCGCCGCCGGCGCCGCGGTAGCCGCTCTCGCCGCAATCGCCGCCCTGCGCACCTTTCTGGCGGGGCAGGCCGTGCCGTCCCCCTTGCCGGGAGGCGCCGCCGCCATGGGCGCCGCCGCCGCCGGAGCCGCGATTCTGCTGGCCGGGCTGCTCCGATTTCTGGTGAGAGCTCCTGCCGTCGAACCGGAGGACGACGATGCTGTCGATCGCGCCTAATCCAGGATTGCCGCTCCTCGCCGCAGGCCTTTTGATGCTGGCGCTGCCCGCGCTGGCTCGGGCTCCGGTCCTGGCGCTTGGCGCCCTTGGGTCGCTGGTGATGTTGTTTGCGCCCGACTTTGGCGCCTCTCAGGCGATGGAGCAGTTGGGCGTCGTCATCGTCGTCCGCTTCGATGCTCTGGCTCAGCTCATCGGTTTTTCGCTCACGTTGATAGCCCTGGTCGCCACTTTAGGCGCGCCCCAACCGCGCAGCCGCGGCGAGGACGCAGCTTTGGGTCTGCATCTCGGCGCTGCGGCGACCGCAGTGTTCGCGGGGGACTTGGTGAGCCTTCTCGCCGCCACCGAACTCTCAGCCCTTGCCGGCGGCTGGCTGATTCTCGCCGCCGGCGGAAGGACTGCCCTGGCCGCGGGCGCGCGCTACCTGATGTGGCAGGCCCCGGCCGCCATCGCGCTCCTTGCGGGCTGCGCGTTTCTTCTCGCGCACAACAATTCATCCGAGTTCGGCCTCGCTTCCCTCAACTCGCTCGGCGGGGTTTTGCTGCTGATCGGTTTTGCGATCCGCATCGGCGCGCCGCTGGCGCATCCATGGCTCCGGGATGCCGCCGCCGCCGTCTCCCCCGGGGCCCTAACCGCCATGGTCCTGACCGGGCCGCTTTTAGGCCTTTACGCCCTGACCCGCGCCTTCCCCGGCGAACCCGTCCTCGTCGTCTTCGGCCTTGGGATGATTGCGCTGGGCGCGATCTACGCCTTTGCGGAAGCCGATCTGCGCCGCGCTTTCGGCGGGCTCGTGACCCTGCAGATGGGGACCTGCCTCGCCGCCGCCGGCGCGCCGGAGGGCCTAGGGGCTGGGGCGGCGGCGCTTCTCGCCTTCACAGCCACGGTCGGCTCGCTGGCTTTGGGCGCGGCCCTGGCCGTGGGCGTCAGTGTTGCGGGCGCCACCGACGCCCGCCACATGCCCGCGCTGGCGCCGCGCTTGCCCCTGAGCGCCGTCTCAGCCGTGATCGGAGCGGCCAGCTTGGGCGCGGCCCCAGTCTTGGCCGGCGGGGTGGGCCTCGGTCTCGCCGCGGGCGCCCATGGAGCAGCGGGGGGCGCCTTCGGCGCCTTTATCGGCCCGATCGCGGCGGCCCTCGGCGCTTTGGCCGCGGCCCGTGTGGCCGCCGCGACCTTTTTTGCTCCGACCGGGGTCGCGCCCAAAGGGCCCCGCGTCGTCGGTGGCGGCGTTCTGATCGCCCTGCTTCTTAGCGTGTTTCTCTGCATTGCCATCGGTGCGGCGCCCAGGTGGCTGACGGCTTTGGCTCCGAACCCGCTCGCGATCCAGATCGCCTGGATCGACCTGATCGATCTCGCCTTGGCCGCAGCGGCCGCCTTGTCTGTTCTTGGCCTTGCCTGCGCGATCCGGATCACCGCGCTCCGCGGGGTCGGCGCGCCGCTGGATGTTGATGATCTCTACCGCGGCCCCGTGTTCGCTTTGCTCCGATGGTTGGCGGCGCTTGTCCTGCGCCTGTTCTCCACGCTGCGCGCCTTGGGAGAGGCGGGCCTCGCAGGGCTTCGGCGCGGCTTTGTCGGCCTTGCCCGCTTTGCCGATCGCCCTTATCGGCCCGCTGGTCCAGGTCTAGCGGGAGCGCTGGCAGCTTCTTTGCTTCTCATTTTTCTCGTGATCTCTTCGAAAGCCTAGCGAGCCCACAATTACAGTGTAGGTGGCCTTGGGGGCGATTTGGGCCCCGCCTCTTGTCCGGGTTGCTTGGGACATTGCTGGTGTTTTATCTTGAAGCAGAAGTGGTCCTGTCTTATCCCAGTGCGCCATGATGTGGGGGTTCTGTTAGAATATGATCAATACTATTGCTCTAGTCGAAATGGCCGCCGATATTGTAGCGGCTTATGTGAGCGCCAACGATGTCGCCGCCGATAAAGTCCCCGACCTGATCCGAACGGTCTATAGTGCCTTGGAAGCCTCTTCCGCCGCGCAACCTGTCCAGGCGCCGCTTGAGCCCGCGGTCCCGATCAAAAAGTCGATCACGCCAGACTTCATTGTCTGTCTGGAAGACGGCAAGCGTTTCCGGTCCTTGAAACGGCACCTGCGCACCAAGTTCAACCTGACCCCGGAAGAATATCGCGCCAAATGGGGTCTCCCGGCGGACTATCCGATGGTCGCCCCATCTTATGCCCAAGCGCGCTCCAAGCTCGCGATTGACATGGGCCTTGGCGTGCGTCGCAAAAACGCCCGCGCCGCCGTCGCCGCCTCCCCGTCCACCGCCCGTAAGCCCGAGCGCATCGTGAAGCCCGCCGCGGGCAAGACAGCCAAACCGGTGAAAGGCGGGAAAGCCAAGACCGGGGGCGATAAATCCGGCCAAAGCTGAGGCGCACGGCGCGAGTATCTTTCTATCCTATAATAGGAAATTGATCCCACACCTTTGTCGCCCGGCGATGTGGTGTTCGCTCGCGTTCGGCGCGGGACACAGGAGGATGAGGGATGAGCAGCGAATGGCGCGGACGCCGCCCGGACGGCGACGTGGCGCTGGCGAGAGCAGCCGTGAGCCTGGTCGAATACGCTGTGCGGATACCCGTGCAGGACATCGTATCGTCCACCCGCGGGTCGAGGATGGCCGCCTTCGCCCGGCAGGTCGCGATGGATCACTGTCATGTCGGGGGAGGCTTGTTTTTTGGGCGCGTCGCCGAGGCGTTCGGTCGCGACCGCTCCACTATCGCCTATGCCTGCCACATGATCGAGGATCGCCGCGACGATTGCGTGTTTGATGATCGGATCTGGCGCTCGCCGGCTGCAGCCTGATGGCGCGGAAGGTCTTCCCCGCTCCCAAGACCTCAGGCCCTTTACCGACTGAGCCTCGCACCCAGATCAAAGAGGGCTGTCGCCTCCAGGCCGCCATTGGCGTCGAGCCTGCCGTTTCCCGCCTCGCGGGCTCAAGCCCATCACAGGCGAAACCTGGCTGACCCCGCAGGGACTCGCGGCGCCCAAAGGGTTGAGCAGCGATTTGGAGACGGGTTCCCGCGGGGGCGTTCACGTGTCCCGGTAGAACTTCGAAGGAAGAGGGGCGGGGCAGGTGGGGGGTTTGGAGGGGGCTCGGCGGGAGCCGAGGCCGCGCTCCTGCGGGGAGCAGGGGCCCAGCAGAGGGCCACGACCGCCCTCAACGCCTTGGCGCCGCCGCTCAGGCGGGAGGCCGAGCGCGACTGCGGCGAAGGCGCAAGTCTTAAAGACCTTGAGCGCCAGGACAACTTGCACGCCCGATCCGGGAAGATGGCGCTCAAGCGAGCCCTCAGCCAGCTGGCGCGGGCCTATCGGCTGCGGCAGCCGCCGCCAGCGCCCGGATCCGCGTGATCATCGCCCGCAGGCCGTTGGCCCGCTGCGCGCTCAGCGCCTCTCCCAAGCCGAGCTTGTGGAACAGGGCGTCGGGATCAATGGCGGCGATCTCGGTGGGCGTCCGGCCCGAGTAAAGCCGCAACACCAAAGCGATCAGGCCGCGGACGATGTGCGCGTCAGAATCCGCCGCAAGCTGCAGTCTGGGCGGCTGATCCGCCGTCGCTGAAGCCACGAGCCAGACCTGGCTGGCGCAACCCCGTACCCGGTTGGCCTCGGTCTTGGCCTCTTCCAGCAGCGGCGGCAGGCTTTTGCCGAGATCGATGATGTGGCTGTAGCGCTCTTCCCAGTCAGAGAAGAACGCGAACTCATCGGCGAGAGCCGCAAGATCAGCGTCGATGGGGGCGGGCGCGTCCGGCATGCCGAGCAGATGGCGCCGAAAACCGGACGCTGCAACCCTATTGCAGCCCAACGCCCCCGGAAACCGGCGCGTTGCTCACCGGGGTGAAGGCCGCTGCCGGCGTCGGCGCCGGGTGGAACAGCCGGCCCATGCATAGCGCGACGCTATTCACCGTGATCTCGCCTTCGCCCCAGCCGAGGGCGTGCTTGGCGATGCAGAAGGCCTGCTCGTGGTTGCGGCTGGACGATTGTTGGCAGCCGAGAAGGCCGCTCTGCGCGGCGGCGAAGCAGTTCGCTAGGAAAGGCTCGGTCAGAAGCCCGTCAAACACGTCGCTTCGGTCATCGTCAGCGCCGATGGCGTAAAGCGCCGCCAAAGCCACCATCCGGTCGATCGCCGCGATCCGGTCGGCGTCCGCCTGCCAGCGCTGGAGGCTGTAGCTCACTGGCGAAGCGGTCGTGAGCCCGGTCGCGCTGTCCCAGAAGTTAGGCCCGCCGAGGGCGTTCGGATCAGCGCTAACGCTGAAGCTCGCGGGCGCAGCGTAGAGCCGGGCCCGCAGCGTTTCCGGCGCCGGCCGCGTCGCGCTGGCCGACCCGAGCGCCGCGAGTTCGTTGTCCCGGGCGTCGGCGTTCCGGATCGCCGACCGGCCCCAGCCCACCCGAGTGAGGTCCGAGAACAGGCCGAGATACCGGTCCGCCGCCACCGCCACGCGACTGACGTCGCCATTGATCGCGTTCATGGCGAGCTGGGTGGCTTCCGGCCCCCCCCGCAACGTCCGGGCGAAGGCCGGCGTCCGGGTTAAGAGCGCGATGAACCCGTCACGGCCGAAATAGGCCTCAGCATCCCGCGCCGCGCGCACGAAATTGGGGTCCTGCGTCGCCGCAAGCGCCCCATAGGCTATCACGCCCCGCGCGAGGTAGGGGTAGTGGTGGTGGGCGCTGAGATCGAGCGCCCGCGCCAGATCACGACTGGAGCTGATGTCCATCGTCCGGAGCGTGGTCACGTCCAGTTGATAGACGGCGTAAGGCTCCAGCGCCCGCTGCAGCGGGCCCGGCGTGCTGGCCACCATCGTCGGCGCGGCGGTGGCCACCGCGTCCTGCGCCACGGCGCTCCCACCGGAGGAAGGGGCGAACAGGGCGGCCGCCGCCAGCCCCGTGAGAAGTGCAAGCCTCATCATCTGTCCCTTGATGGAGATCATCCGACGCCTAGTGTGCATGGATTCGGCCTCTAATCATTTAACGACGGCAGGATCTTGGGCTCCACGACCCTTCAACCTTCGCGCCGAACGCGAGGCGTGTGGCCAGGTCCCTCATCGCTGCCTATAGAACGCTTTCCTATAGACGCTTTGTGCGCCAACGGGTTGGACCAAACGGACGTGGCAGATCACCTCGCCGCATCGCCTGCGCGCTCCGCTTCGGCCGAGGCCGCAGCGCACCACCAGCTGAGCCTCGCCCTCTTGTGGTGGATGGGCGCTGCTGTCATTGCCTGTTGTGTCGCCGCCTCTGCCGGAGCGGGACGCGCCATCGCCGCCGGAGCCGCCGCTCTTGCCCTTGCGCCAGCGGTAGCGACCCTGATCGTGCTGCCACGTTGGGGCGAAACCTGGGCGCAGGTGCTCGCGATCTTCAGTTGGCTGAGTTTTAACGCAGTCGCGGTGGCGGTGTCTGGGGGGGCGGCCTCCCCGGCGGCGCCGGGGCTGCTCCTCGCGCCGGCGATCGCGCTCTGGACCGGCCGCCGAGAACGGGTCGTTGAAGCCACGTTCTTCGCTCTCATCGCCTATATGGCCGCCACCGCCGCCTCCGCTTTGGCAGCGACTGCGATCGCCCCCTTGAGCCTCGGTCCGTTGCCGATGTTTCTAGCCGCCTTCGGCATAGCTTTCGCGGGCGGGCTGATGGCCGCCCACCCCCTCCGCCGGTCCGCCCTGGTCGCTGTGCCAGCGCCAGCCGACCGCAACCCGGCCCCCGTAACCGCCGAACTGAGCCATGAACTGCGCACACCGCTGACCCACATCATAGGCTTCGCCGAGTTGATGGAGCGCCAGGTTTTCGGGCCTCTTAATGACCGCTATCGAGAATATGCTGGCGTCATCCGGACCTCGGGCGCCCATCTCCTGGGTCTGGTCAATGCGATGCTCGACCTCTCGCGGCTGGAGGAGGGCGCTCGCCGACTGGAGATCGAACGCTTTGACGCCCGCGATATCGCCCGCGAAGTCGCCGCTAGCGCCCGCCCAAGCGCGGATGAAAAGGGCGTAAGGCTGACGCTCGAGATCCCCGAAACGCCCCTCACCAGCGACGCCGACCCAAGAGCGCTTCGTCAGATACTCTTCAACATCGTCTCCAACGGCGTGAAATTCACCCCGACCGAGGGTCAGGCGCGCCTCGCGCTTCGCGCGGACGGCCGAGATCTGGTCTTGGAGATGGCCGACTCCGGCCCCGGCATCCCACCGCAGGAGCGAGACGTGCTGGGCGGTCGCTTTGTCCGCGGCGAAAGCAGCGCCGGCGTCGAAGGAGCAGGGCTTGGCCTCGCCATCGTCAAGCGCCTTGCGGCGTTGCACGGCGGTGGTTTGAGCTTCGATGACGCCCCTGAAGGCGGAGCCCTTGTCCGCGTGCGGCTGCCGGTGCTGAGCCGATCCGCTTAAGGGGTCGGGCGTGCAGCCAGAAACACCCGCGCCGCCACCAGGTCGCCAACCTCGAAGTAAAGCCGCGCGCCGGTCTCGCCCTCGGTCCGACCCAGGCGCACCTCGATCGCCTCCCGCGGGTCAAGCGCTTCGACCCCGTCAAAGGCGTTCATCGGGAAGGTCAGGATGGCCAGCCGCCGCCCGTCCTCGGTGCGCATCACGTCCCGCCCCCGAGCCCAAACCTGCCGCGACATGGCGGGGGAGGCGCTGACCGCGGCGAGCCCATGCCTGCTGCGGCCCGGCACCCCAATCAGGCTCTCCGGCGCCCGCGCTGCGTCCCGGAAGCTCAAAATCCCGAAAGCGGGTTCGGGGCTGTTGGCGGTGAGCGGCGCCGCCAACGCCACGACCGGACCGTCCTCGCCTTCCCGCACTCCTAAGATCGACCCGAACCGACCCGGCTGGCGCAGATACCAGCCATCCGCGTCCGGAATGCGGGCGGCGCTCCAGGCGGCGGATTGTCCGGGAAACTGCATCGCCGGCAACCGCGCCCAAGCGGCAAACCCGGCCTGCGCCTGCGCCACAGACTGCCGCAAGGCAGGGTCGTTGCAGGCCCTCGCATCGACCGCGACGATCGCCCGGGACCGCAAAGCCGCGATCCGCTCCGCCGTCCATCCTCCGCGCAGAAGAGCGCTTCGGGCCTGCGCCGCCCCGGCCGCGAGCGCCGCCAGTTCCTCGTCGGCCATCATCGGGCAGCGGTCCATCGCGTGCAGAAGCGCGCTGCGTTCGGCAAAGGCCGTGGCCGCATCCGGCGGGGCGCGGGCCGCCGTCGCCGCCGCTTGGGCGACCGCCGGCGCCGCTGTGCCCAAGGCTAGGGCCGCCGCCAAAAGAGACATGCAGAAGAAAAGCATTCGCGCATCCTAGCACGCCGACTCTTGCCGATCGCTGAACACCTTGCCACAAGCGAACGACCATGACCCCCCAGTTGAAGACGGATTTCTGGGTTCAAGCGCTGATCCGGCGGGCGCAAACGGCGGGTGCGTTCGCGACCGTCGCCCGCAAAGGCGATCCCGATGCCGGCGCCGTGCTGGTCAAGGTGGCGACGCTCGATGGCAAGGCCAAGCTCTACGCCCCTGCGCAGGACGGCGCGGGGGAGCGGGTGTGGCTTGATCTGTCCGCAGGCTCCCTGGGCGACGCTGAGCCGGCTGTGGACGCCCACTGCGCCAACCGCGGCGCGAAAGACCCCGATCTCTGGGTGGTCGAAATTGAAGACCGCGCCGGCCGAAGTTTTTTGACCGAGCGGATCGAACAGGCTTAAGGCGTCGTCCCTGGCGCGGCGGTTCCTCCGGTCGGGTCGCCCGCTTCGAGCGCCGCCAAAGCGGCGGGCGCGTCCGCATAGCCCGCCGCCACCGCCGCCCGCATCAGAGCGAGCGCCTGCGCGGGCTCCGCGGGTCCCCCCTCGCCCCGCGCCATCATCAAAGCCAGCCGGTAGTTAGCCTCCCCGTCGCCTCGGCTCGCGGCTTCGGTGTACATCCGCCGTGCTCGCGCCGCGTCCGCCGGCGCCCCGCGCCCCTCCTGCAACAAGCGCGCCGCCGCCGTGAGCCCCGGCGGATAGGCTTTCTGCGCCGCCGCGTCGTACCACGCGAAGGCGTCCGCCTCGCTGACAGGCCCCGCCGCGCCCGTTTCAAACATCCAGCCATAGAGCAGCTCCGCGGGATGGTGGCCCATTTCTGCCGCCCGCCGGGCGAGGTTCGCCGCCTGCGCCGGGTCCGCTGGGTCTGCGCTCAGCGCGGCCCTTGCCAGCTCCGTCAGCGCCCGGGGGTCCCCCGCCGCCCCAGCCTGCGCGAGGAAGTCCGCCGCCTGGCTCTGGGTGAGACCCGCCTCCTCGGCCTGCGCAAGCCGCGCCAGCATCAAGGGCCCCAACGACGAGCCTGCCGCGCTCGCCGCCTCGCAGCGGGTCCGGGCCAGTTGCGGATCGCGCGGCACGCCCTCGCCATAGCTAAAGGCAAGGCACGACAGACCAAGCCCCAACGGATCCCCCCTGGCGGCGCCGTCTTCGATGGCGGCGATGCCTTCCAGGCTGCGGGCGATCCGCACGAGGTCCTGCGCGCCGAAACCCGCCAAATCCTCCGTCGTGAGCCCGTAACCGGCGCTGACCGAAGTCGAAGTCGTTTCGCCGTTTGACGGCCGCGGCAAGGGCAGGGGCAGCCCGCCCCCGCTTTGGTAGGTCAGAATCGCCCCCAGGCCCGCCGTCAAGACGACGCCCCCAACGATCAGCCATGTACGGCGGTTGGTCTGTGGCGGTGGCGGGGCTGCAGACAAGCCCATCGGGGCAGTCCCGCCGGTCCCCGGCGTCACGAGGCTTGCCAGCCGCGCCCGCAGCGACTGGAACGGCAAGCCCGTCACGTCCCCGGTCCAGCCGGCGAAATTGATCGTCGGGGCCTGCCGGAACCCGAGCGGGATAGGCGAGGCGTCAAGGGCGACGGCGGCAAGAACGCCCCGGTCCCGACCGGCCGCCGCGGCGTCCAGCGTCCAGGTGTGATCGATGCTCGCCGCCGACCACACCACCAGAACCGCCTTTGCCTGCGACAGTGCGGCTTCCGCCGCCGAGGCGTACTCCGCCCCAGGGGCTAAAGCCTGATCCCACCACACCGCATAGCCTTGGGCTTCCAATGCCTCCGCAAGGAGGGCCACACGGTCCCGATCGGCCGTGGCGTAGGAAATGAAAATGTCTGTCATCACGCGCTCTGAGTCCAGCAACTCATCCCAGGACCCCTCCGGCCCCAGCGCCACCCTAGCAAAGCTGCGTCCCCGCCGCATCCTCTCTTGTTTTGGCTCTCTTGTTTTGGCTCTCTTGTTTTGGCTCTCTTGTTTTGGCTCTCTTGTTTTGGCGAGCCGACAGCCCCCAAAGCCAGTCCAGCCGATCTTAACTTTTCTCGGCTATGAGCAGCGGCTTAGAGGATGTGACGCATGTTGTTCTTGCTGAACGCGCGAGTTTTTGACTTGGGCGCCCCGGGAGAGACGCTGCAGCGGCTGGCGGGCGACGACGCCCTCCGGCGGCTCTCGGCGGTGAAAGCCCTGGCCGAAGCCAAAACGGCCGCGTTCCACGCCGGCGGGGTTGAGCGGCTGGCCAATGACACCGCCCTCACCATCTGCTGCGCGCTGGCAATCACGACCGAGGCGAACGCCGCCGTGTTTGTCATCCCTGCAGGCGCCAGGGGCCCCTATGAGGTCGCCTCCCGTTTGGCGCGGGTTGGGCTGACCACCCTTGCGTGGTTCGATGAGTTGCAGAAGGACGACAAGGTCACCCCGGCCTTGATCAATGCCTATGTCTGGGCCCAGGTCGCCGCCTGAGCGGTTTCCCGCAGCCCAAGATTAGACTTCCCCGCCTGGCTCGCTAAAAGGGGCCATGAACCACAACGTTTCTCAAGACGCCTCGACAGAGGCCGCCCGGCGACGCACGTTTGCGATCATCTCGCACCCGGACGCAGGCAAGACCACCCTGACCGAAACCCTGCTGCTCGCCGGCGGCGCGATCCATCTGGCGGGCCAGGTCGCGGCCCGCGGCGAAGCGCGGCGCACCCGGTCGGACTGGATGAAGATCGAGCGGGAGCGGGGGATTTCGGTCTCCGCCTCGGTCATGACTTTTGAGGGCGACGGCAAGGTTTTTAATCTCCTGGACACGCCGGGTCACGAGGACTTCTCCGAAGACACCTACCGCACCCTGACGGCGGCGGATTCCGCGATCATGGTGCTGGACGCGGCCAAAGGCATCGAGCCGCAGACCCTGAAGCTTTTCGAGGTCTGCCGGCTGCGCGACGTGCCGATCATCACCTTCATCAACAAGATGGACCGGGAGGCGCAGGACCCCTTCGCGCTGATTGATGAGATCCAGAGCCGTTTGGCGCTCGACGCCTCACCGCTTTACTGGCCGGCGGGCTCGGGGCAGCGGTTTCGCGGGATGCTTGATTTGCGGGCGGACGAGTTTCTGGTCTATCGCCGTCCCGAAGCGGGCGAGCAGGGCATCATGGCGCCGGAGCGGTTGGCAATGCAGGGCTCGAACGCCATCGCCGCCGCGTTGCAGCCGGAGGAACTAGCGGAGCTGCGGGAGACGGCGGCTTTGGCGGCGGACGGCCTGCCGGCTTTTGATCTCGAAAGTTATCGCGCTGGGCACCTGACCCCGATCATGTTCGGCAGCGCCCTGCGGCGATTTGGCGTCATTGAGCTGTTGCGCGCCATCGGCGATCTCGCCCCGCCGCCGCGGGAGCAGAAGGCCGCAACCAAAGCCGGGCCCATCGTGATCAACACAGGCAAGCCCGAGGTGACGGGCTTTGTGTTCAAGATCCAGGCGAACATGGATCCCAAGCACCGGGACCGGGTGGCGTTCGTGCGGCTGTGCTCGGGGCGCTTCCGTAGGGGCATGACGCTCAAGACCGCCGCCGGCAAGGCAATGAACGTCCACAACCCTTTGATGTTCATGGCGCAGGACCGCGAGATCACGGACGAGGCGTTCCCTGGCGATGTCATCGGCATCCCCAATTATGGCGTGTTGCGGGTGGGGGATAGTTTGTCCGAAAGCGGAGCGATCCGGTTCTCGGGCATTCCGAACTTCGCGCCGGAATTGCTGAAGCGCTGCCGGGTGAAGGATCCGCTGAAGCAGAAGCACCTGAAAAAGGCGCTCGACGCATTGGCCGAAGAGGGCGTGACGCAGACGTTCAAGCCCGTGATCGGGTCCGATGCAGTGGTGGGAGCGGTCGGGGCCTTGCAGTTTGACGTGCTGGAAGAGCGCGTGCGCGAGGAATATGGCCTCGATGTGCTATTTGAGCCTTCGCCCTATCAGGCCGCGCGGTGGGTATCGTCGGGCAGCAAAGCCGATCTCGAGGCCTTCGTGGAAAAGTATAAATCACAGATGGCCGAAGATATCGACGGCGCGCCGGTGTTTTTGGGCAAAAGCGCTTGGGAGATCGGCTACGTGCAGGAGAAGAACGCAGGTGTGCGGTTCTCGGCGACAAAGGAACGGGTGGGGTGATGTCTCCCCCCGTGTAAAGGGGGCAGTGCGACGAAGTCGCGAGGGGGGCTTTTGTTCGAGCGGTCTCAAAGCCTCCTCCACGAGGCGTCGCCCCACGTCGCCCCCGCGGGCGGCGGAGGACGCAATCAGCGCCCTCATGCTGGGGCGAGGGCGCAGCCCGAAAGCCCGGCATCCCGGACTAGCTGAAAGACTGGATCCAAGCCTTTGCCCTGTTGTGCAAAGCCAGGCTGACGGCTCGGAAACAGGGGCTTTATCCCTCGATAACGATGAAGTAGCTTTCCTTGCAAAACCGGGGCGGGCTTGGCGAAAGCGCAGAGCGAGCGCCGGCGTGATGAAAAGCTCGCCGCCCTCGCCAAGCCGAAGCTGCTGATCATCGATGAATTGGGGTATCTGCCGCTGGAGACGGACGCGGCGCAGCCGGTCTTCCAGTTCGTCAGCCGACGTTACAAGAGCAGCGCCATGCTGGTCACGTCCAACCACGCCATCAGCGACTGGGGTACGGTGTTTGCCGACGCCGTCGTCGCCACCGCCATCCTCGACGGGTCCCTGCACCATTCTCACGTCCTCAATATCCGTGGCCGCCTCTGTCGCCTCCGCGACCTGAAAGAGACGCTCAATCCGCGGAATTGAACCGCTCCCCAGGCCCCACCCAGGACGACGCCACCGGAACAACCGGCGACGACAGCAATTTGTAAGAATGGGTGCCGCCTTATCTCGAAAATCACGGTGTCGTTTGAGAGGCGCGTCAATCCAAAGCGCAGCTATGACAGACTTTACTCGATAAGCCGCAATTGATCATCGATGCCGACGGTGCTCACCGAGCCGATCGCCTTGAGGAATTCGCCGAGCGTATCGACATCAAAATAATAATCCGGGCCCGAAGCGCATTGCTGCATGAAGGGTGCGACGTGGGCGTTGCCGCGCAGAAAGATTGCAAAGATTTCGATGTCGTCGTCCTTCATCTGATCGCAGACGCGCACCAAGTTGCCGAAGCCATTGGGCGCCCCGTTGTTCCAGCCGTACCCCTTATCGGCTGGAAGGTCGTTGAGCACCTCGAACTCATAAGCTGTGGTGTGCCCATCGGTGATCATGATAGCAATCTTGCGCACCTCGCTTGCCGGCCGCGGGTAGTTGGCGACGCCCCACAATCCTTGCCATTCGGTTGAGAGAAGCCGCCATGCCCAAGCCATGCCCTCGTCCATCCGGCCCGTGCCTGTGCGGTTCAGGCCGTTACCAAGCGCAGTCCGCAGCGCCGACGGGGTCTCAAAGGGTCCCAGAATAGCGGAATTGGAACAAGCGGGCAGGCCTGGAGCGTTCAGTGACGAGATCACATGCCCGGGCGCTGTCGGAAAGAAGCGCGTCGCGGTAGAGGTCAGTCTTGTGTCCCTGAGCCAGTGGCGCCACCCGGCTTGGGTCTCTTCCCGCGGCTCAACACAGCCGTTCCAACCCGAGGGCGCAGCGACCCTAAGCCAAGCGGAGCGGTGCGTCCCGATATTGACCCGGTCGGTGAAGGGGACGACGGAAGCGCGCAACCCGCTGGTTTGGCCGTTGTCCAGCTGCTCCAGGGTGTCACGAATCGCGTTGAGGGCTGCAACGTCGTTGTTGCCTGCCGCCATCGAATTCGTCACGTCGATGGCGAAAACGATTTCGGTCGGACGCGCACTGGACGCGGTGGCGGTGGCGTCCGCGGCCACGGTCAGGCTCCCATCGCCGACCAAGTCGCCAAACAAGGACTCCACACTTCCTGCAGCTTCCACCGTGACCGCATCCCCAGTCCAGGTAAAGCGCGGTGCGCCGGACAGAGTTACCCGGCCACCGAGACTGGCATGGAGAAGGGCGGTCCCCTCTGTTTGCGCGCGCGTCTGCTCTTGTGGCCCAATTCTGGCTGCCGCCAGCGCTGCCGCGTCTACCGCATTTTGCAATTCCGCCCGGCGCATCAAGCCGTGGGCGAAGTCTACCGCCGCGCCATTGAGCGCCAGGAGCGGCGCCGCCATGATCGCCATCTGCACGGCGACTTGCGCCTTGCGATCTGAGAAGAAGCGGTAAATAAAACGAGGTAAGTTCATGGCGAAATTCTGTACCCAGATGGCGCTCAGGCCCTCCTTTTCTCATGTCGATGGTTTATGTTTTATTGAATATCATTGTCATAGGACAAACTTCGGCGAAACATTGGTTTATGCATTGTCGCGGTTGTTTTTATCGAGCGAATTTCGCTGCAGTGTCTCTAAGGGTGTCTCTTGGTTCCAAAAATCTTGGATCGCACGGCGGTCAAGTCCTAGCCTTCCCTTCCAGGCGCGGCGGGCCGTGGGCGCCCTTTGATTGGTTTGGGCGCGGAACGATCTTCATCAGCGCGACGCCCGCCCGATTCAGATCCACAATTAAGTCCCCTTAGGGGGAAAGATCATGGATAGATTTGCCGGCGTCCTGCTCCAGATGGATGCGCTCGATGCGCGCTGTGATCGCGTCTTCGCCGTCTGGCTCAGCCTTGATGTCGCCATGGCCTATGGTCGTGTGGGCGCAGTTTCTGTGTCAGGTAGCGCCGGGGGAGGTCGGGGTAGAGGAAGTTCTTTGGGTCAAACCAGGACCGGAGATTCCTCGCAGCGTGCAGGCCGATCCGCGGCGGATCGCCTGTTGCGAGGCAGAGCTTGCTGCAGGACCGGCGACATGCAGGGCATGGCGGCCCCCAACCGGGCTTACAAGCGCGTTCGGTTCGCCGCCGTAAGCGGCGGAGGCGCTGGAAAACAGAGCTTCGCCTGGGTGCTGACTTGCGGATCTGCCTCCAGGCCTATGATGATTTCCAAAGGACCGGTGGCGGCTTGGATCATTTGGTTAGGACGGGCGGCGCTGGCGTTATGCACACGGCCATAGATGTCGCCCTCGATAAGCCCGATCGGATGGGGGTGGAACAGGGCGCTGAACAGCTCGGCCCTGGCTTTGACCTGTTCCTCCGTCTCTCGCCGACGGGTCACGCCGATATGCACGCCGATCATTTTCATCGGTTTGCCGGCTTCATGCCGCGCGATTTCGCCCTGCGCGCTGATCGTTAGCAACTCTTCGTCGATGGGACGGCGAATGCGGTATTTGGTGTGATAAGGCTCTCCCGTGGCCACAGGCCTGTGAAACGCCGCATTGATCGCATCGTGGTCATCAGGGTGAAGCTGCGCCACCCACGCGTGGCGGTCCTCACTTACCGTGGTTTCCCGCAGGCCATGAATCCGGCAATAGGCCGGGCTGCGGAGGTCCGATTAAGGGCTTGTCAGATCGATTGCAAAGGCGGCGAGTTGCCGAAGGCGCTCGACCCTCTCAAACAAAGGAGGATGGATCATGTTCGCGGGTCATGGTCTTCACCCCGCCCGTCCTCGCGAGGTCTCCGCCATGCTGACCGGCGCCGGTCAACGCAGCAGAACTAAGGTTCATAAGGAACACAAGTCATGACGAGAGATGAGAACTGGGCGGAGGGCCGTGTGGCCTTGGTGACAGGTGCGACCTCAGGCTTCGGCGCAGCCTTCGCAGAACGCATCGCTCGCGCTGGCGGGCGGGTTGTGGCCGTGGGCCGCCGAGCGGAACGGTTGGCGGCGCTGGCCGAGCGCTGCCCTCCGGGCGCGGTGCTTGCCCGCGTCGCGGACCTTCAGGACCCCGCAAGCCCCTCCTTAATTCTTGAAGATCTGCCTGAGGGTTTCGATGCGATCGACATCCTGATCAACAATGCCGGGCTCGCCTTAGGTTTGGGGCCCGCCCAGAAAGCAGCACTCCCGAATTGGGAAACGATGATTGCTGTCAACGTCCAGGCGCTGGTCCGGCTGACCCATGCCATGCTCCCCCGGCTGACTGATCGTCCCAGGGCGGACATCATCAATTTGGCTTCAGTGGCCGCGAGCTATCCCTACCCGGGCGGCAACGTCTATGGCGCGACAAAAGCCTTTGTGCGCCAGTTCTCATTGGGCCTGCGCAGCGACCTGTTGGGAACCCGCGTGCGGGTCACCTCCCTGGAGCCGGGCATGTGCGAGACCGAGTTCAGCGTTGTTCGCTTCGGCGGCGACACGGAAGCCGCGGGCAAGATCTATGCCGGCATGCGCCCTCTGAGTGCGGAGGATGTGGCCGACGCGGTGGAGGCGATCCTGCGCTTACCCGCCCACCTGAATGTGAACGTGATGGAGATCATGCCGATCCAGCAAGCCTTCGGCCCCTTCGCCGTGGACCGCAGCGGCGCCTAAGGCTTCCGGTCCGAGCCATGCGCTTCGAGATGGACGAGAAACGCTGAAGCCTTGGCGTGCAGGCCCTCGCGCAGGTCAGGGGCCAGCTTGTCATAGGTGCGGTACATCTGCGCCATGCGCGGGTTGGTCTCAAACTTCGCCCGGTGGCGGTTGAGGAAATCCCAGTAGAGCGCGTTGAAGGGGCAGGCTTTCGGACCCGTCTTGTCCTTAACGTCGTAGGCGCAGCCGCGGCAATAGTCGCTCATCCGGTCGATATAGGCGCCGCTCGCCGCATAAGGCTTGGAGCCCAAAATCCCGCCGTCCGCGAACAGGCTCATGCCGATTGTATTCGGCGCCTCCACCCACTCATAGGCGTCGGCATAGACCGCAAGATACCATTCGTGCACCTGGAAGGGGTCGATCCCGGCAAGAAGGGCGAAATTGCCTGTCACCATCAGGCGTTGAATGTGGTGGGCGTAGGCCTCTTGCTTGGTTTGGCCGATCGCTTCGGCCATGCAGACCATGTCGGTTTCACCGCTCCAATACATCCAGGGCAGGGCCCGCGTGGCGCCCAAGGCGTTGCGCTGCATGTAGTCGGGGCCTTCGCGCCAATAGATGCCGCGGACGAACTCCCGCCAGCCGATGATCTGACGGATAAACCCTTCCACCGCGTTGAGCGGCGCGCGGCCAGCCTTGTATTCCGCTTCCGCCTTTCGGCAGAGCTGCAACGGATCAATCAGCCCGACATTGATCGCTGGCGACAAAACGCTGTGGAACAGAAACTTCTCTCCCCGTAGCATCGCATCTTGGAAGTCGCCGAACCGGGGCAGGGCTTCCTTCAGAAACCAGGCCGCGGCTGCTTCCGCCTGAGACCGCGTAACGGGAAACCAGAATGGCTCCAAATCGCCGAAATGATCGGCGAAGCGGTCGGCGACCAACGCTAACACGGCTTTGGTTGCAGCGTCCGGTGTGAACCGCAAAGGCTGCGGCATAAAGAGACCGCCTTTGGCCGGTTTGCGGTTGCAGGAATCGAAGTTCCATTTCCCGCCGGTGGGCTGATCGCCCTCCATCAGAAGCCCAGTCTTTCGCCGCATCTCGCGGTAGAAAAACTCCATGCGCAGGCTTTTGCGTCCCTCGGCCCAGGCGAGGAAATCTTCTTTTGCGCACAAGAACCGATTGTCGGGCAGGATGGCGACGGGCAAAGCGAAGGTCTCGGCCCAGATGGCCTGCATGGCCAAGACGCGGTGCTCGCCGGCCTCGGTCGTCACAAGCTTTGCGGGTTTGCGCCGGGCGATGGCGCGGGCGACTTCGCCGGGAAACGAGCCGGTGTTGTCCGGATCATCAAGGGTGACGTAATCGACCGTCCAGCCGGCGCTGCGGAGTTCCTCTGCAAAGGCCCGCATTGCGGCGAAGATGAATGCGATTTTCTTTTGATGGTGGCGGACGTAAGATGCCTCCTCCGCCACCTCAACCATGAGCACCACGTCTTTGGTCGGATCGCCGTCGCGCAGGGCCGAAACCTTGGGCGTCAATTGATCGCCGAGAACCAGCCGCAATGCGGACGCGCCCATTGTGTTGGCCTTGCCTTGTCACTGCGCCCCACCTGGGCAGAGCGGCCTATGTGGCGCGTTCCAGGGGGGCGGCAAGGCCAATGGCGGGGCTTAGGCGCTGGTCTTGTGCACGAGCCGCTTGCGCGCCCTGGTTTGGCCCTGGTCGGCGGAAGGTGGGCGCTGTTCCGCCGCTAGGGCCTGCGGGCGAGGCGGTCTTTTTCCAGTCGCTTCAGGCGGGGCGCGTCGGTCCGCCACTCGTTGATGAGCCACTCGATGAAGGACTGGATCACGGGCTCGGTGCGGCGCTCTTTGCGGCATGCGACCCAATAAGCGCCCGCCTCCTGCGGCGGGGTCGCGAAGGGGACGACAAGGCTTTCTGCGCCTGGCGCTTCCCAGATCAAGGGCAGAAGCCCCAGCATCACGCCGCGACCTTGGACAGCGGCTTCAATTGCTGCGGGGATCGTATCGACGATCAACGTGCGTTTGGGCTCAACGCATGCTGTGCCCGCGCCTGCCAGCCAATCGGGCCAACCGGCGCGGCCGACGCTCAAGCCAATCAGGGTCGCCTCGCGAAGGTCTGAGGGCTCGCGCAGCGCCTCAGCGAGGGCTGGCGCGCAGAGCGGCGTCGCCCGCACATCCATCAGCTTTCGGACGAAAAGACCCGCCCCTGGGGCGCTGACATTGCGGATGGCAACATCGGCTTCACCGGCCAGAAGGTCATAGATCCGGGCGTCCGTGTGGATGCGCAGGGACAGCGCGGGGTGAAGGGCCTCAAAGCGGGCGATGCGGGGCGACATCCAGGAGGTGGAGAAAAGCGGCAGGGTCGCAACTTTCAACGCCCTCGCCTGGTTGGCGCGCTGGGCGGCTTCGAGCGCCTGGTCTATGGCGCCAAAGGCGCCGTTGAGGGCCGCGCTGAGGGCCGCGCCTTGCGGGGTCAGCCGCACCGCGCGCACGCCGCGCTCAAACAGGGGCGCGCCGATCCAAGCTTCGACCGCTTTCACCTGATGGCTCACCGCTGAGGGGGTCACGCCCAAATCGAGGGCGGCGTCGCGGAAGCTTTGCCGCCGGCCGGCGGCGGCGAAGGCTTCCAGGCTTGCGAAGGTAGGGCGTTTCGGCGTCACAGATGAGAACCATTCATCTATGAGGGAAGGATTTCAAGCGTTCACCGCGTTTTTGGCTTGCTAGCCTCCCTCAGACGACAATGGAGGCAGGGATGGCTGTAGGGGTCGGCATGGCGCTCACGCGGACGATCGGGTTTTGGATGGCTGTGCCGATGGCGGCTTTGCAGGCTGTCAACGCGGTGCGGGTCGTCGCGGACCCTGTCGGGTTTTCGGCTTACATGGGAGCGCCGCTGGAGGCGACGGCGGATGCGTCTTGGGTCATGATCTATGGCCTGCGGACGGCGTTCATCGCGCTTTTGGTCTCTATCCTTTTGGTGCGGCGGGATCTTGACGCGCTGAAATGGACAGCGGTGGCGGCGCTGATCTTACCGCTTGGGGATGCGTGGGTGGCGCACGAGGCAGGCGCAGCGGTTTTGACGGTGGCGCGACATGGGGCGATCGCGGCGTTTGTACTATTGACTGCGGTTGCGTTGTTCGCCGGCGCGCGGGCGGCGCGGTCATGAGCGACTTTCTTTCCCGCCTAGGGGTGCGGCTCGACACGCGCGGCGCGTCCGCCCGACGTCAAGCGGCGCGAGATGGCTGGCCTGCCACCGCCTCAGAGGGCGTAGGATTTTACTCCACGCGCAAAGTGCAGTTTCGCTACCGCGAAGTGGGCCGGGGTCCCACGATCGTCTTCGCCGCCGATGCGCCGATGACGCTTGAGAACTATGATCAGCTCATCGCTGTCTTTAAGCCGCAGTTTCGGGTGATCGTGCTTGAAGTGCCCGCGATGGGCTTTTCGGTCGCCTCCGAGGATTTTGGCTTCGGTTTTCGGGAGACCAACGATGAGGTCGCGGCCTTTTTGAAGGCGGTGGCGGGGGACCAGGCGATCTTGGCGTTTTCATGCGTGGCGGGGCTCGGAGCGGTCGACATTGCGGTATGCTATCCGGCGCTGTGCTCGCGGCTTGCGTTGATCCAGACCGGGGACGTTGAAGCCTTTGCGATTTGGAAGGCGCGGCGGGATCCCAAGCGCATCCTGGCGAAGCCAATTTTGGGGCAACTCGCGATGCAGCGGCTTGCGCCGAAGCGCATGCCGGATTGGTACGCATTATCGGTGGGGCAGACATCGATGATTGAGGGGTTCTGCGCGTGCGCAGCGGAATCGTTTCGGCATGGGGCGCAATGGTCGCTCGCCAGCGCCTATCAGCGCTATATGGACCCTCGGGTAAAGCTCGAGCGGCCCTCGCAGCCCGTGCTCTCACTTTGGGGAGAGGCGGATCGCTCGCACCCGCGGGAGAACGTGCACACCATCCGGCGGCTTGCGCCGAACGCGCGGTGCGTCTCGTTCGCCGATCTTGGCCACACACCAGAGCTTGAAGCGCCGGAGCGGGTGCTCGCGGCGATTCAGGAGGGCGCTTAAGCTTTGGCTAGGGCTTCAAAGGCGGCTTTGGCGGCGGCGTAGTCGGCCTTGCCGTTGGGCCCGCGGGGGACAATGGCCATGAAGCCAATCCGCCTGGGCGCCTTGTAGCCGGCCAGCCGCTCTTTCACATGCGCGATCAGGGGCGCCTCAGCGGCCTCGCCTGCGACTGACACGACGGCTGCGACCTGCTGGCCGTAGCGGGGATCGGGCATGCCGAAGACCAAAGCATCCGTCACGGCGGGGTGGGTCTTTAGGCAGGGCAATCGCCTTAGGTTAATGGCGAGGGCTGTGTTCTAAGGTGGGGGAGTCCCTTTCCGGTCGAAGCGTGATTCACTGGGGCGTTGCGTCAGCGAGGGCCTCATGTGCGGATCTGTTGGTTTTCTCGATCATTTCAGTGCACTGGAGGATCCGCGCCAGTCCTGGCGGGTGGTCTATCCG
>JBILVS010000148.1:0-6452 GCA_044370335.1 Caulobacterales bacterium
CTGGCGAACAATGCCTAGGAAATCTCTCCCCGTTTTCGCGCTGAAAGCCCCCAAGTCCGGCAGCCTCCCCACCCAGATGGCGACCGACGTTCTGATCTCGCCTGGGCTCAACAAATCCCCGCGCCACGAAGCCCTGGTCAAGGCCGCCCGCTCCATCCAGAACCCTCGACCTCGCGGCCTACGACGCAGTCAAGCTGGCTGGCGGCCACGGCCCGATGGTCACGATGATCGACGACGGGCCGCTCCGCGCCTTTATTGCGCGAGCCTATCAAGCAGGGAAAACCGTCTGCGCGATCTGCCACGCCCCTTGCGTGCTGCTGCGCGTCAAACTCTCCCCCGGCGATCTATTGGTGAAGACTAAGACCTAGACTGGTTTCGCCAACAGCGAAGAGGACTTCGCAGACTCCGTCGGGGACGTGAAAATCCAGCCGATCCGCAGTGAAGACGAAGCCAGAAAGCTTCCCGACACGAATTTCATCGTTTCCAAGCGCTTTGACCGCTTCGCTATCGGTCACAAGAACCTGGTCACCCGCCAGCAGCACTTCTTTAGCGCCGCCGCCGCAAATTTGGGGATCGAGGCTTTGGGACGCTGAGGGGCGTTACTCGGCCCCCGCCGCTTCCACCGCCTGCGGCGTGACGCCGGCGCTTGCCAGCACCCCGCGCAGCGTCCACTCTTCGGTGTGAATATCGGTGATCCGCCAGCCGTCGTCCGCCTGCACGAAATCGAAGCTCACCGTGACCGGGTCCTCAAAATTCGTGAACTGGGCTTCGACGACGGTCCGCCCCTCCGCCGGGGCCTCCGCCGTGCTCACCTGCAGGTTGGTGATCTCATAGTCCTGCCCGTCGATCAGCGGATCAAACCCGATGCCGCCTTCGACATGATCGGCGGTGTAGGCCAGCATGGCCCGCAGATCGTCCGTCCAGGGCGCGGCGTTCTCCAGAGCCGGCACGTTCGCCGCATTGGTCACGTAAGGCTGGTAGAGCGCCTCCACCGTCGCCTCCGGATCGTTCCCCGCCGCCGGCGCCCCGCCGCAGGCCGCCAGCGCCCAAACCGCCAAAGCTGCAAGACCCATAAACCGCATCGATGCGTCGCTCCGCAAAAAGCAGCCAGACCATGGCCTAAGCCGCCGTTTCGCGCCACCCTCTGTTTTCAGACGAGGCCAAAGCCGCCACAATCATGGCCAGGGCGGTGCGAGGGAAACGTCTTGGTGAGGGCTTGCGTTTCGACAACAGGGGCAACCCTGCAAGCCCGCTCAACCCGGCTTCTTACCGCTGCGACAGTGGTGAAACCCCAAGGCGCGGGCCCCTTTCCATTGGTGTTGCAGCTCCACGGCTGCGGCGGCTGCAAGCCCTTTCAAATGGCCTACGCCGAAGGCCTCGCCGCTTCCGGGGTCGCCGCCTTGGTCCTGGACAGCTTCGCCCCTCGGGGGATTTCCACCTTGCAGGCCTACGCCACGGTCTGCACCGGCGCCCGCCTCCGGGGCGCAGAGCGCGCCGGCGATCTCTTCGCGATCTATGCCTGGGCCAAGGCGCAACCCTGGGCGGACCCATGCCGCATTGTCGCGGCGGGTTGGAGCCACGGCGCCTGGACAGTCATGGATGCGCTCGCGCTGCCGCCGGAACGGATCATCGCCGCTTCAGGCCTGACGGACGCGCCGCCGGAACCGTTGGCGGGCCTTGCCGGCGTCTTTCTGGTCTATCCTTATTGCGGCCTCGCGAGCCTGTCCGCGCGCAATGGCTGGCGCTTCACCCCGAAAACGACGGCGATCGTCGCCGGCCGCGACAGCGTCGTCGGCGTTCAGCGCCCCATGGCCGTGCTCGACGGCCTAAGGCGCCGGGCGCCCGATAGGGTCGACCTGCGGCTTTTCCCCGAAGCCACCCATTCCTACGACGAACCGGACACCAAAGACCTGCGCATGCGCTTCAACCCAGAGCGCGCCGCCGAAACCCGCGCCCTCCTGATCGCCCAAGCCCTCAGCTGTGAGGCCCTCAGCCCCAAATCCGTCAGCCTTTGACCGCCTTGGCGAGGCCGTTGAACTCCGCCGCAGCGATCATGAGCTTGGCGAACGTCCAGCTGCCCTGCCCGTCGAGCTCCGCGAAGGTCGACCGCGCCAGCGTCGCCTGACTGCCCAGGCTCTCCACCCAGGCTTTGGCTGCGTGCTCCGCCCAGGCCTTGTCGCTGTCAGGGGGCGCTTGCCCGGTTGCGGCGATGGCCGCCTCCGCCAAGGCGCGCTGGTCTTCGTAGATTTCCTCCACCGCGCGGCGCACCGCGAGCCGGTCCCAGTGCTCGGTGAGCTTGAACTCCGCCGCCGCGCCCCGGAGGCGATCAAGACCGAAGGCCGCCCCAACCGCGCGATAAAGCTGCGCCGCTGCCCGCACCGGCCAGCCGCTCTTGGCCGCCAAATCCGCCACATCAAGCGCCGCCATCATCACCGGCAAAAGCGCTGCATCGTGCGCCAAATCCGCCGGCGCGCCGGACTGTTGGAAGGTGGCTTGACGGGTCGCGCATCCCTCCAGCTCCCGCGCCGTCAAATACGCCTCCGCATCGGCCAACTGCACATCCACCGCCCCCTGATACTGAGCGATCGTAGGCCCGATCGCCAAAGCCTGCCCCGTGGGGCCAGCTCGACGCGCCAGATACGCAACGATGCGCCGCAGCGCCGTGCTGATCTCAAGGTGCAGCGCCGTCTGCGCCGCCGCCGGAACTTTCGTGTCAAGCGCGTTGATCCGATCAAACAGCGCATCAAAGCGATAAATTGCCCGCGCCGCCTCAAACGCCGCAGCCACCTGCACAGGCGCCGCCCGCACGGTGTCGCGCACCCGATCAATGAATGTCGGCCCGCCATAATTGATCAAAGCATCCGCAAGGCGGGTCGCGATGATCTCGCGCCGCAGCCTGTGCCGCTCCATCTGCACGCCGTAAACGGAAAGCTGCGGCGGGAAATACGCCCGCAGCGTGTCCACAAAATAGGGATCATCCGGCACCGGGCTGTCCACCAGCGCGTCGAACAAATCGATCTTTGCATACGCGATCAACTTCGCAAGCTCAGGGCGGGTCATCCCAAGTCGCGCTTCCCGGAGAGCCCGCAAGTCCTCCGCGCTCGGCAGCCCCTCCACCGACCGCACGAGCTTGCCCGCGCCTTCCACGCGTTCGATGAACCGCTCATGGCTGTCAAGATCCGCCGCCGCCGTCGCCTGCGCCAAGGTCAGCGCCAGCGTCTGGTCATAGTTATGGGTCAGCACAAGGCGTCCGACCTCATCGGTCATTTCCGCCAGGAGCGCGTTACGCGCTTCCACCGAGAGCCCCGCCGAAGCCATCGCGTCCTGCAGGAGGATTTTGATATTGACCTCATGGTCAGAGGTGTCCACGCCCGCCGAATTGTCGACCGCATCGGTATTGATCCGCCCGCCCTTGCGCGCGAACGCGATCCGCCCGGCCTGCGTCACCCCGAGATTGGCTCCTTCGCCGATGACTTGGGCCCGGACGTCCTCGCCATCGACGCGATGCGCGTCATTGGCCTTATCCCCGGCCTGCGCGTGAGTTTCCGACCGCGCCTTGATGAACGTTCCGATCCCGCCGAACCACAAAAGCTCCACATCGGTCTTGAGCAGGGCCGCCATCAGCTCCGACGGCGTCGCCTGCTGCCCGGGCAGCCCCGTCAAATCCTTCATTTCCTGGCTCAACGGGATGGACTTGAGCCCCCGCGAGAACACACCCCCGCCCTTGGAAATCAGGCTCTTGTCGTAGTCCTGCCAGCTCGACCGTTCGAGCGCGAACAGCCGCTCCCGCTCTTTGAAGCTCACCTCACAGTCCGGGCTCGGATCGATGAAGATGTCGCGATGGTCAAAAGCCGCCACAAGTTTGATCTGGCGCGACAGCAACATTCCGTTGCCGAACACGTCCCCGCTCATGTCGCCCACGCCGACGACGGTGAAAGGCTCGGTCTGGATGTCCTTGCCAATCTCGCGGAAGTGTCGCTTCACGGCTTCCCAGGCCCCCCTGGCGGTAATGCCCATGCCCTTGTGGTCATACCCCTGCGCCCCGCCGGAAGCGAAAGCATCGCCCAACCAGTGGCCGTAGTCTTCCGAAATATCGTTGGCGATGTCGGAAAAAGTCGCCGTTCCCTTGTCCGCCGCGACGACGAGATAAGGATCATCCTCGTCCCACCGCACCACCTGTTGGGGCGGCTCCACACCCACAGGCGTGATGTTGTCGGTAATGTCGAGCAAGCCCCGCAGGAAGGTCTTGTACGCGCTGATCCCCGCGGCCTGATAAGCGTCCCGCGGCTCCCGCGGCGGCAGCCGCTTTGGGAAAAAGCCGCCTTTCGCCCCCACCGGCACGATGATCGCGTTCTTCACCTGCTGCGCTTTGACGAGATCAAGCACCTCGGTCCGGAAATCGTCCCGCCGGTCGCTCCACCGCAGGCCGCCGCGCGCCACTTTGCCGAAGCGGAAATGGATGCCTTCCACCTCCGGCCCGGCAACCCAGATTTCGCGGTAAGGCTTCGGCAGCGGAAGGTCGGCAAGCGTCTGGCTCGCGATCTTGAACGACATTGCGGGCTTGGGCTGCCCGTCGGCGCCGGTCTGGAAATAGTTCGTCCGCGTGATCGCCATCACCAACGCCGCGAGCCGTCGCAGCACCCGGTCGGCGTCCAGACTTGCGACCTCATTCAGCGCCGTCTCGATCTTGTCTTGGATTTGCGCGGCCCATGCCGTGCGCTCTGCCACAGGCTCCGGCAGGGCCGGGTCGAACCTCACCCGGAACAGCGCCAAAATATGCGCAGCGATCTCGGAATGATCGGCGAGGGCGGCCTCCATCACCGGCTGCGACGGATCGAGCCCCGACTGCAACCGATACCGCGCCAAGGCCCGCATCAGGGCTGCTTCCCGCCAATTCACGCCCAGAGCCAAGATCAGCGCATTGAAGCCGTCATTTTCCGCCCGTCCTGTCCAGATCGCGGTGAACGCCTCTTCAAAAGAGCGCTCCACAGCTCCGAAATCCACCGGTTTGCCGGTCGCTGTGCGCATCTCGATGTCGTGGATGAACACTTCAAGCGCAGGCGTGTGCGCGGTCTGCCCCAGCCGCGCCGCGTAATTGAGCTCAGATTCGACGAAGAGCCCCATGTTCTCAAGGATCGGCAGCGCGCTCGACAGCGGCAGCGTCTGCCCCCGCGCATAGATCTTGCAGCGCAACATGGGCGGCGCATCGCCCTCGACCCGATACGCCCGCACCTGCACCGGCAGACTGTCCGGCGCGCGGGCGATCTCGATCAGATCCCGCACCGCTTCGTCCGGCGAAAAGCGCTCCCGGTAGCCGGCGGAGAAGGCCCCCCGGCCGCGCCGGCGCAGCATGTCTTTGCTCACCTCGTCGAGGTCCCCAGCCGCGGCCAGCGCCTCATCCAGGCTGTCATCCCAGGTCCGGGTCAGCGCAGTGATCTCCGCTTCGAGCGCTTTGAGATCTGGATCAGGCCGGTTCCGGTCGATATGGGCGATCATGAAGTGCACGCGCGCGAGCGGACCGTCGCTCAAGGTCGGGAAAAAGCTCTCCACTTCCCCGCCGAAAGCATCCGCGATCCGCCGACCCACGGCTTCCCGCAGCGCAGTGTTGAAGCGGTCTTTCGGCAGATAGACAAGCGCCGACACAAACCGATTGAACCGGTCCCGCCGCAGGAACAGCCGCGGCCGCGGCCGGTCGATCAGGTGGAGAATGCCCCGGCTGATCCGCGCCAAATCCTGCTGATCGACCTGCCACAGCTCATCCCGCGGATAGGTCTCAAGGATGTTGGCGAGGGTTTTCTGGTTATGGCCTCCCGACGCAAACCCCGCGTCGTCCATCACCGCTTGCACCTTGCGGCGCAGAACGGGGATATCGCGGGTCATCTCATTGTAGGCGTCGGAGGTGAACAGGCCCACAAACCGGGTTTCGCCCACGCAGACGCCGCTGTCGTCGTACCGCTTCACGCCGATATAGTCCGCAGCGGTTCGCCGATGCACCCGCGAACGCAGCGTCGATTTCGACACGATCAGCGGCGTCTTTTCCTCCACCAGCCGCTGCAGCTCCTTCGTCAACATGAACGGCTCCGCCGATCGCCGCAGCACGTAGCGCTCCGGATCGCGCAGCAAGCCGAGCCCGGTTTCCACAAGGATTTCCGGCTCTTCATTGGTCAACGCGCCCTGGGCGTCCCGCGCATAGACGTAATCGCGGGCGCCAAGAAAGGTGAACCGATCCGAAGCCAGCCACCGCAGCAGTGCGATCGCCTCCGCGATTTCCTCCCGATCCACCCCGGCCTTCGATCGCGACAGCTCATCCGCACAGTCCGTCATTCGACGTTTCATCGCGGTGAAGTCCCGAACGCTGACATGTACGTCAGCGACCGTGGCTTTCACCCCCTCGACAAGCGCCGCGCCCTGGCTTTGCGACAGCAGCGGCAAATGGATTTGGATGAGCGATT
>JBILVS010000149.1:0-6366 GCA_044370335.1 Caulobacterales bacterium
CCCGGCGAAGGTTCTGGGCGTGGTCGACCCAACCTTCAGGCCGAAACCACGCAGCACGCCGCGCAAGCTCATCTCAAGATCAAGACGCTTGCTCAACAAGAGCTTACGGGCTGTCAGCAGGGCTCGAGCCTCCTGGGCCGCCAGCGATTTGCAGTGAACTGCGCGGAACCACCCCATCCGCATCAGATGCGCGATGCCCAGCGCATCCTTGCGGTCGGTCTTGATGGTCATGGTCTTGAGGGCGGCCCGGACGTGCCTGTGTCTCCAGGAGTGAGACTGGCAGCCCTGCAGCCTCCATCCCCGCGAATAGCCCCCGGGACAGGCGACCAGCTTCAAGACTAATCCGCGTCATCGCCACGCCGTGCGCGACAAACCAAGCCAATAGCGCTTCAGGCTCGCGACCTTCGCTTCGCGCGCAATCCGCCCCGTGCCATCGACAACGCAAACGCTTGTCGGCTCCAAAGACACATCCAATCCGGCATACCGTTCCATGGGCGTCCCTCCTGATGCTCGGGCGCATGCGCAAGCATGACGCCGTTGCTTCTGAAACCATCAGTTTGAGGGACGACCAATATCACCGACAATCGGAGGTCTGGTCTCGACCTGGCCCATTACCCTATCTGGGAGCGGGGAAAAGCGTCTGGACGCTGATCGGCCGCGCCTACCCACACGACGAAGGATCCGGGCTCACAGCGGTCTTCGACGCGCTGCCGCTCACCAAGCGGATTGTGCTCTTGGATATGAACGACAGCGCCGCCCGTGACGGGTTGTCGTGAGCATCGGTCAGCGAGCGGCGCGCCGCGTCGGGAGAGCGGCCCAAAGGCCCTCCAAGGAACCGGCCAAGAAACCGGTCAAAATGCCGGCCAATTTGAGCCTATTTTTTTCCGACACTCTCTGGCAGGCTTGGGATCATGCGTGATTCAGACAAGGCCAACGAACCGGCCAAAATAGCGGCCGTAGACCGGGGAGAGAGCATCGGCCAGATGGAGCCCCTGCTCATCCAAGATAGCTCGACCCGTCGCGCTGGCCTCACGGACCTTGCCCTTGAACTCGCCGCAGCGACCGCAGGCTTGCGCCGGAGCTTGCCGCCTGGGGTGGTCAAGGCGCTCGCGGACCTCGTGCGGGCGATGAACTGCTACTACTCAAACCTCATCGAGGGCCACGACACGCACCCGATTGATATCGAGCGCGCGCTCGCCGACGACTACTCCACCGACCCAGAAAGGCGCGATCTCCAGCTGGAAGCGCGGGCGCATATCACGGTGCAAGCTTGGATTGACGAAGGCGGCCTCGACGGGCGGGCGTTGACAGTCAGCGGCCTCCGCGAGCTGCACGAGCGCTTCTGTAAGCTTCTCCCCGACACCCTCCTCTCGGTTGAAAACCCCACAACGGGCGAACACGTCCCGGTCGCTCCGGGCGAACTCCGCACACGGGATGTCAAAGTCGGTCGTCTGGTGGCGATCAGCCCAGGCGCTGTGCCTCGGTTTCTCGCGCGGCTCGAGGCCGCTTACGCGAAGCTCGGCCGTGTCGACGCGATTGTCGCAGCGGCGACCGCCCATCATCGCCTTTTGTGGATCCACCCCTTTGTCGACGGCAATGGCCGCGTCGCGCGTCTGATGTCCTATGCCGTGTTGCGCGAAGCCCTCGACACGGGCGGGATATGGTCGGTGGCGCGTGGCCTGGCGCGCCAAGAGACGGCCTACAAAGGACATCTCGCGGCCTGTGATCTACCTCGCCGCAACGATCTCGATGGACGAGGCGCGCTGAGCGAGGAAGCGCTCACCGATTTTGCTCGGTTCTTCTTGGATGTTTGCCTCGACCAGGTCCGCTTCATGGAACACTTGATGGAACCCAATCGACTCCGGAGCCGTATCATCGGCTGGGCGGAAGCGGAGAGCGCGAGTGGAGCCTTGCCCGCAAAAGCCACCCTTGTGCTCGAAGCCGTGTTGTTTCGGGGGGAACTCGCCCGCGGCGATGTGGAGGCGCTCCTTGAAACAAGCGAGCGGACAGCGCGGCGCGTGACATCGGCGCTCCTCGAGCGCGGGGCCTTGACGTCAGAGTCCTCGCGGGCGCCGCTCAAGCTCGCCTTCCCAGCAGCGCTCGCGTCGACATGGATGCCTGGGCTCTTTCCCGCCAAGAGCCAATGACCGCGATCCGGCGATCTGGCGCCCGATGCGGTTTGGTTCCGACTGGCAGGGTCGCTACAAAGCTTCCATTCGCGTAAACGTTATGGCTGTGTCGACTTGTTGAGCGCTCTTCGCCACTGGCTCTGCACAGATCCCGGCCGTGAGCGCGGTGAGCCGGTGGCGAAGAACGCTCAACAACATAACACGCCGAACGTCACTTTGAGCGGGTGGCTGGTTCGCGACCCTACTTTGCCGGATGATCCTAGATTCCGGTCCCATTTTTTGGCGCAATCCCTGGCCACTGTATCAGGGACGCAATCGACCCTAGAAGACTCGAGCCATCCGGGTGCGCTCGGCGCTGTGTCGCCCCAATGCCCATTTCTCACAAAGATTTAATCTCGAAATCGCGCACCCGAAGTGCGCCCGCGGCCTTCTAACTTGCTGCAAATGCGGGGCTTTCTATGCCTTCCATCATTGGCGCAATGCAAACTCCCAAATATTTAGTGTATCACTAAACATTCCCCGCAACGATCTTTTTCTCCAATTTGGCGAAATTGAAACTGACGCCCGAATGCCGCTGCTGGGGCTACGCATCAAGTTGCAACATGGCTCGAGAGGTAATAGCCGGCCGTCAGGCCGCTCCCGGCCGCAGCCCATCATCTTCGCTCAAAGCATAACCCAAGCTTCGGTATCCAGCACGGCGCTTTGCGGCCATGCGCGACAACATCGTCACGGACGTATCCACATAGTCGTAGACTACGACATCCGTCTTTCCCTGATGCAGACGATGAAGGCGGCCGACATATTGCGCGAGCGTGCCCTTCCATGAAATCGGCATAGTAAGGAACAGCGTGTCCAACGAAGGTTCATCGAACCCTTCTCCGACAAATCGACCTGTCGCCAAAATGAGGCGCTCGGCTCCTTCGCCACGTTGCAAGGCATCAAGCGCGGCGCGGAGCTCTTTCGGTCTCATGGCGCCGCTGAGAACGATCAAATTGGTCAACTTCGCAAAACGAGATTGAAGAATTTCCAGATGATCACGCCGTTCTGTCAAAATGAGGGGACGACGACCCGTTTGCAACGCAGTCATGACATCGTCGAAAATGAGATCGTTGCGTCGCTCGTCACGCGCGAGGTCAGCATAGAGCTTGGCGAAAGTTAGAGCCCCGCTCTGTTCCGTCGCGCCAGTGCTGACAAATCCAGTCCCACGAAAAATAACCCGATGGCTGAACGCGCGCGTCGCCGCTTGCGACTTGGCGTCGACACGGTGGCGGACGGGACCGCATTGCATAAAGATGATCGGGTGATGGCCGTCCTTGCGCGCGATTGTGGCCGACAAGCCCAAAACATAGCGCGCTTTCGAGCGACGCGCGACGAGCTCGAAGCTAACCGCAGACAAATGATGGCACTCATCGACGATCAAGTGTCCGTATTTCCCAACCTGATCATTGACCTCATTCTTGCGCACCAGACTCTGGATGAGCGCTACATCGATCTTTCCGGTCGGTTTGAACTTGCCGCCGCCAATCAAGCCAATTTCCTTCGCGTCGATCGAAAGAAACGCCGAAAGCCGCTGGCGCCATTGGTCCAAGAGCTGCGCTCGGTGAACCAGCACAAGCGTGTTGACCCTGCGTTCGGCGATCATGCATGCGCCGACGACTGTTTTGCCGAAAGCCGTTGTCGCCGCCAACACGCCCGTGTCATGCGCTGCGAGGTCCGCCACTGCGGCGACCTGAGCAGGATGAAGGCTGCCGCTGAACAATGCGTCTATCGGCTTGCCAGAAAAGCGTTCGTCCTTGATGACGGCTTTGACCCCATAGGCGCACAGAAGATCGATGACTTCATCCAGGCAGCCACGAGGCAATCCGATGTGGCCAGGAAAGAGCTCGGCGCACGAAACGATCCGCGGCTTCCCATAAGTGGGCATCCGCATGGCCTGCGCTCGGTAGAATTCGGGGTTCTGGAACGCGGCCAGGCGAATGATCTGCGCGACGAACGGCGGCGGCAGGCCAGACCGCGCGACGTAAATCTGGTCGGAAATCACAATCTGGATTTCAGCGGGAACGCCTCCCTCTATGGCTCCTCGCTTCGCGCGCCGCGACGGCGCCATCTTCCAAGGCTCGTTGGCGCTTTCGTCTTCGACCGGCAAACGTACGCCCGTGGCGCCGCCGGGCATGTCGAAATCTAATCGATGGATCAACGCATCCGCCTCTGAAGCGCTCATCCGCCGCAGTCCAGCCAAATGAGTCCACTGGTCGTCGAACGGCTTGAGATCATCCCCGATAAAAGCGCTGTCGCCGCGATCACGCGCACGTCGTTGCAACGGCAGCGCTATCAAGTTGCCGAAGCCGCCTGTTGGCATTGTGTCTTGGCTTGGAAACATACGATCGTATGATTTGAAGCCGATCTCGGGCCGCCGATTCATTGTCCGCGTGATCAGCAGGGCGCCGAGCCTGCGCGCTATGGCTGCGGACACCGGCTCGGCAAAGAAGACCCACACATGACCGCCGGCGCCAGACCGCGATCGCTCCAATGTCGCGGGCACGCTGGCCTCGCGACACGTTTCGACAAAGGCGAGCGCATCAGCCGACCAATGCTCACCATCGAAGTCGACGGCAAGAAACATACATGTGTCGTCATGAAGGAGCGGATAAAGGCCGACAACGTAGTCGCCGCCACCCCGGGCGACGCCGCGCAGATGCTTTTCGATCACCTCTGGCGTCAGAGGCAAAAAGGCGCGGTTTGGACATGCCGCACATTTTACTTTCGGCTTGCCGCAAATGACCGGCACCCATTCGTTCGCGCAGGCAGGCGCATAACCGGCCCTTCCTGTCTTCGCGTTCTCCCACCGCAACGCGAAAACGTCTCGCCGACCGACAAAGAGGCCGAGGAAAAATTCAACCTTCGCCGTCACTGGCGACTCTAGCGAGACGCCGTTATCAGATGGCGCAACGCGAGAAGATTGCTTGGCGGCCGAGAGATCGGCTAACAGTTCTACGCGACGCGCCTCCAGTGCCGCGCGCTCCGCCGCGAGTTCGGCCAATCGCGCGTCGATTACACCGAGTTCGGACTGGGGATTGGACCTTTCGCCCACAGAAATCGCCAAACGCTCCATCCGAGCTGCGCGCGTTACTTGATCGCCTTCCTCACCGTCGCCATCGCAATGAAGAGGCGATGATTCGCTTGGCCAAGCGGCGCGAAACCGTACTTCTCGTAAAACGCTTTCGCTTTGTCATCGATGGGATCCACGACAATCAAACGCCCGGCCGCGTCAGCAGCCACCAAGCGCGCAACAGCATCCGCGAGGAGAAGTTCGCCAACGCCCTGCCCTTTTGCCGATAGGTCGCGCGCCAAACGGCCGATCAGAAAAGCAGGGATGCGATCGTGCCGAGGCAGCCCCTTGGATTGCTCGCCGGAGAGCTCCGAAGGCAGAACCGCATGGGCGGACAAAGTATAATAACCAACAACTGCGTCACTTTCTTCGTCAATAGCAACGAAGCAAGCCGCCAAGTCGCCACGTTCGTTCTGTCCCGCATAGCGATGGAAATACTCGGTGAGCGACGCGACCTCACAAGAAAACCGCGTGCGATCGTGCGCTGAATTCAGGCGCTCGAAGCGAAGGGCCATTGCCGGACTACGCGCTGCCGCCGTCTTGCGCGCGACGCCTGGTCATTGCCGCTCGCAGCGCCGCATTCGGATCTGTTGCTCGATCGAGCGCCAAAAGCAGGCGCTCAAAATCAGCAGCGCTCAGAATCGTTGTCTGCGAGTCATTGATCGCGCGCTGCGCAGCTTCCTCCACCGCGGTGGTTACAAAAGCGGCGACGGTCAGGCCGCGCAGGGCCGCCGCTTCGGCCACGCGCGCATGCAGCGACGGTGGAACCCTAACCTCAAGGCGCTCGGATCGACGTTCAGGGGCGGCGGGCATATGGAAGCTCTCCAACGGACGCATCTGTACGGCAACATACCGGCACACGTCAACCAGCGCCGAGCTGTAGTCACGGCTCCGAACTCAGGTTAACGCGGTTTCACCCTTGAGGGAGTTCTGATTCTTTAGAGCCTTGGCTGATTCTCGAGGCTCTTATGAACATGGACGTTGTAGAAGGCTTTGAGCCGTCTCGCCTTAAGTCGCTGCTTGAGCATCTTGGGACGATTGAAGATCCGCGAGATCCTTGGAGGGTGGCCCATCCTCTGAACGAGGTTCTCTTTCTCGTAGTGTGCGCGACCATTTGTGATTGCGAGG
>JBILVS010000160.1:0-5755 GCA_044370335.1 Caulobacterales bacterium
GTTGGCGGCGACATATCGCACCCCGATATCCCGGTAGGTCGCCCGCTCGATCCGCCGCGAGGAGAAGACACCGTTCGCATAACTATAAATCAACAGCGCCAGCATCATCCGCGGATGATACGGCTGCGACCCCGAATTGCGGTCATTGATCTTGAAGCGCGCCAGCGCGACCCGCTCGACAGCGGCGATCACGAAGTGCGCCAGTTCGTCCTCGGACAGCCAGTCCTTTAGCAACAAAAACGCTTGGTCGCGGTCACGGGAAACAAAGTCCGCCATGCCCGGACCATGAACCCATTGGCCGGAAAGTCCGACAGGCGGCTAGAGGAACGAAAAGTCCCGATCCCGGGGCGCCATACGCAATCCAGCGTCCACATAAATCGTCTGCGCCGTCAAAGCGTCGTTCGTCACAAGAAGGCGCACCGCCTCCGCCACGTCGTTCGCGGTCGCGCCGTATCCAAGCGGGGTCTGGGAATGCAGCCGGGCATAGTCCCCATCCGTTTGGTTCGGCGCCGGCAACACATACCCCGGCGCCACCGCGTTCACCCGAATTCGCGGCGCAAGCGCCCGCGCGCCAAGCTCGGTCGCGCCCAGCAGCGCATATTTGCTCATCGTGTAAGTGAGGTGATCAGGATAAGGCTGAGCGAGCTTATAATCGAGAAAATTGACCACCGCCCCCCGCCGGTCCGCGGGCAAAGCCTTGGCGAACGCCTGCATCAGCAGCGTCGGTGAAAGCGCGTTCACCCGCATCTGTCGCTCGAATTGCTCCGGCGTGACGTCGCCGAAGACGTCATGTTCAAACAACGAGGCGCTGTTGATCAGCGCTGTGACGGGCGATGCGCCCGCCGCCTCAAAAGCGGCGACCAATCCGAGAGCGGCCCCAGAATCCGCCAAATCCGCCTGCCGCAGAACCACCGCTGTGCCGCGGCTCTGCAATGCCGCGGCGAACGCCTCCGCTTCCGCGGCGGAGGTGTTGTAGTGCAGCGCGATCCCATACCCCTCTTCGGCTAGAGCCTCCGCGCACGCCCGGCCCAAGCGTTTTGCGCCGCCGGTGACAAGGGCGAACCCCTTCATGGCCGCCGCCGATGAAGCCGCACGCTCACGAGCCCGTCAGCGCCCAGCACCGAAGGCTTGGCGACACGCACGTCCACCGCCTCGATGGCCGCATCAAGCGTGAACGCGAACGTCGCCACCCGATCAGCCACCGTCTCGATCAAAAGTGGTGGCGACGCCTCCGCCAGGTCCTGCTTCACGAAGCGAATCAGCTGGCCATAATCGATTGTCTCCGACAGCCTGTCCCGGCCTTGAAAGCGGGCCCCCGCCGCCAGATGCAGCGCGGTGGAGATCACCAGCGCCTGTGGCCGCGCCCGTTCCTCCGCGCTCACGCCGACGCAAACCCGCGTCGGCACATCGTCCACCGCAATCACCAGAGTGTCAGAACCCACCTGAAAACGTCCTTTTTGCGCCCCGCGCGGCTAGCCTGCGAACAGCGCCGCCCGGCGTTGATCCCACGGTCGCGCGACCTCGAGCTCATAGGCCAGCTCCAACAGGGTTCGCTCTTGGCCGACGTCGGCTGCGAACTGCACACCGATCGGCAGGCCCTCCGGGCTCATGCCCAAAGGCAGGCTCAAGGCCGGGGTCCCCGCGACATTCTGGAATTGGGTGTAGGCGGCGTAATTCGCCACCCGCGCAAAGCCGACATCAAACGGCAGCGTGGGCGCGATCTCCCCAATCTGCAGGGGCGGGGAGGCGAGGACCGGCGTAATCAGCACGTGGTTGGAGCTGAACGTCTCGCGGTGAGCCTGCGTCACCGACCGCAAGATGCCGATGATGCGCTCCATTGTTCCTTCCGGCTGCCGCAGCCAAAGCTCCGCCAGCTGAAGCGTCAAAGGCTCAAGCAGAGCGTCCGGCGGCGTCCCCGTCGGCGCGTTCGCCATGACATTCTGAACCGTTTGCGCCGCTCCTGCCGCCCAGTAGAGCGTGAACGCCTCCTGAAACGCTTCCCCCGGAACCGTTGAGCGCGCCTCGCTCACCATGTGGCCGAGGCTTTCGCAGGCCCGGGCCGCCGCCTCCACCGCCGCCGCCACCGCCGGATGCGGCGCGCGCCCGGTGGCGTCTGGGATCAAGAACCCGATCTGAAGGCGCCGTTCGCTTGGACCAGTGACGAGCCCCACGGGCGCCAGAGCCGCGCCCGCGCCCGTGCGTTCAGACGCCGCGAGCCAAGCGGCGGTATCGCGCACCGTGCGGGTGACGACGCCGTCCACACTGATCTCAAGCGGCACATCTGAGGGATCGTCGATCAGCCGCCCGCGAGAGGATTTCAGCCCCACAAGCCCGCAGACCGCGGCGGGAATGCGGATCGATCCACCGCCGTCGCTGGCGTGCGCGAAAGGCACGACCCCCGCCGCCACTGCTGCCGCCGCGCCCCCGGAAGACCCGCCGGGGGAGTAATCGAGGTTCCACGGATTGCGCGTGGGGCCGGTAATGAGCGGCTCCGTCGTCGCTGTGAAGCCGAACTCCGGCGTCGTCGACTTGCCGATGGGGTTGGCGCCGGCCGCAAGCATGGCGGCGACATAGGCGCTGTTGCCCGTCGCCACGTTCTGCGCAAACGCCCGGCAGCCGTAGGTGAGCCGAACCCCCTGCAAAGCCGACAAGTCCTTGATCAGGGTCGGCGCCCCGGCGAAGGGCCCGCTCGCAGGCCGCTGCGCTGCTTGCCGGGCGCGGTCATAGGCCGGCGTCACCATGAAGTTGACCTGTGGCTGTAGCCGCTCGGCGCGGTCGATCGCGGCCTCTGCGGCTTCGGCCGCGGTGATGTCTCCTGCGCGGACCCGGGCGGCGACGCCAAGTCCATCGAGGCCGGTCAGCACGTCGGTCCGCGGCCCCGGCGGCGCCGGCTGGTCCCGTCCTGCGCAGGCGACCACGGCAAGGCCCGCAGCGCTGCTCAGCAACGCCCTGCGCGACAGCACGCCAGTCTGAAGAGTGGTGGACATGACGGACGATCTCCCCGAAGAACCGTTATCTTTCATTGCGCCCGTTGTGGCCGGGCCTCTTGGAGCATGCGTCGCCCATGCCGCCCTATTGCGCAAGAGGCAAAGCGGCGCGGGGGGCGGGCGGGGCGAAGCGCGGAGAGGTCTGTGGCCCGGATCAGAGCAGATCAGCTGTTGGTGGCGCGGGGCTTTTTCGACACCCGGGCCGCAGCCCAGGCCGCGATTGCCGCAGGTCTGGTTCGTGCCGCCGGCGTGCGGGTGGACAAGCCCGCGGCGCTGATCGAAGAGACAGCCGCCCTTGAGGCCGCCCCCGTTCATCCCTGGGTGTCCCGGGGCGGGGTCAAGCTCGTCCATGCGCTTGATCATTTCTGCGTCGATCCCGCGGGCCGTGTCGCGCTGGATCTCGGCGCCTCGACAGGCGGGTTCACCGAAGTGCTCCTGAGCCGCGGCGCGGCTCGGGTGATCGCCGTCGATGTCGGGCGCGGCCAACTGCACGCAAGCCTTCGGGCCGATCCGAGGGTGAGCAGCTTTGAAGGCCTCGACGCCCGCGCGCTCACCCGCGAGCATGTGCCGCAAGACGCCAGCTTGATCGTCGCCGATGTCAGCTTTATCGGCCTCGCCAAAGCGTTGCCTTCGGCCCTGGCTTTGACCTCGCCGACGCTGGAGCTGGTCGCGCTCATCAAACCCCAGTTTGAGAGCGGCCCCGATCAGGGCTTGAAGCGCGACGGCCGCGGCAATCTCGACGAAGAAACCGCCCGCTCCGTGGCGGAGCGGGCGGCTCAGGGACTTCAGGGGGTGGGAGGATTGCGGTTCAAGGGCTTGATCGAAAGCCCCGTGATGGGGGGCGGCGGCGCCAAAGAATGGCTCGCCTACGCCGCCCGTTCATAAGCGGCTACTGGGCCCGCCAAACGCCATCAGCGCCTTGGCACAGATAGACGTCTTGGGTCTGCCAGCGACCGTGGCGGTCGCGCACGCGCTGCTCGCCCCACCGGCATTCCTGAGGCGGCGCGCCGTAGCCGTATCTGTATCCCGCGCCGGAGTAACCGTAACCGTAATTGCCGCTGCTGTCGTAGTAGGGGTCCCGCGCCCGGTCGTGGTAGCCGTAATCATTCCGATAGTTGCTTTCGCAGTTGGCCGTCGCCCGGCCGATGGCGGCGCCGGCGGCGGCGCCCGCAACCCCGCCCAGCACCGTGCCTTCGGTTTGCGCATTCCGCGCCGCGACGTTGTTGCCGAGCACAGCGCCCGCCACCCCGCCGATCAGCGCCCCGGCGACCATCCGGTTTTGTCGCTGCTGCTGACAGTTCGGGTCGCTGTAGTAGGTCTGCGCCATGGCCGGCGCGGGCGCCATGGCGACTGTCGTCATCACAAGGGCCGCCGCCGCGACGAGAAGGGATTGACCACGCATGTGCGCCTCCTGTTTGTCTTTCGGGCCTGAGCAAACCAAAAGCGATCTGAATCCGAGATGAAGCGCCCCCCCCGCCAAGGCCGACCCCGTCCCCCGGCCGCCGCCGCTCGCGCGTTGGCGCAACCGGCCTGTGAAGCGGAGGTGACGTTCAGCGGGGTGGGCGCCCGCGGCGAGGCCGTCGCCGAAACCGCCCAAGGGCCGCTTTATGCGCCTTTCGCCTTGGCTGGAGAGACGGCCCAGGTTCGCATCGTCGGCGACCGCGCGCAGATCCTTGCGGTCACGGCCCAAAGTATTGAGCGCGTCGCCCCGCCATGCCCCCATTTTGGCGTCTGCGGCGGCTGTCAGCTGCAGCATTGGGCCGAAGCGCCCCAGCTCGCCTGGAAGCGAGGGTTGGTGGTCCAGGCCCTGGCTAAACGCGGCCTGGAAGGCGATGTGGCGCCCATTGTCCCGGCCTGGGGCGCGGGCCGTAGGCGGGTCGGCCTGCATGTGCAGCGGCAGGGCGGGGCGGTCCGCTTCGGTTTCATTGAGCGGGGCGGGGCGCAGGCGGCGGCGATCTCGACATGCCCGCTCATGACGCCGGGTCTGCAGGCGGCGCTGCCGGTTTTGGAGAAACTCGCCCGATCGCTGGCGCCGGCCCGGGGCGATGCCGTGCTCCAGACGCTGCAAACACAGACCGGCCTTGACGTGGATGTGCGCGGGGCGGGGCGCGTCTCAGCCCGAGACCGCCAAGGGCTTCAGGCGCTTGCCGCCGCCGCCGAGATCGCCGACCTCGCCCGCCTGTCCTTGGAGGGCGAGAGTGTGCTTGAACGCCGCCCGCCGGAATTAAGGATGGGGGCCGCCATCGTTCGACCGCCGCCGGGAAGCTTCGTGCAGGCCACTGTCGCGGGGGAAGAGACCATGGCGGATTTGGTGCTGCAGGCGCTGTCCGGCGCCCGGCGCGTGGCGGACTTGTTCTGCGGCATCGGCACGTTCGCGCTGCGGCTGGCCCAGGGGGCCGAGGTCTGGGCGGTGGACGGCGAGCCCGCGATGTTGGCCGCCCTCAAGGCCGCCGCTGACCGTGCCGGCGGCGCCTTGAAAGGCGTCGAAACCGCCCGCCGCGATCTGTTGCGAAGCCCCGTTTCCGCGCTGGAGCTCAAGCGCTTCGACGCCATCGTCTTTGACCCGCCTCGGGGCGGCGCGCGGCTTCAGGCTGAACAGATTGCGGCGGCCAAGGCCGAGCGCGTGGCGGCGGTAGCCTGCGATGCGGGAGCGTTTGCCCGCGACGCCCGGGCGCTGGTGGATGCGGGTTTCACGATGCAGACCATAACGCCGATCGATCAGTTCCGCTGGTCGCCGCATGTGGAGATCGTCGGGGTGTTCACGCGAT
>JBILVS010000069.1:0-15468 GCA_044370335.1 Caulobacterales bacterium
CGAGGCCGAGTGGGAAAGCCTCTGCGACGGCTGCGGCAAATGCTGCCTTGTGGGCCTCGAAGACGAAGACACCGGGGAAATCTACCTCACCGACGTCGCTTGCAAACTCCTCGACGGCGCCGCCTGCCGCTGCCGCGACTATCCCAACCGCAAGCAGTTTGTCCCCGATTGCGTGAAGCTGACCTCGGAGAATGTGCCCACCTTGTCCTGGCTGCCCAGGACCTGCGCCTATCGCCTCGTCAACGAAGGCCGGGATCTCTTTCCCTGGCACCCCTTGATCACCGGCGACCCTGAGAGTGTGCACGCCGCCAATGTTTCCGTTCGCGGCAAAACCCGCCCCGAGGGCCGCATGAAAACACGGCATCTTATCAAGCGCATCACCCGATGGGAGTAACCTGCGCTTGCCGAGTTCGGAATTTGGCCCAATCTGTGAGGCATGGCGTGGCCCAGGGGACTTAGAGCATGGCGCGGTTGGCGGATCGGATCGGACGGGTGCGCTATGCGGCCGCCCAAAGCGCGCGGGTGGCTTGGTACATGGGCCATTATTTGGCGGCGCGGCGCCTCTCGCGGCCGTTTGACCGGCCGGGAGAGCCCCGGTTCAGGCCGCAGAGCGCGCCGGGCGACCAGAGGCGGATTCGCTCAGCTTTTCTGTCGCTGTTCGCCAAAGACCGCGCCAATATCGAAGAGGGTCTCTATCCCGCCCCCGAGGATCTGCGGTTTGATCGGCTCGTCGCGGGCCTGTCGCATAGCGCGGCCTTCTTCAAGGACCTGCCGGAGGTGGACGCGCGGCGTTGGGAGAAGCGCGGGGTTGAGGTTCGGGCCGAAGCGCCGGCCGGGCGCTATCCGACCTATTATCTGCAGAATTTTCACTATCAGTCGGGCGGCTGGCTCTCAGAGGACAGCGCGGAGCTCTATGACACCCAAGTGGAAGTGTTGTTTGGGGGCGCGGCGGATGCGATGCGGCGCATCGCGCTTGGAGAGCTTGCACGGGCGTTGCGCGGCAAAGATCAACGCAAAACAAAGATGCTCGATGTCGCCTGCGGCAATGGCCGCTTTCTGGAGCAGACGCTGGGCGCGTTTCCCCGGCTCAAGGCGACAGGGCTTGATTTGTCGCCCGCCTATCTCGCCAGGGCGCGCGACCGGTTGCGCGCCTACCCCCAGGTGGAGTTTGTCGCAGGCCAGGCCGAGCGCATGCCGTTTGACGCCGACGCCTTCAGCGCCGCCACCTGCATCTTTCTCTTCCATGAGCTGCCGCCCCGGGTGCGCCCTTTGGTGGCGCAGGAGATCGCCCGGGTCCTCGCACCTGGAAGCGGGTTGGTGCTCGCCGATTCGCTCCAGCTCGGCGACGCGCCGGATCTCGACCAGATGCTGGAATATTTTCCGCACGGCTTCCATGAGCCATATTACGGGTCGTACCTGAAGGAGGACCTGATCGCGCTGTTTGAAGCCGTGGGCTTCAGACATGAGCGCACGGAGCTGGCGTTTCTGACGAAGGTGCTGCGCTTCCGTCGCGCTTGAGCCGATCAGCGAAGATCTTCAATGTCCACGCCCACTGCGGCTGCGGCGGCGATCAATGCTTCGTCTCGGCTGACAAGCGTCGCGCGTAGGCTTATGCAGCAATCCAAGTAGAGCGCGTCGAAAAACGACAGACCCTGTTGCCGCGCGACCCCAAGCACCCGGATCAAGTCCTGGTCTCGCCCTAGCCACGGCTGCAGAAGCGTCACCGCCGGCAGCAGACTTAAGACCTCGTCGCACCGCGCGGGCGACAGCAGGCGACGTCTCTCGAAGCGAAGCAGGACGTTGCGCACCTCGATGGCGAGAACCGCGGGCGAGGTCACCTCTGCGGGCGGTGAAGCGAAAAATCGCCTGCTGGCAGGAGTCCCTTGATTTGGCAGAACCGAAGCCAAAAACGCAGACGCATCCAGGACGATCACGTCGGATCCTCGGTCTCCGGTTCCTCCCGAGCCCAGCGCTTCACGCTTAGCCAATCGGGATGGTTTGCCCCCGCTTTTTCGGCTTCTTCCTGGATCGCCGCCAAACGCGCCAGAGCGGCGGCGCGTTCGCGACGCACAGGGTGCGCAGCGGGGCTCAGCCTCGCCGCAGGCTTTCCATGCCGCGTGATGATGATCTCTTGCCCAGTCTGTTCCACTTCCTGGATCAAAGCGGACAGGGAGTTCTTGGCGTCGTAGAGGGCGACTTCTCTCATTGCCCAATTTCTAGCCAAATGCTGGATAGAAAGCAAGGGACGGCGCGAGCGCTTCTGAGCGGCTTATCCCACCTGACCCCGGTGCCGCAGCTTCGAGTCCGCTAGCGCGCAGGCCACCATGGCTTCGGCCACAGGCGCGCCGCGAATGCCCACGCAGGGGTCGTGGCGGCCTCTGGTCTGGATGTCGGTATCTTCCCCCTGCGCCGTCACTGTCTGGCGCGGGGTGAGGATTGACGAGGTCGGCTTGATAGCCAAGCGGGCCACGATCGTTTGGCCTGTGGAGATGCCCCCTAGAACGCCGCCGGCATGGTTGGAAAGGAACACGGGACAGCCGTCCGGCCCGGCCCTCATTTCGTCGGCGTTGTCTTCGCCGGAGAGGGCGGCGGCGGCGAACCCGTCGCCGATCTCCACGCCCTTGACGGCATTGATACTCATCAGGCCTGCCGCGATCTCGGCGTCGAGTTTGCCATAGAGGGGCGCGCCCCAGCCGGCAGGAACGCCTTCGGCGTGCACTTCGATGAGGGCGCCAAGGGAGGAGCCGGCTTTGCGGGCGGCGTCCAGGTCCTCTTCCCACAGGGCCGCGGTTTGGGCGTCCGGGCTCCAGAAGGGATTGGCTTCAGTTTGCGCCCAATCCCAACGCGCGCGATCGATAGCGCGGCGGCCGATTTGGACCAAGGCGGCGCGGATCACGACCCCATCGCCCAACACCGCCCGCGCCACACCTCCCGCCGCCACGCGGGCGGCGGTCTCGCGCGCGCTGGACCGGCCGCCGCCGCGATAATCGCGGACGCCGTATTTCGCGTCGTAGGTGAAATCCGCATGGCCGGGGCGATAGGCGTCGCGGATCGCGGTGTAGTCCTTTGAGCGCTGATCGATGTTTTCGATCATCAGGCAGATCGGCGCACCGGTGGTGACGGGACCCCTGGTGCGCTCGTCCTCGAACACCCCGGACAGAATCCGCACCGAGTCCGGTTCTTGCCGCTGTGTGACGAACCGGCTCGTGCCCGGCCGCCGCCGATCGAGCCAGTGCTGGATCATCGCCTGGGTCAACGGCAGGCCAGGCGGACAGCCATCCACCACGCAGCCCAAAGCCGGCCCGTGGCTTTCGCCCCAGGTGGTGACGCGGAAGAGGTGGCCGAACGTGTTGTGCGACATGGCGTCAGGCTACCTGCAAACGCGGGGCCGTCCAATGCCCAGAATGGGCCCTTGCGCGTTAAGCCAAGTGGTGCGCCGCAACGCGGAACACGCCCTTCATGCAGGTAGGATCCTTTATCGCCGTTTGGATGTGCGTTTTTGCCTGAACGCTGAGCCTTCCTAGACTGGGGCTCCTTCTGTGAACACGCCACGGACAGTTTGCGCAGTGGGCAAGCCCTCAGCCTCGCGGCTCTTATGCAGATGGCGGATAACGGCACAGTCCAGCTCCCGCCTGAGATGGTCAGCTCCGTTGCTTGGCAAAGTCCTTCCTGCAGCTTGAGCTACTTCCATGAGGTTGGCATGGGCATTTTCCAGGACGTTGACCCCTGCGCTTGTCGTCAGATCGAAGCACAAACCGGGGTTGATGACCGCGCCGACAACGAATGGATTCGAGACTTTGTTCTGCTTCTATTGTCTTGCGGCTAACTCCTGAGCAAAGTCCAACGCGCGGCGCGGGTTTGCTTCCCAGGAATGAATACCAGGCCCCAGCCAATCCCAATTGTTGTTGTTTGGCAGGACCGCCTCACCCTTCAAAAGGGGTTCGCCCACAGATGCGTCACACCCGTGGTAGCCAAGGACAAGCCCGCCAGCCAAATCGTGCATGGCGTCACTTTTTTGTGCTTGTCTTGCCTTCGGGGTCGGAAATTCCGATCGCCGCGAGATAAGCCCGCGCACTTGTTTCAGACTTGCCTTGGTGGGCCGCCATTTTGGTTAGTGCGCGCTTTGTCGCCGCCATGTCGCGTTTAGTCGCGAAGCCGATGCTTCCCTTTTCGCTTTGGGATAGCTGCGAGCGCGCTTCTTTGACACGCTTCTTCAGAATGCCTAACTCCCGCAACGACAACACATGCGAACAAGGACAGGGCCTGCATGTCAAGCTCACCCCTTATCCCCCCGTCGCCGCGCTATGGCCCGGGCGCGGCCCCCCCGCCGGACGACGCGGCCTTCTTCGCCGCCGAAGAACCCTTTGCGCTCTTCGCCCAATGGCTGACCGAAGCAAAAGGCAAAGAGCCGAACGACCCCAACGCGATGGCCCTGGCAACGGTCGATGAGACCGGCATGCCCGATGTGCGCATGGTGCTGTTGAAGGACGTCTCGCCTCAGGGCTTCACCTTCTATTCCAACACCAAAAGCGCCAAGGGCCGGCAGATTGCGGCCACGCCTAAGGCCGCCTTGTGTTTTCATTGGAAGTCCTTGCGTCGGCAGGTGCGGGTCCGGGGAACCCTGGCCGAAGTCTTGGCGGAAGAGGCCGACGCCTATTTCCAAACCCGCGATCGCGGCGCCCGGCTCGGCGCTTGGGCCTCCGAACAGTCCCATCCTTTGCCTGATCGGTTCGCCCTGGAAAAGCGCGTGACCGAGTTTGGCTTGAAGTTCGGCCTCGGCGATGTGCCCCGGCCTGAACACTGGACCGGGTGGCGCATCGCGCCTTTGAGCCTTGAGTTTTGGCGCGATCGTCCTTTCCGTCTGCATGACCGGCTGGTTTTCCGCCGCGCAAGCCTGAGCGAGCGGTTTGAGAAGATCAGGCTTTATCCTTAATCGCGGCGTTCGCCGTTAAACCTTCCTTCAAGGAGATGGACAAAAGCTGAGTTCCTGAAATGAGGGAGCGGCGAATGCTGAACGCAGTGCGAGCGATGGCGACGGCGGCGGGACTGACCACAGCGATCCTGAGCGATGACCGTCCCGCAGATCTGGCGCGCTTCGCGGTCAGCATGCGCCGTCTGAGCGAACTTGAAACCGTGGCCGCCACGATGGACCCGAGCCGCCGCGCCGATATGGCTTCCTTGTGGCTCGGCGGCGCCAAAACCGTCTGCCGCGTGCGCTCCTCCTATGCCCGCGGCGCCCAGTTTGCCGGTGTTGTGCGCTTCTCCACCTCTCCCGCGGCGGCGGCGGTGGCTGGAGCCGGGGCCCGGGCTTTGTGGGATCGCCTCAAGGCCGCTGGCTTCCAGGTCTCCGAAGAGGGGGCGACCGCCGCGACCGTGACGGCCTCCCATCGGGCCGGCGCCGCTGCGGTCCGGGTGCTCAAAGAGGCGCCGCCCCGGGAACGGCGCACCGCCTGGTCCAATGAGGGCGCCCGGAGGGCGGCCTAAACAGCCCTCGTCGGCTGCGACACATTGTCGGGGCGTCGCTTCCCCTCTAGGTAGGACGGCAAGACAACCGTCCATGACCGAAGGGAGGCGCCCCGATGCAGGGCTTGATGCAAGATTGGCCGCTGACGCTGGATAAGATCCTGGACCACGCCAAGGCGATGGCCCCGAATCGAGAGGTGGTCACTCGCAGCGTCGAAGGCCCCATCGTCCGCACCACGTATGGCGAAATTCATGCCCGCGCGAAACAGGTCACAGCTGCGCTCAAGAACGCCGGCATCCGCCTCGGCGACCGCGTGGCGACGCTGGCCTGGAACACGGGTCGGCACATGGAGGTCTGGTTTGGCGCGCAGAGCATGGGGGCTGTGCTTCACACGCTGAACCCGCGGCTGTTCCCCGAACAGATCGCCTGGATTGCCAACCACGCCGAAGATAAGATCCTGTTCCTGGACCTGACGTTCGTGCCGTTGGTGGAGAAGATCGCCCCGCATCTGGCCACGGTTGAACGCTATGTGATCCTAACCGACGCCGCCCAGATGCCGCAGACGTCGCTGCCGAACGCGGTGGCCTATGAGGACTTCATCGCGGGTTGGAGCGCCGACATCGTCTGGGGCGGCTTCGACGAGAACACCGCTGCCGGCCTCTGCTACACCTCAGGCACCACCGGCAACCCCAAGGGCGTGCTCTATTCCCACCGCTCCAATGTGATCCACGCGATGGCCGCCAATACGGGCGACGCTTTTGGTCTGCGCTCGCGGGATGTGGTGTTGCCTGTCGTGCCGTTGTTCCACGCCAACGCCTGGGCCTTGACCTTCATCGGCCCCATGGCCGGCGCCAAGATGGTGATGCCCGGCGCGAGGCTGGATGGCGCTTCGGTCTATGAGCTTCTGGAGAGCGAGAAGGTGACGCTGACCGCAGCGGTGCCGACGGTGTGGCTGATGCTGCTGTCCTACCTGCGGGAAAACCAGCTCAAGCTTACGACTTTGAAAAAGGTCATCATCGGCGGCTCGGCGGTGCCGGAAGCGATTCTGCGGGCCTTTGAAGAGGACTATGGCGTTGAGGTCGTCCACGCCTGGGGTATGACAGAGATGAGCCCGATGGGCTCACTCTGCGCCCTTGGGCCCGACGAAGACGCCCTGCCGCACGAAGACAAGATCAAACTCAAGCTCAAGCAGGGCCGGGCGCCGTTCACGGTCGAAATGAAAATCGTCGACGACGCCGGCAAAGAGCTCCCCCGGGACGGCAAGACCTTCGGCCGCCTGCAGGTCCGCGGCCCCGCCGTCACCAAGAGCTACTTCAAAGGCGATGGCGCCCGTCGCGCCGACGGCACAGCCCTCGAGGCCGATGGCTTCTTCGACACCGGCGATGTAGCGACGCTGGACCCCGCGGGCTTCATGCAGATCACCGACCGCGCGAAAGACGTCATCAAGTCCGGCGGGGAGTGGATCTCTTCCATTGAAATCGAGAACATCGCGGTGGGCGCTCCCGGCGTCGCCAACGCCGCGGTGATCGGGATCGCGCATCCGAAATGGGATGAGCGTCCGCTCCTGATCATCGAGCCTGCCCAGGGCGCATCGCCCGGCAAGGACGAAGCCCTCGCCTATTTGGAGGGCAAAATCGCCAAATGGTGGATGCCTGACGATGTCGCCTTCGTGGAGAAGATTCCGCTAGGCGCCACGGGCAAGATCAACAAGCTGGAACTGCGCAAGATGTTCACCGATTACAGGCTGCCGACAGCCTGACCGGGACGCAGCAGCCAAAGGGGAGACGGGGATGAGCGAGCAAGGGGAAACCAAAGGCGGAGCGGCGTCCGCGCTCCGGGACGGGCTTGTGCGGGGGGCATTGCTGTTCTCGCTCCTGATCCCCGCCTTTTTCGCCTATGCGGCGCTGGGCTCGCGCTTCGGCCTGCATGATTGGCGATTTGGCCTCGGCACGCTCATGCGCAACGTCGGCCCCATCCTGCTGATGGCAGGGGTCGGCCTTGGGCTGGTCGCTTTGGGTCTATCTTTACTGATCAAGCCCCGCCGCGGCGCCATCGCAGCGCTCATCGCGATCCTGATCCCGGGGCTGGGGCTTGGCTACGCCGTCCATATTCAGCGCACGGCGGGTGAGATCCCGCCCATCCACGACGTGACCACCAATATCACCGATCCGCCTGCCTTCTCGCCGGAGCAGCTCGCGGCGCGGGGGCCCTCCGCCAACAGCGTCGATCTGGCGGCGAACCGGGCGCCGGCGAGCTGGTCCAACCCCGCCTTCGCCGACAAGCTCACGACGGAGCTGATCGCGGAGCATTACAGCGATCTGACCCCGCTTCCGGTGGGGCTGCCGCCGGAGGATGCCTACGCCATAGCCCTGCAGGCGGCCCAGGCCCAAGGCTGGGCGATCACCGCTCAGATCGAGCCGACTGCGACCCGGGAGGGCCGCATCGAGGCCGCCTCCACCAGCTTCTGGTTTGGCTTTACCGACGACATCGTGATCCGCGTCCGCGCGACGCCTGAGGGCAGCGTGATCGACGCCCGCTCGACCTCTCGGGTGGGCCTGTCCGATCTCGGGGCGAATGCGACGCGCCTCCGGGAATTCAGCGCCGCGGTCATGAAGCAACTCAACGGCGACGCCATTTGAAGGCGTCTGCCGCGGGGTTCTGAGGCGCGTCGTTTGGCGGCGCAAGCCTCAAGCGAGTGCGTAAACGCTCTCCACGCAAGGGTCCGACGCGCACAGCACGCGGCCTTCTTTCACCAGCTGCAGCATGTGCGCGAGCACCGAGTGGCACGCCGCGGGATGGAGGCGAGCGTCCACATCGGCGTACATAATCGGCACCATCGCCTTGATGCTGGCGGGCCCCTTTGCGAGCTGGGCAAGGATTTGCGCCTCGCGCCCGCGGCGATGATCAATATAGGCCTCCACAAAGGGCCGCACGTCGCGCACCGGCGGCCCGTGCGTCGGCCACAGGGTGTCGAAGGTCCGGTCGCGGACCTTTTCTAGGCTTTTCAGATAAGCGCCCATGTCACCGTCCGGCGGGCTGATCACGGTCGTCGACCAGCCCATGATGTGGTCGCCGGGGAACAGCGCGTTCTCTTCCTTAAGGGCGTAGGCCATGTGGTGACTGGTGTGGCCAGGGGTAAAAACCGCCTCGATCGTCCAGCCTGGGCCTTCGAACACCGCCCCATCTTCGATCTCGACATCCGGCCGGAAGCCGAGATCGTCGCCTGCCTCCATCCGCACTTCGCTGTCTGTGGGCTTCACCGGCTCCCCGCAGGCATAGATCGTGGCGCCCGTCAGCGCCGCCAGCGGTCGCGCCGCAGGGCTGTGGTCCATATGCCCATGGGTGACAAAGATGTGGCTCACCACTTCGCCCTCGAGCGCCTTGAGCAGCACCTCGAGATGCCCGTCCACGACGGGGCCGGGATCAATGACCGCTACGTCGCCGTGGCCTATGATGTAAACGCCAGTGCCGAGATAGGTGAATGGCCCCGGATTGTTTGCGACCACCCGGCGCACCAGCGGGCTCACCTGTTGCGGCACGCCATACTCGAAGGCCATGTCACGGACGAACGGGATCTTGGAAGCCATCGTGCGTGATCCCTTTATCGGCCGATGCGAGCGCGGAGCGCCCTGGCCAGCGCCCGAGCGGCGCGCATTTTCTGCATCATCGGCAAAGCTGTAGGCGGACCCATGTCAGTTTTGTTGGCGTCCACAATATAAAGCAGTCCCTCCTGTCTGTCGCGAAGCACGTCCACACCGCCCCAGTCAAGCCCTAGCCGCTGCGCGAACCCCGCCAGCTTGGCCAGATCTTCGGGGGTGAAGAGGTCTTCGGGGAGAGCTGTGGTTACAGTCGCATTGGCGTTGGCGAAGCGGCGGCTGACTTCCCGACGTTTGCGGAAAACGATCACCGGCTTTCCCCCAACGAGCGGCGTTCGCAGGTCTTCCACAAAGGCCCCGTCCGCCGTCCGATTATCGACGAGCCGCTGATAGGTCTTGCCCAGACGCGCCGCGCAGGGGCCCTCCACGATCCGTCCGTCATGGATGCCGTTGCCTTCGCCCTTTTCGACAAGCGGCCCTGATGTCCGCGTCGGGTCCACCTTGAGCGGATAGCCGAAGGCCGCCTCGAACGCTTCGGCCACCCGCGACTTGGACACATCGACGCAAGCGAAGTTCAGCAGCACGGCGTCGGCTTTGACCGCAGGCGGCGGATTGGACGCGAAGGTCGAGTCCTCGAAGTGCATCACCACGTCCGCCTTCGCCGGATCGGTGACCATCCGCCCGCCTGCCAGTCGGGCTGCCGCCCAGGCGAGATACCACGGTCGCGCCCGGTCTGGATGGAACGCGATGGTAAATTGCGGCCCCGGCTCCGGCTTCGCGGCCAGAACCGTGAAAAAGAACAAAAACCAAGCAAAGACTTCGACGAAAATCGCGGGCGTGAAGGGCACAAAAGCGCCCGTCTTGCGGACGCGCAAACCCTTGAGCGTATAGTCGAAATCGCCAAACCAGGACCGCCCCCGCACCCGAACAGGCGCCGCCGGAGGGGCGGCTTCGGCAGGGGCAGTGTGGCCCGGTAGGGGCGAGGCGGTCATGAACGAGGCCTATCCAATCTGAATGCGGGGTACAATCTCGCGATGCTGCAGGGGGGCCGCGGCGCCGTTCCTGCACCATGAAGGCGAGGACCCCAGCCGAGGACGCCCCCGATGTTTCACCCCCGCACAGCTTTACGAGCCTTCGGCGCGGCGGCCTGGTTCGTGGCCGAGCGCCTCCGCATGGGCATCCTGGCCATAGCCACGATCCTGGCGGTGAAAATCGTGGGCGCGATGTGGTTGCCCCAAGATCCCGCCGGGCCGCAGCCCGCCGCCATCGCGGCGGCAGGCGCCTCCGCCACCGCGCGCCTGCCGTGAATTCAAAGCCCCTTAGCTCTCCGAAAGCCTTCGCAGCACCGGCGCCAAGGCCGACAAGTCATACCCCGCCCGGCTCGCCGCGGCCACGAGCTCCTCCGCCGGCGCCGCCCGCCGGTAGGCCTGCGCCAGGGCCCAAACCGTGATTGACCGCGTGCCGGAGCGGCAATAGGCGAGGATCGGACCGGTCTTCGCCTCAAGGACCGCGGCCATCGCCTCCACGTGCGGCTCCCCCGGCATCCCGCTGATCGGGATGGCCGTGTAGGCCAGACCTGCGGCGTGAGCCGCGCCTTCAGCGGCGGCGATCGTCAGCTGCCCCGCTTCTTCGCCATCCGGGCGATTGTTCACCACGTGGGCGAAGCCCGCCCCCTTGGCCGCGGCGAAGTCCTCCGCAACCACTTGTGGGGACACAGCGAAGTCCGGCGTCACTTGGATAAATCGGCTCATCTTGAGGGTCTCCTGAAGGCATCCCGGCCTGGGCGCGGCACTGTCAGACACTGCCCCAGCGGCATTGACAAGGCGCGACGTGGCCTCAAATGTCGGCCAACAACTGGCCCTTTGTTGGCCCCTAGCGAGAGCTCGCCCGCCGCATGATCGCCCAGATTGTCAAACGGCTGCTCATCGCCATCCCCACCATGATGCTGATTATCGCGACCGCGTTCATCATCATGCATCAGACGCCGGGGGGGCCCTTCGATTCAGAGCGGCAGATGCCGCCAGAGATCGAGCGCCGCCTGAAGGCTGAGTTTAACCTCGATCTCCCGCTGCATGAGCAGCTCTTCGCCTATTTCGGCGATCTCGCGCAGGGCGACCTGGGCCCGTCCATGAAATACAAGGACAAGGACGTCGCCGAGATCATTTCTGAAGGCGCTCCGACGAGCTTCATCATTGGCCTGTCGGCGATGACCTTGGCGGTGCTTGTTGGCGGGGGGTTGGGCGTTTTCGCCGCCTTGGGGCAGAACCGACCACAAGACTACGTGGTCATGGGGCTCGCCCTCTTGGGGGTCTGTCTGCCGCCCCTTGTGATGGGGCCGGTATTGCAATTGGTCTTCGGCCTTCAGTTGGAGTGGCTGCCGAGCCAGGGGCTGATGCGCGACGAGATCGCGATCAGCTATCTCCTCTTGCCCGTCATCACCCTGGCGTTGCCGCAGATCGCCATCATCTCGCGCCTGATGCGCGCCTCCATGATTGAAGCGATGCGCTCCAACGCCATTCGCACGGCCCGCGCCAAGGGGCTCCCTGAATGGCAGGTGGTCTGGCGGCATGCGTTGCCGGTGGCCTTTCTGCCGATCGTGTCCTATCTCGGCCCCGCCATCGCCGGCGTCATGGCCGGCTCTTTCGTTGTTGAGACCGTGTTTGAGTTGCCGGGGATCGGCAGCCAATTCGTCACCGGCGCCCAGCAGCGGGACTACACCCTCGTGATGGGTGTGGTTATTGTATACGCGGGCCTCATCATCCTTCTGAACCTGTTGGCCGACATCATCTACGGCCTTTTGGATCCCCGCGCCCGGAGAGCCGCATGAGCGAGGCGACCATCACCTCCGGCCCGGTGGCGACAGCGTCGGTCCCGGTTAAGGGCCGCTCCTTGTGGGACGACGCCCGCCGCCGTCTGTTGCGCAACCCCGCCGCGGTGTTCAGCCTCGGCCTTTTGGCGATCCTGTCATTCCTGGCGATTTTCGGCACAGACCTGGATTTCGGCGTCTTCCGCATCCCGGGCCTTTGGGTCCACGACGTCGACACCATCTTCCGCGATCGGGTGGCCATCGGCCCGACCTGGGAGAACCACCATTGGCTCGGCACCGACACCGAGGGCCGCGACCTCATGGCTCGGCTTTTGTTCGGGCTCCGCATCTCCTTGATGGTGGGCCTTGTCGCGACCGCCGTGGCTCTGACCATCGGCGTGCTCTGGGGCGCGATCGCAGGCTTTGTCGGCGGCTGGCTTGATCAGATCATGATGCGGCTGGTCGATCTCTTCTACTCGATCCCGTTCATCTTCTTCGTCATCCTCTTGATGACCGCCATCCCCACCACCGACCCGTTCCAGAAGATTATCCTCATCTTTGTGGCGATCGGCGCGGTGGAATGGCTGACCATGTCGCGCATCGTCCGCGGCCAGGCGATCGCCCTCCGGCAGCGTGAGTTCGTCGAGGCCGCCCGCGCCGCCGGCGCAACGCCGCTCCAGATCGTGACCCGCCACATTGTGCCGAACACTCTTGGCCCTGTGGTGGTCTTCGCCACGCTCAACATCCCTGTCGTGATTCTGCTCGAGAGCTTCCTGTCCTTTATTGGCTTGGGCGTGCAGGAGCCGCTCACCTCCCTCGGCCAACTGATCTCCCGTGGCGCCCAAAACATGGAGGCCTATCCCTGGCTTCTGTGGTGGCCGGCCGGGTTGATGCTGGTGACGCTGATGGCGCTGAACTTTCTCGGCGACGGCCTCCGCGACGCCCTTGACCCAAAAGACCGCTGATCTCGCCAGAAGGATTTGGCCAATGAGGATTTGGCCAATGAGGATTTGGCCAATGAGGATTTGGGATGAGCCCGCTGTTTGATCTGACGGGTCAGACCGCCTTGGTGACCGGGGCGGGGCAGGGGCTGGGCTTCGCCATCGCCAAAGGCCTCGTGGCGGCCGGCGCCTTTGTTTACGTCAACGGCCGCGACCTGACGCGCACCATGGCCGCCGCCAGCGCGCTGAGCGCGCAGGCCCTGGTCTTTGACGTGACCGACCAGGCCGCCCAGGCGCAGGCCTTCACCCAAATCGAAGCGGACCGCGGCGGGCTCACAATTCTCGTCAACACCGTCGGCGCCCGTGATCGCCGGGACTTGTTCGCCTTTGACGAGGCCGCCGTTGCCGCCATGCTGGCGGCCAACCTAACGGCGCCTTTCTGGCTTGCCCGCGCCGCCGCCGCCCAGATGATCGCCCGCCGAACTTCAGGCCGCATCATCAACGTCACCTCGATCGCCGGGCCCAGTTCCCGCGCCGGCGACGCCGCTTACACCATGAGCAAAGGCGGCCTTGAAGCCCTGACGCGGGCGTTGGCCGCCGAACTCGGCCCCCATGGGATCACGGTCAACGCCATCGCCCCCGGCTATTTCGCCACCGAGGTGAACGCCGCCTATGTCGCCGATCCCGACATCGCGGCTTGGCTCGCCAAGCGGACCTCTCTGGGGCGCTGGGGCAGAGCTGACGAGATCGCCGCCGCCGCAGTCTATCTCGCCTCCCCTGGCGCCTCCTACGTGACTGGCGCGGTCCTGCCCGTCGACGGCGGCTACCTCGCGCACTTCTAAAGCGCAGGCGTATGGGACCGATCCTTGCGACAAAACCCAAGGCCCCGTTAAGACACCCCCACGATGACACCCGCCCTTCAGAATGACATCGAGGCCTACGGCGCCCGTTTGCGGGAGCAGCGCCCCGCCGATAGCGCTGCGCCGGGCGTCGCGGGCACTCATCTTGCGGCCCTGGAGGCGGAGGCTATCCACATCCTGCGGGAGACCGCGGCCTCGTTCCGCAACCCGGTCCTGCTTTATTCGATCGGCAAAGACAGCACCTGCCTTCTCCATCTTGCAATGAAGGCGTTCTGGCCTGCCAAGCCCCCTTTCACGCTGCTGCACGTGGACTCCCTCTGGGAGTTCCAGGACATGGCGCCATTCCGCGACGCCCTGATGCAGGCGCTGGGGCTCTCTATTCGCGTCTATGTCAACGAGGAGGGCGCCAAAGCCGGCGTCGACCCGTTCCAGCACGGCTCTGCACGATTCACCGAGGTGATGCGCACCCAGGCCCTGCTGCAGGCGCTGCACAGCGGCGGCCATGACGCCGCGATCGGCGGCGCCCGCCGCGACGAAGAACGCTCCCGGGCGAAAGAGCGCATCTTCTCGGTCCGCACTCCCCAGCAGGGTTGGGATCCCCGTAGCCAGAAGCCGGAGTTGTGGCAGGTCTATAACACCCGCCTGCAGCCCGGAGAGAGCATGCGGGTCTTCCCGCTCTCGAATTGGACCGAACTCGACATCTGGCTCTATATCGCGATGGAGCGCGTGCCTGTGGTTCCGCTTTACTTTGCGGCGTCCCGCCCGGTGGTGGAGCGCCAGGGCCAATTGATCATGGTCGATGACGATCGCATTCCTTTGGCTGATGGAGAAACGCCTTCTGTCGAGATGGTGCGCTTCCGGACCCTGGGCTGCTATCCGCTGACCGCCGGCATGCGGTCCACCGCCGCCACTCTGGATGAGGTGGTCGCCGAAACGATGGAAACCCGCTTCTCCGAGCGCCAAGGTCGGCTGATCGACTTCGACGACGAAGCCTCGATGGAGAAAAAGAAGCGGGAAGGCTATTTCTAGTGTCGGCGCCGCCTCCGTCTCCGCCGCCCTCTTTGACCCGCGCCCTGGTGGGCGATCGCAGCGTCTTGCGTCTGACCACCTGCGGTGCGGTGGACGACGGCAAGTCCACCCTGGTCGGCCGGTTGCTGGCGGACGCCGACGCCCTGTTTGAGGACCATCTCGCAGCCTTCCGCAAAGCCAGCGAAGCCCGCCATGGGGCAGGCATTCTCGATTACGCCCTGTTGTTTGACGGCCTCGATGCTGAACGCGAGCAGGGCATCACGATCGACGTGGCCTATCGGTACTTCATGACGCCGGCGCGAAAGTTCATCATTGCCGATGCGCCGGGCCACGAAGCCCACACTCGCAACATGGCCACCGCCGCCTCTCATGCCGATCTTGCGATTGTGGTTGTGGATGCCGTTCGCGGTCCCATGCCCCAGACCGCCCGCCATATCCGCATCGCGGCGCTGGTCGGGGTTCGCGCCGCCGTGGTCGCAATCAACAAAATGGACGCCGTAGGCTTTGACGCCGCCCGTTTCCGGGCGCTTGAAGCCGACCTCCTCCGCCTCTGCGCCGACGCCGGCCTTGCCGTGGAGGCCGTGATCCCGGTGGCCGCCGCCGCGGGCCATAACGTCGTCGAACGCTCCGAGCAGACGCCGTGGTATGACGGCCCAGCTCTCTTGCAGGCTTTGGAAGCGGCCGATCCCCAGCGTGATCTGTCCCAGCGGCCCTTCCGCATGCCGGTGCAGCTGGTGGTCCGCGGTGGCAAGCATCGCCCCTGGCGCGGCTA
>JBILVS010000150.1:0-6337 GCA_044370335.1 Caulobacterales bacterium
GTCATCTGGCGTGGGCTCTCGCGATTGACCGATATCGAAATCGGCGCCGAAATCGGAGCTGCAGGAAATGTGGGTAATTGAAAGCCGGTGAGGACCGCGGTTACGCGGCGGGCGGCCAATTCCACGGCAAGAGCTCCGGCAGGCGCGACATCGGCGTGTCGGCAATGCGGTGGAGCACATCGGCGAGCCAGGCTTGCGGATCGACTTCATTGAGCTTGGCTGTGCCGATGAGCGTCAGCATCATGGCCGCGCGTTCCCCGCCGCGATCTGAGCCTGCGAAGAGCCAGGATTTGCGTCCGAGGGCGGTCCCGCGGAGCGCCCGCTCGGCGGCGTTGTTGGTGAGACAGATGCGCCCGTCCTCCAGGAAGCGCGCGAAGCGGTCCCAACGGGTCAGCATGTAGTCCATGGCCTTCGCGGGTTCGGCGTGACGGGAGAGCTTCGGGCGCGTCTCGGTCATCCAGGTGTGAAGGTCGTCGACCAGAGGCGCAACGTGCTCGAGGCGGTGGGCAAGCCGCGCGCTCGCGCTTTGGCCTGCGATGGCGCGCTCGGCGTCGAAAACAAGATCGATGCGTCGCACAGCTTCGGTCGCGATCGGTGAGACTGGACCCTTGCCGGCCCGAGCAAGGTCGGCGAGTTCGTAGAAGCCGCGGCGGGCATGCGCCCAACTTGCGTCAGGAAAGCCCTGGAAAGGGGGATGGATGGAAACAGACTGAAACCTTTCACCGCGACCCAGAGGGTTCAACCCCCTCCCGGCAAAGGCGGAGCCCGCCAGCCGGAAGCGAGTCTTGCATGGGCGTCGGTAACGGCGTTCGTGAAGCGTAGACAGCGGGCGCTGAAGCCCTGCGGTAGCCTCGAAATCATGTGCTGCGGAAGCCTTTGCCTTGTTGGGTGTTGGGGCAGCATCGGCCAAGCCGCTATGGCCAGGCCAGCCGATTCCGCCGGGGTCTTGGAGCAGGGCATAGGCGCGGGATGGGCCGCCAGGGAACCTGAGAGATCCCGAACGCGTCCGTGTGAAACCGCCGGCTTTGTGGAGCGCCGGCTGACCAATGCTCCAGGCCCGCGCGCTGGCTTGGCGACGCGCAGGAGCGCCGATGAGGCGAACACGAAAACGCCAAGCGCACGCGGAACCCCAAAGCGAATCCATAAGCTGCGGGGCATGCGCGCCGGGATGTCGTAGCGGCGTCATAGTACCGACGAAGGCGGGGAACTGCGCTCGAGCAGGACCCGCTGGAGGAAAGGGCGTCGCCATGTGTGAAGACCCATTGCCAGGAAACACGGGAGGGAACTCTGAGTCCTGCAAACCTGTCCACGAAACGACAATGGATAGCCGAACTGGCGAGGAACAACCCGAAACGGGCGATGACCTCGCTGCATCATCTCATCGACCTCGACTGGATGTTCGAGGCCTATCGCCTGACGCGTAAGGATGGCGCGCCGGGCATCGACGGCGTTACGGCGGCTGATTACGAAGCAAACCTGAAGGCCAATTTGTTGGATCTTCTTGCGCGCATCAAATCGGGCCGCTATCGCGCACCGCCGGTGCGTCGGCACTACATTCCCAAGGCCGATGGAACGAAACGGCCGCTCGGCATTCCAACGCTGGAAGACAAGGTGGCGCAGCGCGCGATACTCCTGTTGCTGGAGCCAATCTACGAGGCGGACTTTCTGCCCTGCTCGTTTGGCTTTCGGCCGGGCCGATCTGCCCATCAGGCCCTGCACGCTCTGCGGACTGGCTTCATGGAGCAAGGGCTGCGCTGGGTCGTCGATGTCGACATATCCAAATATTTCGACACGATTGATCATGCGCATCTGCGGCGCTTCCTCGATCAGCGAGTGACGGACGGCGTTGTACGAACGATGATCGACAAATGGCTGAAGGCGGGAGTGCTCGAACAGGGCGTTCTGCGCAGATCCATCAGCGGCACGCCGCAAGGCGGCGTGATCTCACCGCTGCTTTCGAACATTTTCCTGCATCATGTGCTGGATGAATGGTTCGAGACGGTGGTGCGTCCGCGCCTGAAAGGGCGCGCGCTGCTGGTGCGCTATGCCGATGACGCTGTGTTGGCGTTCGAAGACCATCTGGCCGGCAAGAATATGCCGGCGCTCTTGGCTAAGCGTCTTGGTCGGTTTGGGCTTACGCTCCATCCGACCAAAACGCGCTTTGTGGATTTCCGGTTCAAAAGACCTCAAGGTCGCCATCCGGCGACTGCGGGCACGACCTTCAACTTTCTCGGCTTCACCCACGTGTGGGGCACGTCGAGGCAGGGCAAGGCTGTGGTGCGGCAAGTGACGGCGAAGGATCGCTTCGCTCGCGCGCTGAAATCTGTGACGGACTGGTGCAGAATTAACCTGCACAAGCCGCTGCCAGAGCAGCACGCGCATCTGTCGCGTGTGATCCGGGGCCACTGCGCCTACTACGGCATCACTGGTAATCACAAACGACTGTGTTGGTTCGCCCATCAGTTGGAACGAATCTGGAAGCGCTGGATTGATCGACGCGGCCGCCACAAAATGCGGTGGGCGCGTTTCAACGCCATGCTCGCCAGACGCCCGCTGCCGCCTGTGTTGATCGTCCACAAATACGCGCCTCCATAGCGAACCTTCCACATGAAGAACCGGATGCGGGAAATCCGCACGTCCGGGTCTGTGAGGGACGGGGATGGCGACATCCCCGTCTACTCGGCACCATGGGGATCGCTTGGCTTTGGCCCGGCGCATCCGGCCAAAACGGATGGCGGGGCAAAGTTCGCTCATCAAGAACCGGAGCAAAGGAGATAGACCCGCGGCTTGGATCAATCGGATCGGGGCTAGCAAGGGCCTCCACCAGGCGCTCCGCCGGCACAGCGCTGAGGGCCTCAAAGGCGCCGTCTGTGGTCGGATCAATGTCAAGCGCCACCAGAAAGGCCAAGCTGCGGCGCCGGGCATTGAGCGGGCCGGACGCGGTGATCTGCTGGCCGCTCATGGTCCAGGCTGCGTGAAAAAGGCCCGCCGCCGCCGGCGTCGCCATCAGGGTGGCGATTTTTGCGCCGCCTCCGGATTGTCCGAACACGGTCACGCGGCACGGATCGCCGCCGAAAGCGGCCGCGTTCGCCTGCACCCACTGCAGGGCGAGGATCAGATCCAGCTGCCCGGCATTGCCGGAGTCGTCGGCGCGGCCGGGCCAAATCATGGGCAGGGACAAATACCCGAAGGCGTTGAGGCGGTGGTTCAAGGTGATGACGACCGCGTCGCCGAAGCGGGCGAGGCGCGCGCCGTCTGTCAGGGGATCGCCGCCGTGGCCGTTCGCGTAGGCGCCGCCATGGATGTAAACAAGGACAGGCCTGTCTGCCTCTGCATCCAGGCTTGGCGTCCAGACATTCAGGAACAGGCAGTCTTCGGATTGATCCGGCGCATTGGAACGTTGCGGGGACGAGGGGCCGAAGCGGGTTGCGTCAATGACCTCGTTCCAGGGCGCAGGTGGGGTGGGGGCATGAAAGCGACGGGTCGGCGCGCCGTAGCGAACGCCTCTGAAAACCCAAACGCCTGCGTCGGTTTCGCCGCGCACCGGGCCATGGCGGGTGTGCACGACAGCGCTTGCAGAGCTTGCAGGGGCAAAGGCTGATACGCCGGCAAGAAGCGGCAGCGCCGCGAGCCGCCCCGCGGCTTCCCGCCGGGTCGGCCCTTGGCTCACCGAGCGAGCCAACCGCCGTCGACGGGGATCACAGCGCCGTGGAGATAGTCTGAGGCCTTGGAGGCCAAGAACACCGCAGCGCCCCCAAGGTCTGCCGGTTCGCCCCAGCGGCCCGCAGGAATGCGGCCGAGGATTTCCGCCGCGCGCTTGTCGTCGGCGCGGAGCTGGGCGGTGTTGTCGGTCGCCATGTAGCCCGGCGCGATGGCGTTGACGTTGACGCCTTGGCCGGCCCACTCGCAGGCCAGCAGGCGCGTGATGCCGGCGATGCCGCTTTTGGACGCGGTATAGCTCGGGACGCGGATGCCGCCCTGAAAGGACAGCATCGAGGCGATGTTGATGATCTTGCCGGACCCTTGCGCGATCATGTGGCGGCCGGCGGCCTGGCTCATGAAGAAGGCGCCTTTGAGGTTGACGTTGATCACGTCATCCCAGTCTTTCTCAGAGAAATCGACGCTGTCGGCCCGGCGGATGAGGCCTGCGTTATTGACCAGAATGTCGATCCGGCCAAAGGCGGCAAGGGCCTCCTCGATCACCCGAGGAATGGGCTCAAGCGAAGAGAGATTAGCGCTCACGTCGACAAAGCGCCGCCCCAAGGAACGCACCGCCTCGCCCGTTTCCGCCGCCGGGACGATCCCCACCGCGGCGATGTCGGCGCCGGCCTCCGCAAGCGCTTTCGCAATCCCTTGGCCAAGGCCGGTATTGGCGCCGGTGACGACGGCGACTTTGCCTTCAAGGCTGAACAAGGACGGGGCCAAGAGGGTTCTCCGATTGAAACGTGAAGGTCGGGCGCGCGCTGTCAGTCGCTTAGGCGATGAGCGTTTTGACGTAGTCGGCGATGGCCTTGTCTTGCGCGTGGGGGAAGAAGAGCTCAGCGAAGCGCTCGCCCGCGAAGGCGGCTTTGGCGAGGTCCTGATCGACGGTCTTGAGCACCGTCAGCATATCGCGGCAGGAGGCGGCCTTCACGTCTTTCAGGATGCCGCGGTTCTTGGCCATGATCGCGGCGCGCTCCTTGGGATAGCCAAGGCCGCGCTCGCCATCGAACAGCTTGCGATAGCAGTCGCGCAGGTTGAGCTCCGCCGCCCAGCCGAAGCCCTTCGCGTAGGGCATGGAGATGGCGTTGCCGTCGTTGATCTGGCCGAACAGGAAGGCGTCGGTGGGGTCAATCACGAGGCCACAGAAGACGCCCGGCATCGCGTTGCAGGCGAGCATCGAGCCCATCCCGGTGCCGCAGCCCGTGACCACGAAGTCCGCCGCCTTGGAATTGAGCAGCGTGCCGGCCAGGATCCCGTTCATCACATAGGTCAGGGAGGCTTTGTCTTCGGCGGTGTACATGCCGTAATTGAAGACCTCATGGCCCAGGGGCTCGGCGACTTCCTTGAGGGCTTCGGCGATCACCGGGTTCTTGGCGGCCTGGCTGTTTTCGTTGATGAGAGCGATTTTCATGGCAAGGCCCCGATGGCGCGACGTTGGCGAATGTCCACCGGTGTCATACGCCTTCAATGCGGTTTGCGCAACCGCCCGTGGCGCAGCGTGGACCTTCGGCTCACGCCTTTAGCGCGGCGGGCAGGTGCTGTCGCGGACCACGATCTCTGGGGTGAAGACGATGGGGGTTTCTTCCAGCGCCTCTTCTTCGCCAAGCAGAAGGTCCACGGCCTTGCGGCCCATGTCGCGGATGGGCAGGCGCACGGTCGTGAGGGTCGGCCACATCCGCACCGCCACGGGCGTATCGTCGAAACCCACCACCGAGAGGTCTTCGGGGATGCGCAATCCCGCTTTGCGGGCGGCGAGATAAACCCCCATGGCCATCTCGTCGTTGCCGGCGAAGATCGCGGTGGGGCGCTGGCCGCCATAGAACAGGCGCTCGGCGCAGCGCTGGCCGGACTCAAACGTGTAGCCGCCCTCCATCACGAGCTCCGCCGGCAGCGCGACGCCGGCCTCTTCCAGGGCGCCTTTGAAGCCGGAGAGGCGTTCATGGGACGACCGGAAGCTCGTAGGGCCGTGGATATGGCCGATGCGGGTGTGGCCGAGGGCGGTGAGATGGCGGGCGGCTTGGGCGGCGCCGGCGGCGTCGGCGGTGCGGATCATGCGCCGGGGCTGATCCAAGGAGACCGACGCGATCCGCACATACTCGCAATTCATGGCCCGCATCAGGGCGGCGATCTGCTCATCTTCTGACACAGACGGCGGCAGGATCAGGCCATAAGGCTTGTGGCGCTCGATGAAGGCGGTGAGGCGGTCGAGATAGTTGGGCCGGGTGCGGTCGCAGGGTTGCAGCACAAGCTGGAAATGGGTGTCTTCGATCCGGTCGAGGATCCCATACTGCATGCTGACGACGTATTGCGGGCTTGGATTGTCATAGACGAGCCCGATCAGGCCGGAGCGGCCCAGGGCCAGCGCCCGGGCCTGGGGATCGGGGATGAAGCCCAGCTCCGCAATCGCCTGCTCAACCCGTTGGCGGGTGTCCGGGCGCACTTGCGGGGAGTTGTTGATGACCCGGGAGACGGTCTTCTTCGACACTTCCGCATAGGCGGCCACATCATTGATCGTGGCTTTGCGCTTGCCGCGGGTGATCAGGGTTTTGATCGTGTCGCGATTCATGCCGAGAGGGTTCCCGCCACCGGGCGCTCACAGGATCGCCGCGGTGGGGTTCGTTTGCCGCTATCCAGG
>JBILVS010000151.1:0-6300 GCA_044370335.1 Caulobacterales bacterium
CGGCGACAGGTTCATATCCAAGAGGAGCTTCATCCTGCGTCGGTCAACGCGAGGTCTTGGCCTTCCGCCAGCCACGCGGCGTACTGCAGGGCCTGGAGGATGTCCTCCCGTTCGAGGTAGGGATAGTCCGCCAGCACCTCTTCAATCGTGCGCCCGGCGCCGATTTGGTTGACCAACATCGCCGCTGTGACCCGAAGGCCGCGGATGCAGGCCTTGCCGCCCATTTGTCCTGGGCGCTGTGTGATGCGGTCAAAGGTGCTCATGGCCCTAGAATAGCGATGTCTGGCCGTAAGCGCCACTCTCGGAGCGGGCCGTTCTTTTCCGCTTTGGTTTGGGCGTCGCAGAAGCGATCGACGCTGCTTCACGCTCTGGCGGCTGCACCGGCAAAGCGGCCGACTTCAGCCCCCGCGCCGCGAGCGTGCTGGTCGCTCTGCGGGTCTCGATAAAGGCCAGCACGTCGCCATAGCGGTAGCGGACGGCTTTGCCGATCTTGAAGAAGGCAAGGCCCGGCATCGACCCGTCCTCGCGCCACGCGGCCAGCGTGCACGGCTGAAGGCCCAAGAAGGCTGCGGCCTCTTCGGGTTTGAGCAAGCGGTTTGGGTCTGTCGTCATCGGCGCGCCCCCGGTTTGAACCTGTGAAAGGGTGGCGGGTTCGAGGGGCTCGATCGAAGGATTTCGCCCGCCCAGGGCGTCGCAAAGTCGGATCCAATGCGCCTAAGGGGAGAAAGCAAGCACACCTTAGACCTCATCGAGGCCCCAGGGACGCACTCTACCTCATCAATCGCCAGCCATTACCCGCCGTTTCCCGCGATTTCCTTTGGCGCCCCATTGCAGCGCTTTGAGGCGCATTAGGGAGCATCGCATGGAACGCCGTTTCTTCGCCTCTGACGCGAAATTGGCGGCGGTCCATTCTTCGACATCCCGCCGCACACGGGTGAGGACTCGGCGTCGCTCTGCTTCTCGCGTGGCTGCACGGCGCGGCCAAGATCGAAGGAGGCGAAGCCAGCGCCTGCGATAAGGTGTTGCATGCGTAACGACGATCGGGCGGCCCAGCCCCATGGCGCCGGTCTTGATCGGGTTTGATCTGCCTTACTCGCTCTCATTCAGTCCAGATGGGTATAATCCGTGCGAGTGGAGGTGCATCATTCGCCATTTTTCCAAATAAGGTGGAGTTGTTTCAAAAGACGTGATTGAGGGCAAGATAAAGAGCGGCCCCATAGGGCGCTTAAGTCCAACTGTATCACGCTTTTTAGGGGTCTTGTCTTGCTCTTCTGCAGCATCGATCTGCATCATGTCGGTCGATCACGCATGTTACAGCTTAAAGGCTGGTTTGGATGGCAAAGGACGGGATCTTCGGCCGCATCCTCGCGGAGGCCAACGCATAAGGGAGATGGCGACGCCGACGGCCTCCGGGGGCGGCTCTCAGGCAAAAGCGCCTCCCGGGACTGGGGCCCGGTGCGCAGCCGGCTTCTGCAGGGCCTGGCCCGCTCCGGCGGGTTCTCCCGAAAGGCGAGCTTCGGGTCAGCGTCCGCGAAGGCGCCAAAGCCGGAGCTTCGCCTCAACACCCGTCAGCGGGTCATCGTGAAGGCCCATGTCGCCAAGCACGGCGCCCGCGGGTTTGGCGGCAGCGGAGGCGGCGGCGCGCTCCGGGCGCATGTCGTCTATCTTGGTCGGGAGGGTCGTGACGGCCCGGAGCGGGGCGCGTTCTATGATCGGGAGGCCGAGGGCCTCAACGCCAAGGCCCATGTCCGCGATTGGGCCGACGATCGGCGCCATTTCCGGTTCATCGTCAGTCCCGAGCACGGCGACAAGCTGGAGGACTTGAGGGGCTATGTCCGAGACCTGATGGAGGGCGTGGCCTCCGATCTGCGGGAGCCGGGACTTGACTGGATCGCGGTCAATCACTTCGACACCGATCAGCCCCACGCCCATGTCCTGGTGCGGGGCGCCCGCGAGGACGGCCGCGCCCTGATCATCCCCAAAGAGTATATGGCGCGTGGCTTTCGCAGCCGCGCCGAAGAGCGGGCCACCCTGGAGCTGGGCGAGGTCTCCCGGGCCCAGGGGGAAGAGCGTCTGCGCCAAGAGGTGACGGCCGATCGGGTCACGGGCCTTGATCGGCATCTGGCGAAAAGCCTGCGCCCCGATGGCCGCGTGCCCACCGACCTCATCGATGACCGCCACACCTACGGGGCTCTCTTGCGGGGGCGGCTGCAGCATCTGGAGGGCTTGGGCCTTGCTGAGAAAGAGGGCCGAAACTGGCGGTTGGCCGAGGGGTTTACCCAGAGCCTTGAAAGCCTTTCCCGCGAGCAGGACGTGCTGCGGACCCTGCATGCCCGGATGGCCAAGTCCCGCGCCGCGGTCGAACTCGTCCGGGAAGGGCTGGTGGCGGGGCGCGTTATCGAGGCCAGCCGAGAGGGCTTGGTCATTCAGGACCGGGATGGGGTGGAGCGTCTGTTGTTGGGCGCTGTGCGGGGCGTCGCGAAGGGATCGCTTGTCATCGCTGAGGCGAGCGAGCGAGGCGTGGGGGTCTATCCCTTGGGGGATCCCTCTCGGGACATCGAGGCTGAGCGTCTAACCCCGACCGATGGGCTATTGACGTGGCGCGCCAACGATCGGGCTGAGGGGCTGAGCCCGCCGCTCTTTGACGCCAAAACCGAAAGCATCATCGCAAGCCGCGCCGCCTTCCTCAAAGAGGCGGGCTTGGCGGTCGAGACCGAGCACGGGACAGAACTCACGGACGCGGGTTGGACAAAGCTGCGGGAGGCCGACATCCGGCTTTCGCTCGAAGAGCAGCTTGGCCGTGACGACGCCTGCCAGACCGAAGCGCTGTTTGCGCGGGAGGGTCATTATCTCGGAACCGTGCGTACCCAATCCGGCCTCTTCGCCGTCGCGGAGCGTGGCGCCGGGCTTGTCTATGGGGAAGTGAGCCAGATCCCACAAATCGCCATCGGACAGGCTATCGAGATGGATCCCTCCAAGGGCCTGATCCAGGCCTTGGCTCATGGCCTCGATCATGGTCTGGGGTTGGAGCTGTGAGTGCGGCGTTGATCCGGCGTCGGACGACCGCCATCGGCGGGGGCTTACCCGCCGCTTTCAGGAAAAGTGGTCGCCGGTTTGCCGTCCGAAAGCGGCTAGCCCTGGAAGGCGCGCCTTCGGACGGCCTCCCGGCGATCGCTGCCCAAGGGATGCGCGCCAGTGAGCCCCGCCTCCGCCGGCCGCCCTCCGCCTTCCGTCCGTGCCATGGTGAGGAAGAAAGGGTATGAGCCGAGCGCCCCCACAGCCGGACTTGTTTGCCAGCCTCGACGTCGCGGAGCCGCCGCTGCCGCGCGTCCGCCTTCGGCGGGATGAGGAGGGTGATGGCGTCGGCGCTGATCTGCCGTCATCGGATGATATCAGGACTGTCGCCCCGCGCTCAGGGTGCAGGGCGGCATCGGAGGATGCGGCCTCAGCGGGGAACCAGCAGGAAGCCTGTCCTCAAAGTATCACCCACGGCCGGCCCAAGAAGCTCCAAAGCCAGAAAGGCGGCGGCGCCAAATCCGCCAACGCCAAAGGCGCTGCGAAATCCGTCAGCGCCAGAATGACGATCACCCTGCCGAAAGGGCCAGTGCTCGCCGCCATCAAGCGCGAAGCGGCCAAAGAGGGCTTAAGCGTCAGCCAGGCGGCGTTTCGCGCGCTGGCCCGCGGCACCCGCCGGGCTGACCTCGATGTGGAGGATCGGCTCAACCGGCTCGAAGCATCCCTGGGCGCTCATCGGAAAGCCACGGCGCGGGACTTCGCTTTGACCCAAGAACTTGTGGCGGCTTTGGCGCAATTGGTCTGTGAACGCCTACCCGTCCGCGACCTGCCGCCGATGCTCAAAACCGCCGCCACCCGCGATGTGGAGGCGATGTTGCGGCGGGTGGTGGATGTGGTGGGGCTGGGGTGAGGGTGTACACTTGCCCGGCGCTGGCGCGGTTATCCCACCGTCCCGCTAATGGTTCCATTGTTGGTGACCGTGACCGTCCGCCCATTCTTGCGGATCGCAAAGCCCGGAGCTCCGCCAATTCCGGCGCCCATCTCGCTCCAATCCCCAGGGCCGCCGCTTCCGGTGGCGATGTTTCCGGAAGCCCCTGCCGCTCCGGCGCCGCCCCCAGCGCCACCGGCGCCATTGATGCGCGTGATCGGCAGCCCGGGCTGTCCTGGACCGCCCGCACCGCCACCCGAACTTGTCCCGGCCGAGCCGTTCGGCCCGCCCGCTATTCCGTTCGGGAACCCGCCTCCGCCGCCGCCGCCGAAGAAGAACACAGGTTCGCCCAAGGGATCGCGCACCCAGGCGCCTCCGCCGCCGCCACCGCCTCCGCCGCCGCGGATTGATCCGCCAGCATTCACCAAGACAACGATGTTTTCTTGAGCAAACAGGGCGTCGCCACCGACGCCGCCGGCAACGCCGTTCGCGGTCTCCGCGCCTTCACCCCCTGCGCCGCCGCCGCCTCGGACCTGACCGCTGACTTCTAGGGTCAACGCGATCGTGTAGCTGCCTGACGGCCAAACGCCGGTGTCGATCGCGACGCCGCCATTGGGCGCACCTGCGGCTCCAGTGACAGTCGTTGTGCTTGCGACTTGGAACGTGACCGTTGCGTTTTGCAGCCCGTTATACCCGGCGTTGTTCGCTAAAGTTCTCAGGTTCACAGGGACGGATCCGGAAGGGACTGCAATTGTGGCGGTAAAGACTGGCGGCGCCGGTGGGGTGGAGCCGCCGCTGCGCACTACCTGGGTTCGATTGCCCGCAGCGTCGTAGGCATAGTCAACGACCACTCCATTGGCATAGGTCGCCCGGGTGATCCGTCCCAGCACGTCATACTGGTAGGTGACGGTTTCGGGGCTCTGCGCCAGCGCGCCCCGACACAACCCGAGAAACACTCCAGCGGTTGCCAGTTGCGTGAGCAAGTCACGGCGGGACAAGCGCATCAGCGACCTCCATCACTGCGCAGGCGAAAGGCGCGACATGTTTTCGCGTACTGGTTGACTTAACGGAAAGGCGGACAGAGGGTGTTGTCAAGCCCAAGACAGGGAGTGTCCGATGCGGTGGATATGGAGCGCGCTCGGGTTAAGGTTTGTTGGAGCCTTCCTGTCTTTTTGCGTTTTTCTTATGATTCCAGCGCCTTCGATGGCGCAATCTTTGCCGCCCCAGCCTGTTCGATCAGCGCTGGACGAGAACGGCGTTGACCTTACGACCGGGGCCCTTTGGACCTGGACACCTGGCGTGAGCGTTGGCCAGCCGGGGGCAGGGGGCCTCAGCTACTCGCGCTTTTATGACTCAGCGGCCCAAGGCTGGCGCGACAATGTGACCGGCACGATCAACAGTTCCGGCGCGTCTTACACGGTTTCGATTTTTGGCGGCTCAGAGATTTTCACCGCGTCGGGCGGCGTGTTCACACCTGTGGAACCGAACGGAGCCACGCTTTCTTTCAGCAGCGCGACAAACCGCTACACCTACACAGGCCGCAACGGCGAAGTGGCGATTTTCGACAAAGGACTGGCGGGAAGTCAGCCAACCCAAGCCAATGAGGGCCGCCTTATTTCTTTTGCAGTGCCCAGCGGCGAACTGCGGGTTTTCACTTACGTGACGCTCAACGCCGCGGCGCAGCGGCTTCAGTCGGTAACGAACAATTTTGGATACCAACTCAAGTTCGACTATCAAAACAACGATCCAGCCACAGGCGGATTGGTTCTGGTCAAAGTCACAGCGCTGAACAACGCGGTCGATTACTGCAATCCGAGCGCGGACACATGCTCCTACACGCAAACATGGCCCAGCCTTAGTTTCAATGCGCCAAGCGGCAACCCACAGCGGCCCACAACCGTGACGGACGCCCTGAGCCGAACAACGACCTACACCTATATCAATAACCGCATTACTGCCCTGCGTCGCCCCTCAAGCAGCGTTGACAACGTCACCATCGCTTACAATGCGACCACGGGGTTTGTGTCGACGATCTCCAATGGCGCGGGGACGTGGACCTACAGCTTTCCCACGACGACAACAGGTTTTCGCGCCGTCACGGTGACAGATCCTGTTGGCGCAACCACCGGCATCGATCTCAACGGAACCAACACGATAGAGTCGATTACAGACGGCGCGGGCCGGACCACGAGCTTTGAATATGATTCTGCCAACAGAACCCGAATAGAACGGCAGCCTGGCGGAAATCTTTCATTTAGCTATGATGCACGCGGCAATGTCACTGTGGTGACATTTGGAGCCGTTCCCGGCCTAGGTCCGTTTCTCACGCTTTTTAGTGGAGTTTACGATGCTTCCTG
>JBILVS010000152.1:0-6279 GCA_044370335.1 Caulobacterales bacterium
CCCTCGCTCAGGAAGACCTGCTTATCGCGCCAGACGACCCGACAGCCCAGCGGTTTACCGCCATTGTCCGCCAGCATCTGGCGAGTTTGCAGGAGCCAGACGCCGCCACCCACCGCGCCGAGGCTTTGCGCTTGTTGGAAGCGATCATCGTGAAAGGTCAAGCCACCGCACAGGATCTGTCTCTGCGGGACCGCCTTGCAGGCACGGCGGCCTGATCCGGCGGCGGAGCTTCAGCCGCCGCGCGGTCCCATCTGCCGCCGCAGGAACGGCGGGATTTCCAAATCGTCTTCTGCGTCTTGATCAAGCCGCGGCCGCTCCCGCGGCGGCGCGGGTTCTTCAAACGCAGCCGGGGATGCGGGCTCTTCCGGCTCGTCCTGACCGCCTTGACCGCGAATCCAGCCAAACAGGCTGAAACCCCTTTTGTCAGGCAACGAACTGGGAGCCGCGGCCGGCGAAGCCGCCGACGCTTGAAAAGCCGGCCGTTCCGCCGGCGCGTCCCGCAACGCGGGCGCTGGCTCCGGGTGCGGGACCGTCGCCGCCACAGTCCGCGCGCCGATCTCCGCCCGCGGTCGCGGCGGCTGCACCACGGTTTGCTGACTGACGATCTGCTCGTCGTCGATGCCGGTCGCGACCACCGAGACCCGCATCGCCCCCTCCATCTCCTGATCGAAGGTGGAGCCCAAGATGATATTCGCGTTGGGATCGACCTCGGCCCGGATCGCGTTGGCGGCGGTGTCGACCTCGTATAGGGTCATGTCGAAGCCGCCGGTGATGTTGATCAGCACGCCCTTGGCGCCCTTCATCGACACAATATCCAACAGCGGGTTGGTGATGGCCGCGTGGGCAGCGTCCAGCGCTCGGTTCGCGCCCTTCGCCATCCCGGTTCCCATCATAGCGGTGCCCATTTCGGCCATCACGGTGCGGACGTCTGCGAAGTCGAGATTGATCAGGCCTGGCATCACCATCAGATCGGTGACGCCGCGAACGCCAGAATAGAGCACCTGGTCGGCCAGATGGAACGCCTCCGCGAAGGTCGTGCGGTCGTCGGCGATCCTGAACAGGTTCTGGTTGGGAATGACGATCAGGGTGTCGACGTGCTTGCGCAGTTCCTGCACGCCAGCTTCCGCAAGCTGCATCCGCCGCTGACCTTCGAAGTGGAAGGGCTTGGTCACCACCGCCACCGTCAGCACGCCCCGCTCCCGCGCCGCCCGGGCGATGACGGGCGCCGCCCCGGTCCCGGTGCCGCCGCCCATGCCCGCGGCGACGAACACCATGTGCGCGCCGTCCAACAAGTCCACGATTTCCGATTGGCTTTCCTGCGCCGCGGCTTTGCCCACTTCCGGCCGCGCGCCTGCGCCGAGGCCTTCAGTAATGGTCGCCCCAAGCTGGATGCGCCGGGTGGCTTTCGACCGCGTCAGCGCCTGCGCGTCGGTGTTGGCCACGACGAACTCCACGCCCTGGAGCTTGGCCTCAATCATGTTGTTCACAGCATTCCCGCCGGCCCCGCCGACGCCGAACACCACGATGCGCGGCCGCAACTCCCGCGGCTCGACAGGAGCGCTGGGACCGTTGGCCGGAAACGGCAGAGGCTCGGACATAATGATCGGCTCCCAAGCGCGACGCTGATTCTCAACGCATCACACAGTGTGGCGCACCACGTGGCGTTTTCCAGTACGAACCCGCTCGAAAATGCGGCGATTAGAAGCTCTCCTGCAGCCAGCGCCAGGCGCGCAGGACTGCAGCGGGAGCAACAAGCGCCGGCCGGCGGGAAATCTCGTTAAATGACAAAGCCGGCGCATGGTGCGGAGGCTTTTCACTCGCCCATCGTAACAAACCCGCTACGGTTGCGAAAGGCGCCGAAGACATCGCCCCTTCAAGGCCCGGAATGGTGCAGACGCCTCCGACGACGACCGGCGCGCCGATCCGCGCCGAAGCGATCTCCGCCGCTCCCGCGAGGCTTGCGCCCCCGCCCACAAGCACCACGTGTGCAGGGGGCGGGAAGCCCGCCTGCCGGAGAAGTTTGGCGACGTCGGCGAAAATCGCGTCCAATCGGTCGCCCACCGCGTCCTGGATAGCCCTGCGCAGCACCAGAGCAGGCTCCAACCGGCCATCTGCGCCAAGCCGCGGCGCCTCGACGGTCTCGCGCGGGTCGGCCAAGCCGCAGTCGCTGGCGTACAGAAGCTTCGCCCTTTCGGCGGCCGCGAAACTCGTGTCGAGCGCCGCCGCCACTGAACGGGTCACCCGCACCCCGCCGCCCTTCAAGGACGCCGCGTAAACAAGACCCTGCGGTCCGAACAGCGCCACGCTCACCCCGCCCGCGCCAAGGTCGATCACAAGCGCACCGTCGCGATCATCCGGATCAAGCGCGGCAAGCCCCGCCGCATAAGGCGCCGGCACGATCCGCGTGATGGAGAGGCCCGCCTCTCCCCCGCACTGAACCAACGCCGCAAGGTTTGCTGTCGGCGCCCGCACCGCCGCGATCTCCGCCGTCAGCCGCCGCCCTTCAAGCCCCCGCGGATCAGCGATCCGCTCGCCGCCATCGACCCGAAACCCCAAAACCGCGGTGTGCAGAACCCGGTGCGCCGGGTCCTGCGCCGCCGCCATCGCCGCCTGGATCGCTTTGGCTTCATCTTTGGCGCTGACGACGCCGGCTTTGGCCCGAACCCGTCCTTCGACCACAATGGTGTGCAGATCCGGCCCGGCATAGGACGCGATGGCCTCGGTGACCGCCACGCCCGAGCCCCGCTCAGCCTCATCCGCCGCAAGGCGCAAAGCCCGCACCGCTTGATTGAAGTCCGCCGCTTTGCCGCTCGCCGCGCTCGGCGAGGCGATGACGCCGGCGCCGATCAGATCGGCCCGCGCTCCGGTCATCGCGGCCAGCGCGCACACAGTCTTCGAAACGCCCACATCAATCGCTGTGACGACCGTCGCCGGCACGGGCGCCTGGCGGCTCATGCGGACGCGGCCCTTGTGGCTCTGCATTCCCTCGCCCAAAAGGGCCAAATCCATCATACCCACAGGCTTCACGCTCCATTCAGGGCCGAAGAGGCGGCGGGCGTCACCGCCAAAATTTGAGGCAGCCGCAAATCGATCCGGGCGACGGCCCGATCAAGGATGCGGTGCGTCCGGTGCAGCCCTTCCAGTTCTTGGAGGGCCGCGACAGGATTGTGTTCGGGCAACATCACCGTGACGCCGCCTTCAAGGCGCGCGTCGAACCGGCGGTCGCCGATGCGAATGAAAGCAACAAGCCGGTCGCGCACGGCCGGGAGATTTTCCAAAGCCCGCAGCACAGGCTCTGCAGCGGGGCCTGCCCCCGCGCCCACCAGAAGCGGCAGTTCCTCGCCGCGATAGCCGTCGCTGGCGTGCACCCGCTCCCCGGCGGCGTCCACGAGCGTGACCATGCCGTTCTCCTGCCAGCGGGCCATCGCCTCCCGTTGCGTCACCGAAATCCGAACCGTGGAGGGCCACAGCCGCTGCACTTCGGCGCGGGCTACCCAATCGAGGCTTTCCACGCGGGCCTTCACGTCTTGAGGGTCCGCCGCGAGCATGGACAGACGGCCTTCCGGCAGAGCGACCTGACGAATTTCATCCTGACGGGCGGGATCGAGCCCGGGGGCTTCAATAGCGTGCACCCGCATGCCGACGGCCGTGGCGGCGGCGTCCACCGTCGCCGCAGCGGCCTCGCGGGCGTCATAAAGCTGCGGGCCCAAGAACGCCGCCCCGGCAATTGCGACGCCGCTGAACAGCACAATGCCCGCCAGCAGCGATTTCGCCGGCGGCGTGTTGGGCGCGAGGCCGACGCCGCTTTGGTGCGCGCGGTGGATCGCCTCCAGCCGCGAATACTTCGGCGGCGGGGGCGGCGGCGCTTGACGCCGGGGCGCGGAACGGCGCTTCACCGCGGGCATGAGGCGTCCTCCAGCATCCAAGCGACGAGCGCATCGTAGTCCATGCCGCGGTGAGCGGCCTGCTCCGGGGCCAACGAGGTCGGCGTCATGCCGGGCTGGGTATTGACCTCCAACAAGATCAAGCGCCCGGTGGCGGGGTCGTAGCGGAAGTCGCTGCGGGTCACGCCGCGGCAACCCAGAGCATTGTGGGCGGCTTCGGCATGACGGAGGCAGGCGCTGTAGATGTCTGCGGGCAGATTGGCTGGAATCTCATGCCGCGAGCCGCCTTCGGCGTACTTCGCGTCAAAATCGTACCAATCGCCGGCGGGCAGGATTTCAGTGACGGCCAGCGCCCGGCCGCCAATGACGGCGGTTGTCAGCTCTTTGCCGGCGATGAATTCTTCGACGATGACCGTCTCGCCATAGCTCCAGTCTGGGTCAAGCAACTGCTCTGGCGGGCGATTGGCCCCCTCGCGCACAATGAAAACCCCGAACGACGAGCCGCCGGAATTGGGCTTGACCACGTAAGGCACAGCCATCGGATGAGCCTTGGCGGCCTCAAGCCGATCCATGACGAGGCCCTTCGCCAGCGGCAGCCCGGCTTGGGCGAAAAGAGCCTTGGCTTTGGCTTTGTCCATCGCGACCGCGGAGGCCAGCACGCCGGAGTGGGTGTAAGGGATGCGGAGATATTCGAGCACGCCCTGGATGCGGCCGTCCTCGCCCCATTCCCCGTGGAGGGCGTTAAACGCAATGTCGGGCGCAAACGCCTTGATCTGCTCGACCCAGTGCGGCTCTTGCGGATCAATCTCGGCCACATCGTGCCCAAGACGGCGGCAGGCCGCCGCCACGCCGGCCCCGCTCGAGAGGCTGACAGGACGTTCAGGGCTCAAACCGCCCAGCAAAACCGCCACCCGCGCCATTCGCGCTTCTCCTTCTTTCGCGGTCTAGAAAGCGCGACAAGGTTAAGGAGACTTGCTCGAAAAAGCGCGCGAAAATGGATTCGTGGTTAATATTCAGTGCACACGGGGGCAGCTTGGGTTGACCGCCGGAAAGACCGGTTGGCGCCTTATGAACAGGCGGCGCTGCCCGCCCCGTTGGCGCCCTTCCTCGACGACCGCGAGCCCGTACGAAGAGCGCTTGAAAGCGGCCCCGACCAGCGTCGTAACGGAGCCTGTTTTCCACCTTATGAACCGGGGAGCCGCGGCCCATGGCCCAAATCGTCGTCAGTTACGCTGAAGCGGATGCGGCCCGGGCGCGGCCGGTCACCCAGAAGCTGGCGGATCTCGGGTTCAACGTGGTTGAGACGCGATTGAGCGATCCAGCGCCCAAAACCCTGCCCCAGATCGTCCTATGGTCGAAGGCTTCCGACGCCCCGCCACGGCTCAAGCGGGCCGCTGAGCCGGTCATTGTGGCGCGCCTGGATGCAAGCGAGCCGCCTTTGATCCGCGGCGCCCACAGCGTCAATCTCCAGTCTTGGCGTGGCCGGGCGGATCATCGCGGCTGGCGCGCCTTGGTGACGGCCCTACCGATGTCGACCCCGGCCAAGCCCGCCGCCGCAGGCCCAACCCCCACCGTAGCTTCCCCCAGCGCAGCTTCCCCCACCGCAGCTTCCCCCGCCGCAGCCTCCCTCGCCGCCGCCCCCGCCGTCCCCGCCCAAGATCACGGCAGAGGCTGGATCATCGCCGGCTTCATCCTTAAGGTCGCCGCCGCTTTGGGCCTTGGCGCGGGGCTGTTCTTCGCCTTCGCCCCGCCGCTTTAGCCTAAGCCGGCCGCCCGATCCGTTTGATTTCCCATTGCAGCTCAAGGCCGAAGGCGGCTTTGACCCCGGCGCGGACCTCCTCGCCCAAGGCCTCAAGGTCGGAGGCGGTGGCCGAGCCTGTGTTGATCAGGAAGTTGCAGTGCTTGTCCGAAACCATTGCGCCACCCCGCCGCGCGCCGCGGAAGCCTGCCTTGTCAATGAGCTTCCAGGCGCTCTCGCCGGGCGGATTTTTGAAGGTTGACCCCCCGGTTTTCTCCCGGATCGGCTGGGAGCCTTCGCGCATAGCGGTGATTTCGGCCATTTTGGCTTCGATGGCTATGGGGTCGCCCGTTTCGCCTTGGAACACAGCCTGAACCCAGATGATCCACGGCGCGCTATTGTGGCGGTAGGCGAAGCCCATGTCCTTGTTTTCAAAGACCCGCTGCTCGCCGGAGCGGTCAAAGCCCCAGGCGGCGGTCATGACGTCCTTGGTCTCCCGGCCATAACAGCCCGCGTTCATGGTCAACGCCCCGCCAATGGCGCCGGGAACGCCCACGAGGAACTCAAGCCCGCCTATTCCGGCCTTCGCCGCCGCGCGAGCCACCTGCGCGTCGAGGGCCGCGACGCCGGCGGCGACGGTCCCCGTCTCTGGCTCCA
>JBILVS010000044.1:0-20673 GCA_044370335.1 Caulobacterales bacterium
TGGCCCGCCGCCGCCGCATCGCCTCCACGATCGGGCCTTTGGCTCAAGGCCTGTTTGATCTGGCGGTGTTGGGCGGGGTGGTCGTCGGCTCCTTGGGGCTTTTCGCCTATCCCTGGATGCTGTGGGCAGCGCCCTGGGGCTTTGCCTTGCCCTTTGCGTACGCCATCGGCCACGGCCTGTTGGACGCCCGCCGCCAGGCCGCTTTGGTCCGCGGCGATGACCCCGAAAAGGTCCAGGAGCGGGGCGATTTCGCCGCCGTCCTCTGGGGCCTCGCCTGCGCCAGCGCCGGCATCGCCACCTTTGTCTATGCCTATCTCCAGGAGCCGCCTCCGCCTCCCCCGGCGCCGGTGGAGGAGTGGAGCCCGCCCGAGACCGTCATCGAACTGGACATCTCCCGCTGACGCCGCACTCAAACCTTGCTAAACGGCCATGAAGGCGGGTGAACCGCCGCCAAAGGGAGCGCTCCGCATGCCGACCCGGTCCTTGGGCCTGAAGTTTTTGCTGGTCTGCATCCTGGCGGTGCTGATGGCCATTCCGGCCTTCGCGATTTACGGCCTGATCTGGGAGCGCACCTCCCGGGCGACGCAGGTGGTCGCCGAAGTGGGCGCCCGCTACGGCGGCGAGCAGACCTTCCTCGGCCCGATCCTGGCGGCCCCTTATCGCGCGGTGCGCGCCGTCCCCGTAACGCCTGGCCAGCCGCCTCAGCCCGCCACGGTGGAGGAGGGCTGGTATGTGGTGTTCGCCGAAACCGGTTCCGCCGACGCCGTCGTTGAAACCGACATCGTCCAGCGCGGCAGCCTCTTCAAGGTCCGCACCTACACCGCCGACCTCGCCATGCGCGCGAACTTCGATCTGACCGGCCAACCGAACGCCGCCCCCGAAGGCGCGGTCGTGGATTGGTCCCGCGCCGCGTTCCTGATCGGCGTGGGCGACCCCCGCGGCGCCCAAGGCGCGGCGGCGGAGATCGTTGTGGAAGGCGGCGCGAGCCTGCCGCTCACCCCCGGCTCAGCCTATCCGCAGCTCTTCACCGGCACAGCGCTCAGCGCTGAAGAGATGAACCGCAGCGCCTCCAGCAATCGTCCCTATCAGTGGCTCGCCGCCGACGCCGCCGCCGTCGTGGAGGCCGCCTTGGCCCAAGGCGGCGATCCGAGCTTTTCTCTGCGTTCGTCCCTGCGCCTGTCTGGCGTCGAGTCCATCGCTCTCGCCCCCTTCGCCAAGAACACAGACCTGTCGGTTCGCTCCACGAACTGGCCGCATGTCGGCTATTTCGGCGCCTTTCCGCAGGCCGAGGGCGCACCGGAACGGGAGGCGGTCGCCCCAGAAGGCGCCCCAGAAGGCGTCCCAGAAGGCGTCCCAGAAGGCCTCCAACAAGGTCTCCAAGATGGCGGAGCCTATGCCCGCTGGTCGATCCCCTTCATCGCCCGCGGCGTCGCCGCCGCCGGGACGATGACCGACATTCAGGGCCTCGGGAGCCAGGATGTCCGCGTCCGCTTTATCGATCCCGCCAACCCCTATCAGGCGGTCACCCGATCTTTGAAGTATGCGATCCTGTTCCTGGGCGTGGTGTTCTTATTTTACTTCCTGTTTGAAACGACCGGCGAACAGCGCGTGCACCCAGCGCAGTATATCCTTGTCGGTCTCGCTCAGCTGATCTTCTATCTGTTGTTGCTCGCCATTGCGGAACGTCTAGGCTTCAACGTCGCCTTTTTGATAGCTGCGGGCGCAACCGTCTTGCTGATCTCGTTCTATGCCGGCGCGATCTTCAAGAGCCGAGCCCGGTTTCTCGCCGCCTTGGGCTCGTTCTCGGCGCTGTACGCCCTGATCTACATGCTGATGTCGCTGGAGGACTACGCGCTGCTCGCGGGCTCGCTCGCCGCCTTCGCCGCCATCGCCGCGGTGATGTGGTTCACCCGTAACCTCGACTGGTATGGCTTGAGCGACCAGGGCTTCCGCCGCCCGGGCGCCGATCCGCCGCTGCAACGCAACGCCGCGGGGGGCTCCGGCTGAACCGCTGTCCCGCCCCGGCGTTGAGGCGAGGACAGGCCCGAGCGCTGAGACCGATTGTCTCGCACGCTTGACGCCGTCCCCACCGCTGACCAACGTCTCCCCCGTTCGTTTCTTCTCCTCATCTGGAGCCAAAACATCCCATGGTCGAACTCGCGCTGCCGCAGAACTCAAAGGTGAAAAAGGGCAAGCACCACCCGGCCCCGAAGGGGGCGAAGAACGTTCGCCGCTTCAAGATCTACCGCTACGATCCCGATACCGGCGAAAACCCCCGGTGGGATACCTATGATCTGGACCTCGACACCTGTGGTCCGATGGTGCTTGACGCGATCCTCGCCATTAAAAACACCATGGATTCAACGCTCGCGCTCCGCCGCTCCTGCCGGGAAGGGGTGTGCGGCTCCTGCGCCATGAACATCGCCGGCCGCAACACGCTGGCCTGCACCAAAGGCATGGACGAGCTCCCCGAAGGCCAGATCACCATCGCGCCTTTGCCACACATGCCGGTCATCAAAGACCTGGTGCCCGATCTGTCCACCTTTATGGCGCAATACGCCTCGATCGAGCCCTGGCTGCAGACCACGACGCCGGAGCCGCAAACCGAGTGGCGCCAAAGCCCGTCGGACCGCTCCCACGTCGACGGCCTCTATGAGTGCATCCTCTGCGCCTGCTGCACCACAAGCTGCCCCTCTTACTGGTGGAACGGCGACCGCTATCTCGGTCCCGCGGCCCTCCTGCAGGCCTATCGCTGGATCGCCGACAGCCGCGACGAGGCCACGGGCAAGCGCCTCGACGAGCTCGAAGACCCCTTCAAGCTCTACCGCTGCCACACGATCATGAATTGTGCGCAAGTCTGCCCAAAGGGCCTTAATCCCGCCAGAGCGATCTCCGAGATCAAAAAGCTCATGGTGGAGAGACAGGTCTGAACCCAAGCGCATTCCCCAGGATCATCGCTCTGGCCGTCGTCGCTTTCCTCTGCGGCGCGGGTGGGGCTGTGGCGACGCCCTGGCTCCTCGACCGGGCGGTTTTCGTCGGCGCGAACCTCGAGTTCGTCCAGCGGGAACCGCCCGACGACGTGGAGGCCTTCTGGCTGGAACGGCCGGGCGGGGTGGCGCTTGAGGGCTGGTTCTTCCCCGCCCGCGGCGTGCCCCGCGGCATCCAAGCCCCGGCGATCCTTTATTTTCATGGCAATGCCGAGCTGATCGACAACAATATCAGCCTCGCCGAAAGCTACGCCGCCGCCGGCTACCACGTGCTCTTGGCCGAGTATCGCGGCTATGGCCGCTCGACGGGGGAGCCTGACATCAGCGCTTTGCCGAACGACGCCCGCGCCTTTTATGACCGCTTGGCGGACATGCCCGGCGTCGATCCCGACCGCATCGTGGTCCTTGGCAGGTCCTTGGGGGGCGCCGCCGCCGGCGCGGTCATGGCCGAACGCGCCCCCTGCGCCGTGATCCTGGAACAGACCTTCACCAATCTCGCCGACATGGTCTCCGCCGCCGGCTTCTCGCGCTTTCTCGCGGGCGACGCCTTGGACACCTTGAGCGCGGTGCAGGCCTATCCCGGCCCGGTTCTGGTCAGCCATGGCCGCGCCGACGACGTCATCCCCTTCGCCCATGGCCAGCGTTTGGCCGAGGCCGCCGCCGCCCGCGGCCCCAACCGCTTCGCCGAGTTCCCCGGCCGCCATAACCCCATGGCGTCGTTTCCAGAAATCCGCGCCGTGGTCCTCGATTTCCTCGGTGACACGCGATGCCGGACGATGGCCGGATCGTAATCTTTTTGCGCTATCCGATCCCCAAACAGAGCGCCCAGAAGGGCAGGGGAATCTGAGGAATGACCGATCATTTGCACCGCGAAGGGGCTGCCGCCTGGGACATCGCCCCCGCCGTCCTCGCGGTTCTTGAACGCGAAGTCAAACCCGGCGCGGTGACGCTGGAGACCGGCGCCGGCCGCTCCACGGTCGTGTTCGCCCGCCAAGGCGCCCGCCACCACTGCGTCACGCCCAGCGAGGATGAAGTCGCCCGGATCAAGGCCCACTGCGCCAAAGAGGGCGTCAGCCTCGACGCCGTCAGCTTCCATCTGGGCTTCAGCCAGGATGTGCTCCCCCGCTTGGAAACGCCGCCTTTGGACTGCGCCCTCATCGACGGCGGCCACGGCTTCCCGATCCCCGCCGTCGACTGGCAGTTCATCGCCCCGAAACTGAAGGTCGGCGGCGTCATGATCATCGACGACGTCGATCTCTGGACCGGCGCGATGATCGTCGATTTCCTCCGCGGCGAGGCCGCTTGGAAAGAGGAGGGGGTCTTGCGCGGCCGCTCAGCGGTGTTCCGCCTTGTCGCGCCGTTCACGCCCCACGAATGGACGAAACAGCCCACCGTCGTCGCCAAGAGCCGCTGGACCCAAACCCGTCGCAAGGCGATGAACGCGCTGGGTCTGGTCATGGCCGGCCGCCTTGGCGAGATCGGCGGCAAGCTCGCCAACGAGCGCCGTCTGGCCGAGGCGGCCAAGCGCGATTACTGAGCGCCACAATGCAGCGGCGGCGCCCGGCCTCCTTTCCCCTAAAGGGAGGAGGCAGGGGGTGGGATGAAACAGGGGAAGTGTGGGGTGAAACGCCGAGGGGTGGGCCTCCCCATCACCGGGGCGGGCGCAGCCCGAACCCGGGAAGCCATCTTCTATGCCCGAGCCTCCCATTGTCGAGGAGCCGTCACCCCGGCCTTGGCGGCCGCAAAGACTGGGGCCCGGTCTCCCGCGCCCGATGAACCAGACGCCCTCTCCCTCTTCGAAGGGAGAGGAGTGCAGTCGGCGCCCGATGGCCGCCCCTCAATCCAACCGCGCGGGCTCCCCGGGCTTCGGCGGATCGCGGAACGCGCACTCCGGCCCGCGCGGGTCAAACGCCGCATCCGGCGCCCCCGGCAACACGCGCTCGATATAGTGCTTCACCTTCCGCGAAGCGCTCACCCCGTCGCCCGCCTCGGCGATCTGGTCTGGGGTGATGTCCGGCCCGAACACGAGCTGATAGGCCCGGCCTTCCTTGTTCAGAAGCTCATGAAACAAGGTGATGTCTCGCAACTCCTTGGAAAACGTGTTGAAGAAGTGAAACAGCGTCGCATAAGGCCCCGTGATGTGCGCCGGCACGATCGGGATCGCGTACTTCCGCGACAAGCTCACCGCCGTTGACTGCCATTCTGGGTCCGTCGGCTGGCCTTGCCACAACCGGGCGAGGCGGCCGGCGGGGAAAATCATGATCGGCTTGCCCGCGTTCACCGCTTCCGCCGTCATCTTCAGCGTCACCCGCGTCCGCTCCCGCGATCGCTTTTCGGGCACCCACTCCACCGGGATCAGCGCCTCATCGAAGCGCGGACACACCCGATGCGCATCCGAATTGGCGTAAAACAGAACGTCCGGCCGGGTGGGGACCACCGCGTCATACATCGCGATCCCATCGGTGATCCCTGTCGGATGGTTGGCAAGGATCAGGAACGACCCCTCCCGGCGCAGCCGCTCCGCCCGCGTCACGCTGATTTGCAGCCGCAACAGCCGGCTCAGATAGCGCATCGCCTCCTGGCCGCCCATCACCCGGATGGCGTCGGCCATGCCCCGGGCCTTCTGGTAGTTGAGGATTTGGTACAAAGGCGGCCGCACCAAGGGCCAGAACCAGCTCGATGACAACAGCGGCGCCCGCTCTTCGATAAGCACATCCACGATGTGCTTGACCGTATCGGCGCGGGTCAAAGCGGTGGCCGTAGGGGCGAAGTGGGTCATCAGACGAAGGCCTTTTGCCGCCACCATAGATGATCCCTTTGTGACGCGCGAGGCCTGCTACAGCATCGTGTCAGTGACACAGGATATGTCCTGTGTGGATGGCGCCTGCGTTTGCGAGGGGACATGAGGGTTTTGCGCGCCTGATGTGGCGCGGCCCTGTGTTTGGCGTGACCCTGTGTTTGGCGCGGCCCTGTGTTTGGCGTGGCCCTGTGTTTGGCGCGGCCCTGTGTTTGATCTGTGTTCGTGACATGTTCGTCTTATGATCGCCCTCTGTTTGAGGCGCAGAAGCGGCTGGCCCTTTAAGGGTTTCGCGGGCTGGGGCCCATTCCGGTTTTCGAACTTTGGATGTTCTTGACAGATCGCGGACTTTCCCGGCCTCCGGCCGAACAGGGGTCGCCATCACGCATCGACGCCTTGATGTCAAAGCCAGCGTATGCGTCCATGAAGGCTCGGACCCACGCTTGGCCCTCTTTCACCGCCCACGCCTTCTGGCCTGCTTCGACGACCGCAGCGCCTTGATCGAGGAGACCCAAAAATCGGCCGCCTAAACCCGCCCGGCGGCTGAAACCAGGAGAACCGGTCAAAGGCAAGAGGCGGACATGGACCGGGCTAGGAAAACCGGACATCGTCGCGCGCAACCCGCCAGGCCCGCCACAGCATCGGGTGGAGAAACCCGCCCCCAAAAGGCGACCGAGCAGAAGCCGCCACCGTGACAGGGCCCCCGGCTGTCGCTATGCAGAAGCCATCGCTTGCCCGTTGACGGTCGCCTCAGGAACCAGGCCCGGATGCACACCCAAAAGGTCGATATCGAAAGGCCGGCCTATCTGGCGCTGTTGCTTGTCGCGGTCCTGGCGGCCTTCTGCTGGGCGCAATGGTCCCTTTTCCAGCTGGGCCAGGCCCAGGCGCAGGCCCCGGTGCTGATCGTTCATGACCGGGAAGACCTCATCGCCGCCCTCCAGGACGCCCCCTTCGCCGGCTCCGCCACAGAAGACGGCCGCCCCTTGGGTGATCCGGTCTGGTTGATCGCCCATGTCGGCTGCGAGGGCTGTGACGCCGCGACCGCCCAAGCCCTGGAGCGCCTGGCCCAGGCCGGCCTCGACGCCCAGATTCTGTTTGCGCCGGACGCCTATCCCGCCCCCTCCGAAACCGCGGCCTTGGTCGCCGTCGTCGCCCGCACCGGCGAGGCCGGCCACTTCGAGACCTGGCGCCAGGGCCGCCCCCTGCCGCCGCTGGTCACGGACCCGGCCGAAGCGGAAGGCTATGGCGAACTTGCTCGCCAAAGCGCCGAAAGGGTCGCCGCTGTTCTGGAGGCCAATGGCCTTGATGCGCCGATGCCGGTCCTGATCTGGCGGGACGAGGGCGCCTGGCGCGCGCTGCCCGCCGGCCGCCCCGCCGCCGCCGCGATCCAGCGCGACCTCCAGTCCTGAGTCTGAGCCCGATGCCGCGACCTCCTGCCGTTCTGGACGCCTACAAGGCCCGGGTCGCCGAAGGCGAACTCGCCCCCGATCCCGCCCAAGAAGCGGTCGCCCTGCGCCTCGCCCAGCTGAGCGACGCCTTGGCCCGCTGGAACCCGGACGCCTGGCTTGGCAAGGGGTCCCAGCCCCGCGGGCTCTACATCTGGGGTCCTGTCGGCCGCGGCAAATCCTTGTTGATGGACCTCTTTTTCGAAAGCGCCCCCATAGGCCGCAAGCAGCGCGTCCACTTCCACGCCTTCATGCTCCAGGCGCACAAGATCATGCGCGATGTCCGCGCCAAAGGCGGGGAGGGCCAGGACCAGGCCATCGCCGCCGTGGCGAAGGACACGGCCAAACGGGCCCGGCTTCTGTGTTTTGACGAGTTCGCCGTCACCGACATCGCCGACGCGATGATCCTGGGCCGCCTCTTTGAAAAGCTCCAGGGCGAAGGGGTGGTGATGGTCGCCACCTCCAACCGCGCCCCACAAGAACTCTACAAGAACGGTCTCAACCGCCAGCTTTTCCTGCCCTTTATAGCCCTTATCGAGCGCGAGATGGATGTGGTGGAGCTGAGCGGCCCGCAGGATTACCGCCTGGGCCGCCTGATGGCCGCGCCCGTTTATTACGCCCCTTTGGGCCCCGCTGCAGACGAAGCCGTCGACGAGGCCTGGAAGCGGCTCACCCTCGGCGCCCAGCCGCAGCGCAGCGAACTGGATGTACAGGGCAGGGTGCTGGTCGCCCCGCGTCACGCCGCCGGCACAGCCCGCTTTACCTTTGATGAGCTCTGCGCCAGGGCTTTGGGCGCGGCGGATTACTTCGAAATCGCCGAGCGCTTCCACACCGTGATCCTGGAGCAGGTGCCCAAGCTCACCCCGTCGATGCGCGAAGAAGCCGCCCGATTCCGCATCCTAATCGACACGCTTTACGAGGCCAAAACCAAGCTCATCGTCACCGCAGACGCCGAGCCCGACCGGCTTTATCCCGCCGGCGATCAGAGTTTTGAGTTTGAACGCACCGTCAGCCGGCTGATGGAGATGCGTTCCGCCGACTATCTCGCCGCGCCCCGCAGGGACGCCGAATGGCGCCGCGGGGTGGTGGATGGCTAAGCCGCCGCGCTGGCCTTCCAGCGGCCGTTGCGCCGATAAAGGCCGCGCCGTTCCGGCACGCCCTCGAAAGCATCCGTCACGCCCATCATCGTTTCCGCAGCGCCGAGAAGCAGGAACCCGTCTTCAGGCATGTTCGCCGCCAGCCGCTCCAGCGTGTTCTTCTTGGTCGGCTGGTCGAAATAGATCAGCACATTGCGGCAGAACACGACGTCAAAGCGCCCAAGCGGCTTCAAGTCGTCGAGCAGGTTGAACCGCTGGAACTTCACCGCCGACCGAATGCGGTCGCTGATGCGCCACATGTCGTTGACCTTCTCGAAGTGCTTCACCAGCAGCTTCGCCGGCAGCCCGCGCTGCACTTCGAACTGGCTGTAAAGGCCCGATTTCGCCTTCTCCAGAACCCGGTCGGAGATGTCGACGCCGATGATTTCGGCGTTGATCGGAGTGCCCTGTTCCCGCAGCTCGTCGAGCAGCATCGCAAGAGAGTAGGGCTCTTGGCCGGTCGAGCACGCCGCGCACAGGATCCGCACCCGCGGCGAAGGCCCCCGCGACTTGATCAGCGAAGGCGTCACGCCGTCACGGAACAGATCAAACGGCGTCTTGTCCCGGAAGAAGAACGTCTCGTTCGTGGTGAGTGCGTCCGTGATCGCCCACAGCATTTTTTCGTCCCGGCGAGACCGGGCCGCCACCGCAAGTTCCTTGAGACTGGCAAAGCCCTCGCGCCGCATGATCAAGGCGAGCCGGGTCTCGAGCAGATACGATTTGTCCGGGGTCAGGACGAGGCCGGACCGCATCCGGACTTCCCGCGCGATGAACGCGAACTCAGCTTCGGGCAACATCGAACTGGCCTCTCCCTTGGGCGTACGCCAGCGCGGCGGGCGCGATCTCAGACAACGGTTTGATGGCGTGCGCGAGGCCGGCCTGGGCCACAGCCCCCGGCATGCCCCAAACGACGCTGGTGGCCTCGTCTTGAACAAGGACGCCCGCGCCCTTGGCGATCAGCGCCTCGCAGCCTTTTTTCCCGTCCGCGCCCATCCCGGTCAGCACGATCGCGAGGGTGCGGTCCCCGCACGCCTCCGCGGCGGATTGGAAAAGGGGGTCCACCGCCGGACGGCAGAAATTCACCGGCGGGTTCTGATCCAGCGCCACTACCAGCGCCCCATGCCGCCGCACAAGCCGCATGTGGAAGTCGCCCGGCGCAATCAGCACAGAGCCGGGCCGCACGGGCATGCCGTCTTTGGCTTCCAGCACTTGTGTCCCAGCGGCCTTGGTGAGGTGCGTAGCCAGGATCGCTGTGAACATCGGCGGCATGTGCTGCACGATCAAAAGCGGCTGGCTCAACTTCCGCGCCAGCGCCGGAACGACCACGTTGAGCGCCTGTGGCCCCCCGGTGGAGCAACCCAGAACCACAATCTCGGGCACAGCGCCCTGCATTTTGCGCGGCGCAGGCGTTGGCGCGGCTGAAGCCGTCGGGGCAGGTCTGGCGGCGGTCGGCGCGGACGTCGCCATGCGCGGAGCCGTTCGCCGCACCCCCAACACCTTCACCCGCGACACCAAATCGCGCTGAAAGTCAGCTGCCCCGGCGAGCTTGCCCGTCACGGGCTTCGGCAGATAGTCCGCCGCCCCCAGGGCCAAGGCCTTCAGCGTCACCTCCGCATTGCGGTGGGTGAGGGTGGAGGCCATCAAAATCCGCGTGGCCGGCGACGCCCGCAGGATCTCCGGAATGGCGCCCAAGCCGTCCAGCTCAGGCATTTCCACGTCCAGGATCATGACATCCGGCTTCATCGCCGCCGCGACCCGGACCGCATCCTTGCCGTTGACCGCGGTCCCGACGAGCTCAATCCCCGCCGCCTCCGTCAGCCACCGCGTCGCCAAACCGCGCACAACGGCGCTGTCGTCGGCGAGGACCACACGAACCGCCGGCTCAGACGGGCGCAGAGGCGAAGCGAAGCCCATCGGCGCCTCAGATCAAGCCGACTTCGGAGAACTTCGATTGCAGGATGTCGCCGTCGAACGGCTTCATGATGTATTCGTCGGCGCCGGCCCTCAGGGCTTCGGTGATGTGGTCGGCGTCGTTTTCGGTGGTGCAGAACACCACGATCGGGCGCTTGCCGCCGGACTCTTGGCGCAGCTGCCGCAGGAAATCGATGCCGCTCATGACCGGCATGTTCCAGTCGAGCAGGATCGCGTCCGGCATGGTCCGGCGGCAGGCTTGCAGGGCCTCCATGCCGTCGCCGGCCTCTTCAATCTCGAAGCGAAGGTCTTCCAGAATGCGGCGGGCGACTTTCCGGATCACGCGGCTGTCGTCAACGACCAGGCAGCTTTTCATGGCTCTGATGCCCCTTTAGGCGGCTTGCGCGGGCGCCCCGGCCGGGGCGTCGAGGATGCGATTAAGCGCCAACTCAATCATAAGACCCTTCTCCAGGCGGTAAACGCCGCGCGAAACATCGCGCCAAGTTGGATCTAAATTCACTGGGTTGTCCTCGAACTGGGCCGTGGAGACGCGCATCACCTCGCCGACCGCGTCAACGATCAGGCAATAACTCTCCCCGTCGCGCTCGATCCCGATGGCGATGGCGCCCTTGGTGACGCCCGTCCCGGACGGCAGCCCGAGGCGTCGCCGCGCGTCGATGGCGGTGACGATCCGCCCCCGCAGGTTCAAAAGCCCCGCAATGTCCGGCCGGGCCAAAGGCACGGGCGTAATGCCTTGCAGCTTGAAGACATCATGCACTTCCCGGACCTGCGCGCCGAACAGGCGGCCGCCGATCTGAAAGGTGACGAATTCCTTGCTGTCGGTGTCCGATGTCAGGCTCATGCCGCCCGCTCCTTCGATTGCATGGCGTAGTCGAGCGCCGCGAGCAGCCCCGCTCGGTCGGTCTTGCGCACCGCGTCCGGGAAGGCCCCGGCAGGGGAGGCTCCTCCGGTCAGCGCGAGCCGCGCCGCATCTCGCCACGCCGGGTCATCCTCAAGTTGCGCGGCGAAGGCGTCAGCGCCCGCCGGGTCGGCGTCCACGTCCGCCAGGATCGCGTCGAAGGTCTCCCCCGCATCCTTGAGCCGCAGAGCGTCCGAAAACGCGCCCGCTTCCACAGCCTTATAGCCCGCCGCCTCCAAGAGCGGCGTTAGCAGCTGTCGAGTAAAGTCGTTCTGCTCGACCAGCAGAATCCGGCCTTTCGAGCCGGGCTGGGAGCCCCGCTGGTCGACCCATTCCCGGCTCAGCTGCTGCAGATAGTGGCCGACATCGATGATCTCGGTCGCTTCCCCGCGCACGATCGCAGCGCCCAGAACCCCGGGCATGTCCGACGACAGGTCAATGTTGACCGGTTCACGCACGATGTCCACGATCTCATCGACCGCGACCCCGATCGGCCCGTGATCCCCGGTGAACACCAGGATCGGCTGCGAGCCTTCGGTCCTGAACCCATAGTCCCCGGCCATGTGCGCGATCGGCATCAACCCGCCGCGGTACTGCATCAGCACGCGCCCGTTCGCCCGCTCCAGGGCCGAAACCGGCGTCTGCTCCAAGCGGGTCACCAGCGTCAGCGGCACCGCTTTCACCGCACCGTCGCCGGCCCGGAACAGGATCAGGCTCTTCCGATTGTCTTGGCTGCTTCGCGAAGCATTGGCGTTCGCCTCCGCGAGCGCTTCCTCGTGCGCCCGCCCAAACACTGACGACAGCGCGTTCGGATCAAGGATCAGCACCACAGAGCCGTCGCCCAGGATCGTCGCCCCCGACAGCATCGGCGCCCCGCGCAGCAGGCTGGCCAAAGGCTTCACGACAATTTCTTCGGTGTCGTGCACATCGTCCACCAAGACGCCGAACCGCGTCGCGCCGATCTGCATCACCGCCACGTAGCGGGTTTCCCGCACGCTCGCCGCGTTTTCCTCAAGCCCGAGCACCTCGCGCAGCGACACGAGCGGCAGCATCCGCTCCCGCAGCCGCATGACCGGCGCCGCGTTGATGACCTCGATCTGGTGCTCCGCCTCCGGCCCCACGCGCACCAGTTCCACAACCGCCGTCTGCGGCGCGGCGAACCGCTGCCCCGCAGCCCCCAGGATCAGCGCCTGCACGATGGCGAGCGTCAGCGGAATCTTGATCCGGAAGGTCGTGCCCTGGCCCTCGACGCTGGACAGCTCGATCGAGCCGCCGATGGCCTCGATATTGGTCCGCACCACATCCATCCCGACGCCGCGACCCGACAGGTTTGTCACCTGATCTGCCGTGGAGAAGCCCGGCGCAAAGATCAGCCGCTGCACCTGCGCTTCCGAAAGCATCGCCGCCTCCGCCTCGGTCATCAGGCCCTTTTCCGCGGCCTTCCGGCGGATTTTGGCGGTGTTCAGGCCGGCCCCGTCATCAGAGATCTCGATGATGATGTGGCCGCCCTCGTGGTGCGCTGAAAGCTTCAGAACCCCATGCTCGGGCTTACCCTTCGCCACCCGGTCCGCGGGCTTCTCGATCCCGTGGTCGCAGGAGTTCCGCACCATGTGGGTGAGGGGGTCCTTGATGTACTCCAGCACCTGGCGGTCAAGTTCGGTCTGCTCGCCCTCTTGGCGCAGCTCGATCTTCTTGCCGAGGTCTTTCGACGCGTCCCGCACGATCCGCGGCAGCTTCCGCCAAGCCGAGCCCACCGGCTGCATCCGGGTTTTCATCACCCGCTCTTGCAGCTCCGCCGTGATGTGAGACAGCCGCTGCAAGGGAGCCTTGAACTCGCTGTCGTTCATCGCGCGGACCATCTGCATCAGCTGGTTCCGCGTCAGCACGAGCTCAGAGACCATGGTCATCATCTGCTCAAGCAGCTCGACGCTGACCCGAATGGTCTGGTTCGCGGCGGCTTCCCCGCCCCGGGGGCCTTGCTCGTCATCGCCCGCGTCAAGCTCAAGGCCGCCCCGCGGCAGAGCAGGGGGAGACGCCGCCGCGGCGACAGGGACCGCCGCCGCCGTCGGCGGCGCAACCGCCACGTCTGGCGTCGCCGACTTGAAGGCGGCTTCCAGGTCCGCGAGAGACACCTCCCCCGGCCGCAGGAAGCGCTGCAGGTCAGGGTCCCACTTTTCGCCGTTGGGTCCAACCGGATGCTGCGGCTCCGCAGCCTTCGGCGCCGCGGAAGCCGCGGGGCTCTTGCCCTCCGCCGCCGCATGCAGAGCGTTGATGATGGCGCTGTCGTCGCCCTCGGGCTCGGTCCCCGTCGACTCAAGGCCCACAAGGATTTCCTTGATCCGATCAATCGACTGCAGGACGAACGTCACCGCATCCGCCGTCACCGGCAGGTCTCCGTCCCGGAACTTGCCCAGAAGGGTCTCGCCCGCGTGCGCCACCGCCTCAAGGCGCGGCAGGCCCAAAAAGCCGCACGTGCCTTTGACCGTATGGACCAGGCGGAAGATATTGTTCAGCGTCGCCTGGTTCGAAGGCTCCTGCTCGAACCGCACCAGCTCGGTATCGACTACCTCGAGCATTTCCGCGGTTTCGGTCAGAAACTCGGCGAGAAGATCATCCATGTCTTAGATCCCAGCGGACCCCAGCGTCGCCACCGACGCGCGAGTCATTGCGCTGAACATCGCGTCGCGGGAGTTTCCGACGCGTTAACGGGCCTTCATATCGGCGGCGGTTTGAAAGGCCGGGCTTTTGGCCACAAGCTCGATCCGTTCCGGCGCCTCCCGCGCCAAAAGCGTCACCCCGGCCGCGTGCGCGAGAAGGGCGGTGTAATAGGGCTGCACATTGTGCCCCTTGAACCCGTCTTCAGGCGCTTCTTGGCGCAGGGCCTGCTGCGTTTCAGCCTTCAGCATAGCCCGCTGGCCCTGCGCCACGATCCGCACTTCCCCTTTGCCGTCCGCTTCCACGGTCACCGTGCCCCCCCGGGGCAGGCAATCGGCGCCGATCAGCAGCAAATTCATCACCACCCGCGTCGCGGCGCGGGGCGCGGTCATCTCCGGCGCGGCCCAGACAAGGTTCGGCTTCAAGGTGGAGAACAGCTTCTCCGCCACTGCCCGGCCCTCATCGAGGGGGCCGTCTCCGTCCACGAAGGCGCTGGCGAAGGCGAACCGGAAATAATCGAGCTTCGCCCACACATTGGTGGCGCCGTGCTCCAATAGGTTCAGAGCGTCGGTGTTTTTCCCGCTGTCCGCCTGTTGCACCATCTCCAGGCCTTGGATGATGGCGCTGACAGGCCCCAAAAGGTCATGACAAATGCGCGACGCCATCAGGGCGGTAAGCTTGGGCCCTTCCATGGACCGACCTCGTCTCATGCAACGGAGAAAACGCCACCCTTTAGTGATTCGTCCCAGACGCTAAGAAAGGGTCTGCGCTAAGAAAGGGTCTGCGCTAAGAAAGGGTCTGCGCTAGGAAAGGGTCTGCGCTAGGAAAGGGTCTGGGCGACGGAAGGGTCTGCGCCGCCGATCACTCCTCACTCAGATCCCGCGGCGGCCGATCGTCAAATCCTCGCCGCGCGCTGTAGAACGAAAGCCCCATCAAGAGCGCCGAAAGCGCCAGCGTCAAGACGCTGCCCGCCGCCATGATGAACCAGCCGAAGGGCGAGATTTCGGCCCCCAGGTCCCGATAGGTCTGATAAACCCCGATCCCCACCGCCAAGGCCAACCCGCCCAGCGCCACGAAGGCGAGGGCGGGGGCAAGCCAAGACCCGCGCTTGGAAGCCATTACTGGCAGAAGCTCGGAATCGCCACCGGCGCGTCGGCCGTGCGTTGCCGCCATGTCCCGCCTTCATCGCGATACCAATCGCCGACCGCCACCCGGCTTGACAGAAGCTGGCAGGCGGTCGCCGCGGCCATTTCCGCAGGCGTTACCGTCACGCCGTCCACCGACACCCGCGCCGCCCGGTCGAAATAGACCTGACGCCGTTCACCGTTGATCTGCGCCACGCGGCGCCGCAGGTCGGCGTCGGCCCGCGCTTCATCGCGAATGCCCAGAAGGCCTACTTCCGTGCCTGTGGCCTGTTCGCCCACGATCCCCGCTGTCCGGGCCGCGTCCACGACTTCATCCGCAATCGCCGCCGCCGGCGCCGCCAACGCCATGGCGAAACCCAAAGCCGCCAGCAGCGCGCGCCAAGGCAGGCGAGGAGGGCGGAAGAGAGAAGGTTTGTTCGTCATGAGATGGCCTCCTTCGCCATCATCGCACCAAAACGTCAGAAAATGTCCGGCCGTTCCTGCAGCAGCGCCTGCGCTTCGCCCTCCAGCCGATAGACCACTTCCTGGCGAATGTTCACGTTCAGGTCGATCTGGATCGGCTCCGGCACCCGCACTTCCACCGGGATGCAGGCCGAAGCCGCGCCGGCGAGCGCTGCAAGCGCTAGGGCCGTCGCCGCTCTCTCAGTCACACGTCTTGCGCCCATGCGCCTCATCCTCCTCCTGTGCGGCCCAAAGAACCGAGCGCCGTTTATGGCGGGGTCGGTCCTGACGGGTCAAGCGGCGGCTCGGCCTCCGGCTCCGTCGCCTCTTCGATCGCCCGCGGCAGATAGCGCCGCGCATCACCGATCCCAGCGCCAGTATTCACGAGCTCCCTGAACGGCGCATGTACGGAAATATCGAAGTGGAACGGCACGTCGTCCGCCGTGGCCCGGGCGCCGGCCAAAGGGATGATCTCCGAAAGATCGAGGTCCTCGCCCACATGCAGGCCCTCCATCTGCACATCCACGTCAATATCCCCGGCCAAATCCCCGTTCAGCGTCGCCCGCAGCGTCTGATAGCGGAAGTCTCTGAGCGCATCGAAAGCGATCTGAGCCAAGCCGCCCATGCCTTCACCCGCGGGGCCAACATAGGCGAGCCGCCCCGGCGCCGTCGCCTGCAACACCCCGTCCGTGATCACCGCGGCGGAAGGCGACAACTGCACCGGGAACACGCCCTCCACCTCGCCTTCGATGATGAGGTCTTTGATCTGCAGCGCCCGGACCGCCGCCCCCGCATCCACCGCGCTCAAGCGCAGCATCAAAAGGCTCCGCCCCTGGCCGAGCGTGATCACGGTCGGATCCAATGTCAGAACCCCTGAGGCAAAATCCCACTGCGCCGCCTCCACCGCCATCCGGCCCCCGGGCAACAGTTGGAAACGCACCGTCCCGTCTTCCAGCGCGACGCCGGGATTGACGATTCCCGCCGCGACCTCCTGCCCAGGCGGGGTGGAGAACGCCAGCAGATCGTCGAACACCACCCGGCCGGACACCCCTCGGATATCCGGCACCGCGGGCAGGGCGATCCGATCGATCGCATACTGACTTTCCCCTGAAGCCTTCAGGGCCTCCGGCGTCCAGGACGCGTTCACTGCGCCGCTGACCGCACCCTCCATCCAGATGATGGCGCCTCGGGCGAATTCGCTGAGGTGCAAAGGCTGCAGCCCATCATCGAAGCGCAGGTCAGCCGCCGTGAACTGGCCCGAGCCCGAAGCCGTCGCCAAATCATGCTGCGCGTCAAACCGGCCCAGCGACCGCCCGTTCGAGGCGAGCGACACCATCCCCGTCGCCGCCGCCGAACCCTGAAGCAGCGACCCTGAAACCTCCGACAGCACGATCGGATTAAACCGCGGCGTTGCCCCTTCCGCCGCCTGATCCGCCACCCGAGCCGAGGCGTTCGCCAGGGTGAAGCGCACCCGATCGCCCTGTGGTGCGGCGGCCCAGGCCCCTTCAGCTCCGGTGATCGAAACCGGCCCCGCCGGGTCCGCGATGCGCACCCCGGTCAGCGTCCCCTCCGCCCCCCACAGCGAGCCCAAAGCCACCTCCGCGGTGATCGCGTCCGCCAGCGTGGTCACCGTCCGCTCCGGCGACAGCGCAAGCGCGTAAGAGGCCGCGCCCAACGCCACCGACAAGCGCGGCGCAGAGGTCGTCCCGCCCCAGCGTCCCTCAAGCCCATCCACCGTGATCGCCGCCGGCAGGTCCCCTTGCGCCCCGGAGAACGAGACGGGCTCAACCCGGAACCCACCCTGCAGCCCGCCATTGACGCCGATCCGCGCCAAAACCCCGCCTTCGGGGCAAAACGACAAAGCCCCTGCCTCAAGCGCGAGCGTCGGCAGAGCCAGTCGCGCAAACCTCAGCGGGGCGCACCCCCCGGCCTGGCTGACCGTGACAGCCCCGTTCGGCGCAAAAGCCGCCGTGATCCGCAGCCGCGCCTGGAGGCCCTCCACCGCCCCCCCAGCGAGGGGACCGGACACCGTGGCCCGTCCCTCCGCCGCAAGCCGCCAGCCTTCGCCTTTGCCTCCCGATGCGGTCAGCGCGATCGCCTCGTGCCGCAGCGCCGCGCCCCGGCCGCGCCAATCCTGCGCCGCCAGCGTGCCGTTCGCCCGCCACGCGCCCCCCAGAACGCCGTTGGCCTGCGCCCCCGTGAGCGCCGCCCCACCCAAGCGCGCGTCCCCCGTGAACGCGAAATCCAAAGACCCAAGCCGCAGCACCGCCGCTTCCCGCGGCAGGATCGCCCCCTCAACCCCGTTGCCGCCGCGCAGCGTGATCGCGCCCGGAAAGCGGGCCATGAATCCCGCCCCGTCCTGCGAGAGGCCGAACGGAACCGTCAGAGCGCCGTTGCTCAGCGCTCCCAGCGTCGCCGAAACCCCCGCCGCGCTCAACGGCTCAAGCGGGGTCCCCTGGGCCTTGAGCCACAGGGCGTTGAGCCGCTCCCGCCCCCCTGCGGTGAGCCCAAAACCTGCAAATTGCGCTTCCCCTTCCAGGGATAAGCCGCCGTCGCGGCTCCAGACGCCCGCGCCTTCCACCGCCACTGCGCCGCTCCCAAACCCAAGCCCGAGCGCCTGATCCGCCGTCAGGGTGAACGGCGCCCCGATCAGGCTCGCGGTCAGCGGCGCCGTGATCTCCACCGTTGCGTCCCGCAGCCTAAAAGGCCCTGCCTTGAGCCGCGCCGCAGACACAGACGCCTGCAACGACCCAAACGGCGTCGAGCCTGCCTCCGGCAGCCCACCGCGATAGGCGAGGGCGGCGCGCAAGCCCTGGGCCTCCGTCCCGCTCATGGCGAACTGCGCGGTTTCCGCGGTCACGTCGGCTTCGATCCCCTCCAGATCCCAAGGGGCTCGCACCATGCCCGAAACGACAATCGCGCTGTCGGCTTCCGGCGAGAGCACGGCCCGCAGGGTGTCTGCATCGCCGGAAAGGGCAGCGCTCACCGCGCAGCCTGCCCCCTCTGTCGGCGCGAACCTCAGGGTGAGGGCGCCGCTCAGGACGCCGCGAAGCCGTCCCTGCGCCGCCAAATCCGCCGTCACGAGCCCCTGAGGGGTCTCGATTTGCACCGTCACGTCACGCAGATCCACCGTCAGCGCCGGGATCGCGAACGGCTTGCCGTTCGGCGCTGGCCGCAGCCGGTCCAGCGCCCCAAGGCTGAGGCCGCTTTCATCCAGCCGGCCCTGCGCCTCAACCCCATGCAGCACGATCCCTGAGAGCCGCGGCCCCCCGATCCCCCAAGCGATCAAGGCTTCAGCCCTTTCGGCTCGCGCCTCCGGTCCCAGGTCGAGCGCCTCGATGGTGATCCCCCCGAACCCGACGTCTCGGATTTCAAACTCCGCCGGCGCCGAGCGGCCTTCGAAATACTGGTCCAGCGCCCATCCCGCGAGGGGCGCCCGAAAAACCCATAGCGCCGACAGGGCCGCCGCCGTCGCAAAGGCCGCCGCGCCGAGAGCCAACGCGACTTTCGGCAATCGCCGTCCGGGGCTTGGGCCGGGCTGGTCGGCCATCAATGCGCTCCTCTTGACAGTCAGGCTCCAGGCCCAACCTATAAGGGGCAAAGCGTTAAGCGGCGGGTGAATGCCTGCCCCCTGCAACACTGGCGACAAACAAAGCGCTTATTGTGGGGCGAAGGTAGGGGTGAACGCGGCTGCGAGGAGATCGCCTCAAAAGGGCGGTGGCTGGCAGTGTAGGGCTTGCTTGGTTTATCAAGGCCTTGAACGCGCCGTTTCTCAGCGCGGTTCTGACTGACGTTGGCCCTCAGAGTGACACGACGAATGACGCCAGGAACCGCTTCCCCCATTTTTGGCGCCCCGTGGGCTCCCGGCCCCGCGCAGGGCCTCGCGGTCGTCGCCGTGGGGCTTGGCCTGTGGGCGGCCGCCGCCTTCGGCCTTGGCGGTCCTGCGGGCGCAGTCCTCACCGGCGCCGGACGGGAAGCCGCCCAGATGCGGGAAGCCGCCGCCGCCGAACACGAAGCCTTTGTCGCGGTGTACCGCGACGCCAATCTGGTCACGGTCGAGATTCAACCCGGCGAAACCTTCGCCGTCGCCCTTCAACGCAGCGGCGCCCCCGCCGCTGAGGCCGCCGCCGCCCTCCGCGCCGCCGGCGCCGTCTTCGAAGTTGGCCGCGTTCGTCCCGGCATGACCGTCGACCTGACCCTCCAGCGCGAAACCGCCGGCGTCCGGTTGGCCGGTCTCTCTTTCCGTTCAAGCCCAGGGGAGGCGGTGACCGTCTCCCGCGAGCAGGACGGCGGCTTTAACGCCCGCGCCGTCCAGATGCCGCTGACCTTTGAGATCGCCCGCATCGCCGCTGTGGTGCAGGGCAGCTTCTATGAGAGCGCCATCGCCTTGGGCGCCACCGAGGCCGAAGTCGGCCTTTTCGCCGAAGTTTTCGGCTACGATGTCGACTTCCAGCGCGACATCCGCGAGGGCGACCGCTTTGAGATCGTCTTCGAGCGCTTCTATGACGACCAGGGCCAAACCGTCCGCACCGGCGACCCCCTTTTCCTCGCGTTGGAGACCCGCCGCGGGTGGCGCACCTATTATCGCTTCCAGGCCAGCGACGCCGATGAGCCCGAGTGGTATGACGGCGGCGGCCGCAGCGCCCGCACGGCCCTCATGCGGACCCCCATCAACGGCGCCCGCCTGTCCTCCGGCTATGGCCTCCGCCTGCATCCGATCATCGGCTACACTCGCATGCACCGCGGGATCGACTTCGCCGCCCCTGTCGGGACCCCGATCATGGCCGCCGGCGATGGCGTGGTCGAGGCGGTCGATGTCCGCGGCGGCTACGGCCTTTATGTTCGGCTGCAGCACCGCGACGGTTTTGAGACCGTCTATGCCCACATGTCCCGGTTTGCCCCCGGCCTCCGCGCCGGCCAACGGGTCGAGCAGGGCCAGACCATCGGCTATGTCGGCTCCACCGGCGCCTCCACAGGCCCGCACCTGCATTACGAAGTGATGGTCAACGGCAATCACATTAATCCGACCAACCTCGACGTCGGCGTCGGCACGAACCTGGAGGGCGAAGACTTGGTCGCCTTCATTCACGAGCGGAACCGCATCGATCGCCTGCGGGACGCCCGCGCCGTTGAGGCGGTGCAGGCGAGCCTCCACTCCGCGGTTCCGCTGCGCCAGCCCGCCGCTAATCCCTGATCGCCTAAGCCCTGATCGCCTAAGCCCTGATCGCCTGAACCGT
>JBILVS010000153.1:0-6173 GCA_044370335.1 Caulobacterales bacterium
GGCTACGCGTGGCTAGCGACCGGGACGCATGAAAGCATGGTTCAGGCGGCGGAATTCGTGCGCACGATTGAGGATCGGCAAGGGTTGCGGCTTGGGTGTGTCGAGGAAGTGGCTTGGCGAATGGGCTTCATTTCCACTGAAGAGCTTTTGAAATTGGCCCGGAGCCTGCTCAAAAGCGGGTACGGGGCATACTTGGAGCGTATCGCCCAGATGCCTTGAGTGCGCGACAAGGCTCGCCGTCTAAGCTACCTCTTACCTGCCCTGTCGAGGACGAATACGCATGACGAACGGCAATATCTTCGTTGTCGGCACAACGTACTTTCCTCTGTGGACAAAGCTGGCGGAACTAGACGTGGGGCTTCGGTTCCGGCGCTCGAAGCTCGGGATTTTGTGGCTAGTGGTGCCGTCACTGGCGTTTGCTTTTGGGGCGGGGTTCATCTGGGCCAATTTGTTCAGGCAGCCGCCCGGCGACTTTATCCCATTTGTAGCTCTGGGCTTCGCCATCTGGGGCTATATGGCGGGTTCGCTGGTAGAAGGCGGAAATGTCTTCGTCAACGCGCAAGGCTATATCCGACAGGTGCCGTTGCCGCTCGGGGTGTTTGTCTACCGCACATTCGCAGCGCAGACCCTTTATTTCCTGATCGGACTTTTGACTGGCCTCGCGACCGTGTTGATTTTCAAGGGGTTTGATCCGATTGGGTTGGGGCGCGGACTGTTGGGTCTCTCAATGCTGATCCTGTTCAGCTTCTCTGCCGTCTCTATGATGGCGTTCCTGGGGGCACGGTTTCGCGACATCCCGATGGCGCTGCAAAGCATTTTGCAGATCCTGTTTGTGGTGTCGCCGGTGATTTATCCGGCGAGCATCCTTGAGGAACGGGGGCTGCACTTCGTCGCAGCCGCCAATCCTTTGGCCTGTCTTATCGAAATCGTGCGGACGCCGATGGTGACGGGAGATTGGGCGGACCCGATCTATTATATGGTTGCCCTAGGCGTGACCGTGGCGTTCCTTTTGACAGCAGCGCTGTTACATGTCCTCTGGGCGAAGAAGGTGGTGTATTGGCTATGACCGTCTTGCTTCGTTTCGAAAATGTCAGGCTCGATTTCCCGCTGATGAACGCCAACGCGCAAAGCCTGAAATGGCTCTTGAGCGCGGGGATCGTTGGCGGCGAACGGCAGCCGCATATGAAGGTCGTTCGGGCCCTTAACGGCGTAAGCTTTGAGATGCGCGACGGCGAGCGGATCGGACTTATCGGCCATAACGGGGCGGGCAAATCCACCCTTCTGAGGGCCGCAAGCGGCATTTATACCCCAACGCAGGGCTCAGTGACGCGGGTCGGGCGGGTGTCTCCGCTACTCGACTTCGGCACTGGTTTCGAAATGGAGCTGACGGGACTTGAAAACATCGAGCTGCGCTCGCTGATCCTAGGGATGACCAGGAAGCAGGTCGAGGCCAAACGGCATGAAATTGCAGAGTTTTCCGGGCTCGGGGACTTCTTGTATCAGCCTGTCCGGACCTATTCGGCTGGCATGTTCATCCGTCTCGCGTTCGCGATTGCGACCTCCATTGAGCCCGAAATCCTGATCCTAGATGAGGTCGTGGGCGCTGGAGACGCCGATTTCGTCGACAAAGCCAACCAGCGGATGCGGCAAATGGTCAAGCGCGGCCGCGCTCTGATATTGGCGTCCCACTCGATCGGAGCACTCCACGAGTTCTGTGACCGGGTGATCTGGCTGGAGCGCGGCTCGGTCATCGCGGACGGCCCCACTGAGTCCGTTTGCGATATATATATGCGCCGGTCCATGGCCGCCTAGGAGCCCCCCTTGCCCCCCGCAACTGATCACCCTGTCCAGAACCGCTCGGGAAAGCCGCGCGTTCTGTTGATTATCCCCTCCCTGATGCCGTCGGTGGTAATCGGCGCGTTGCGGCCTCTGGCTGCGATCGAAGGCTTTGGAGAGATCACGCTGCGGGTGCGTAGGGCGCAAGACTGGAAGGTCGCTGACGTGTCCTGGTCCGATGTGGTGGTGTTTTATCGCAACCAAGAACGGGCGGATCTCGACGCGCTCTATGGCGCGCGGCAGGCCGGCAAAGCCGTGATCTACGAGATCGACGACAACTTCTTTGAAATCAGCCTCGGCCTTCCCTTGGGCCGCTGGCACCGCGATCCCGTTCGGCTGCACGCCCTCAAACGATTTTTCCAGATGGCCGATGTCGTGCGCGTGTACTCTGAAGCCCTGCGCGAACAGGCAATCGCCTTCGGCGCTCCGGTGGACCTGATCCGCTCCTATTTTGACCGCGGCCTGATTCGCAGGCTGAAGCCGCGCCCCAAACGCGCGGGCGATCCCGTCCGCATCGCCTACGCCACAGGCCGCTCCGCCGATCCGGCCCTGGAGCGGGCGATGATAACGGCGCTGGAGCGGGTGACCGCAACCCACGGCGACCGCGTCGAGGTCACCTTCTGGCGCAAGCCGCCCGCAGCATTGGCGAAACGCCGCAACGTCGCCGTGATGAAGCCGGTCCCGAGCTATGAGCGCTTCGTGAAGACCTTTTATCAAACCGGGTTCGATATCGGCGTCGCCCCCGTGCTGGACGACGTGTTCCACAACTCGAAAACCAACAATAAGTATCGCGAATACGGCGGCTGCGGAGTGGCGGGCATTTATTCCAATGTTCGCCTCTATCGCGCCTGTGTCACCCACGGACTGAATGGGCTTCTCGCCGACAACACTGCTGACAGTTGGACCACCTGCCTCGAGAGCCTGATCCAAGATGCAGCGCTGAGGCAGCGGATCGTGAAGGCGGCACAGGGCGATGTGTTCAGCGCCTACACCTTCGAGAACGCGGTTACGGACTGGCGCCGCCATCTGCAACAGGCCCTGACTGTCGCTGCGAGGGCAGCCTGATGGCCGAATCCATCCATCCCCCGGACTTGGCGCAAGCCGCGCGCACCATGCCGCCCGCGTTCAGGCCGCTCGCAGGCGTACATGTTCTGATGAAGGCCCTGCCCCGCGATGTTCTGGAGGCCTGCCGCGCCACCCCGGACTCCCTCAGCCTGAAAATTCTGGCCGGGCAGTCGAACAGAGCATGGTTAGGCCCGGCCAAAACCCCCGAACAGTTGATGGCGCGCTTTAATGCTCCCAATAAAGTGTGCGCCGACGATGTGCCGATCCATTTGGATGTCAGCTTTGAAGAGTTGGCCACCTGGCAACTGGATCCCAAATTCTCTATCCTGGCCTACTACCCGATGGACAAAGGCGACCTGCCGAACGTGCTGTATGCACTCGGCTATTTCGGTGCCATCATCGTGGACTTCAAACTGTATCAGGACGATCTGCCGGCGGCCTTGGCATGGCTTCAGGGCCTGAACACCGCCTTAGGCGAGGTCGTGGCGATTTTGCCGCGCGAGACTTATGCAACCCTTTCGGGTCTCGGTGCCCCCGGGCCAACCTATGATACCGCCAAAGCCGTGCCGATCCGGATCGCGGCCACGCTGACTTTGATTTTCGGGCGCGAAGCCGTGACGCCCGACGAGCGCTTCGCCGCCGACAATGATCTTGCGGCTTGGTGCGAGGCAATCGACTACGCGTCCCTCTCCCCTCGGCTGGAGCTCAAAATCCGCCACGAACGCGTCGGCGGGGTCCAACAGGCGCTCATGGGGGCCCACTATCGGATGGTGAACTGCTCCAAGCTCTACCGCCGGATCGCCAACCGCATCGCCGCGACGGATTCCGCCCTTGATATGCTGTTGCAGCGCACGGCCAACGATTTCGAGTATTTCAGCTGGCGCTACTTGCGCGGCGGCAAGCGCAAGTAGATTTAGGCGCGTCGGGGCACCCCCAGGACGCGGGCGAACTTTTTGGCCTGCGCGGCGTTCGCATCCTTGACCTCGGCCCAACGCGCTGCAGTCATCACCTGCTCCACCGCATCGAACTTCTCCCCGCGCAGCTCAAAATGACCGGGCAAGGTCTGGGCGCGGACCATGCCCATCTGGTCGTGGCTTCTCAGCACCCGATCGTTCAGCGTGATGGTTCGGCAGTAGGTTTCATTGAGCCCCAGTACCTCGAATGAAAAGCGGTGGATCAGATACTCGCACTCCCAGGCCGCTAGTGAGCCGGGCTTCAAAATCCAGCGACCCCACTCAGCGCGGTTCGTATTTGGCTCATAGGCGTAAACGCTGATGAAGCCTTCGGGCTGACCGCCATACTTGCGCTCCGCCAAAAAGTACCAGTCGCCGGGCTTCTCACGTTGGCCGCGGATCCAGGCCTGCTGCTGCTCCACCGTGATGGTCAGCGGCGGCAGATAAAGAGTCAGCTCGGGATCGGCCCGCAGATCAAGCGCGAACTGAGCGTCACGCTCCTCCACGCAACGCAAGATCAGGCCAAAGCCTTCAATCGGATCAACGATCGCCATCAGCGTCAGCCCTCGTCCTTCACGATCGCGCCGACGCCCAGGCGCTTGAAGCGGTGGTTGTGCGGGATTTCGTCAACAAACTTAATCCGCGCGGGCTGGTGGTTGTCAGGCAGCTTGGCGCGGATCGCATCGCGCACCGCCTGTTGGCTCACGCCTGCGCCCACCACCATTAGCTCCAGATGCTGGCCCGTGATCGGGTTCGCGCGCCCATAAGCCAAGGCCTGCTTCACCCCAGCGGCGGCAATCACAGCGTTCTCCACGTCCGTGGGCGCGATCTTGATGCCGCCGATATTGATGATTTCACTGTCGCGGCCACGAATGCGGAACCAGCTGCCCTCCGCGTCCTCTTCCACATCCACGATGTCTTTGGTGCAGTAGAAGCCTTCTTCGTCAAAGGGGCTCTGAGCATTCATGTAACCTATCATGCGGCCAGGACTTCTCAGCTTCAGAATGCCGTCGTCAACTTTGGTTTCCACCCCGCCGCCGATCTTGATGAATAGGCTGTCGCGGCCACGGGACTTCACCGCGAGAATGCCGAGCTCGCTCATGCCGTAGGTCTGGCGGAAGTCCGCCTGCGGCAAAAGCGCATTCCATTTGTGCAGGAGATTTTCCTCCATCACCTCGGTGCCGTAGGTAACTATCTTTAGCGAGGACAGGTCGAAGCTTTCCATGTCCAGACTGTTGGCGGCCAGACGTAGGAAGGTCGGCGAGGTAGGTAGAAGCGCGATCTTCTCACGCTCTACAGCGCGGAAAATGCTCTCCGGTGTGCGGTCCGTCGGCAGGATCAGCTGCGAACCCGCGTGTAACGCGTAGAATAGGGTATTGATGCCGCCGATATGGTCAAACAATAGGAAGGTCAGGGTCCGCATCGTCTTATTGGACGAGGCGTATTTTGCTAGGAACGGCACAAGATCATGCAGAATGGCCTTGGGCCGCCCCGAGGTGCCGGACGAAAAAAGGATCAGGCCCGGATTGCCCCGATCGCGCATGATCTGCAGCAACGGATCATCAGATTTCGGACGAACGCGCTCGATGCGGCCGTCTTCGATCACCCAATCCACGCCGGCTTGCTCAAAGAAATAGTCATGCTGCGGTCGCGTATCGGGCGACAGCGGCACGACGATCGCCTTGCGCTCGATCAGAGCGATGACCTGGGCGATGCAGTCGGGGCGAAAATCGCCGACCACCGCCACCACATCGCCAGCCTGAACCGGCCCTGAGGGCGCCTTATCCACTTCGGCGATGATGTCGGCGGCCATGATCGGCGCGCCTTCCCGCAGGATCAGCGGCGTGTCTTTGGGATAGGCGTTCAAAACGTCAAAAAGGCCCATCGGAATATCCCTTGCTGCTTGATGTTGCGGCGCAGCGGGCTTTTTAAGCCATGCCGGAGGAAGTCGCCAGTCGCCTGTGCCAGCCTCCGGGACGCGATTAGGCGCCGCCAGACCTTGAGAGCTTGGGCCGCATGGCTTCAAAGGCCGCGACATCCTCCATCATGCGATCACGCTGCTCACTGATCATCGCGCGGATTTGGTCCAGGGTCGTCGCGCGCTCCTCGGTGAGTTCGATGCGGGCGCGCAGTTTGTCGATCGTGTCTCGCTGGGCGTCGATGAAAGCCTGTTTCTCGTCGATGACAGCCTGCTCTGATCAACAAGGGCAGCGCGGGGCTCAATCATGGCGACTAGGGCTTGGACCGCGTCCAGGGCGCCGCGCTGGTCGTCGATAAAGGCTTGCTTAGCTTGAAGCTGCCCGGCCAGCAACTCCAGGA
>JBILVS010000005.1:0-52745 GCA_044370335.1 Caulobacterales bacterium
CGCCGCGATCGACCGCCGCCAACACCCGCGCCCGCAAGTCGTCCGAATACGCCTGCCCCGAAACCCAGCCCATCGCCGTCTCGCTCCATCGCAAAAGACGACAGATCAAGAATCAGAATTCGGAAGCATTGTGAATCCCCTTTGATTCCGGTCGGCCTAAAAACGCTCTAGATCTCGGGTATCAGCGAAAAGGCTGAGCGCATCGCTTAGGGTCATGGGCGTCACTCCCTTACTGGCGAGATGACGGCCATCAGGTGTTCCGCACCACAACCTGCATCCGCGACGGGGCTTTGGCCAAAGGCGGGTGCAGCGAAATGGTCCGCAGCCGCACCAGCGGCCGCCCCTCCAGAAACGTTTCCCCCCCCAAAGGCTGAAACAGGCACAGGAAGCGCTCCCCGATCGGCGTGTCGATCCGCAGCGGCAGGACCACGATCTCAAGTCCCACCGTCAACCCGCAGGCGGTTTCGCCTTTCACCCGCGCCACCCCCGGCTCCCCTGCTTCCGCCGCCGCGCCAAACAGAGCCGCTGTCAGCCGCCAATCGGGCGCAAGGAACAAGTCCGCGAGGTCCTGCTCTTTCCAATCCCGCCCGAACAGCGCCACGAGCTCCGCCCCGAAGCTGCGCAAAGGAAAGCGCCCGTCCCCACAGCGCTCGACGATGGCCAGCCGATCCAGAACGTGCGGCGCCTTTGGCGGGCGACCCGCGCCGGGAAGCCCCGCAAGTGTCCGGCCATACGCCAGCAAAAGCCGCGTGTCGGGATGAAAGGTGTGGTCCTGCTGCATGGGTCAGCCTCTGCTCTGCCCCGACCTTTGCGCGGATCGGGCCAGCCCCAACGGCGCGAGAACCGGCCCAGCCCGGCGCGATTTCACCGAGAGCGGGAGGCGCGGCGCCGGACTTGCTTGAAAGAGCGCACCAATCAGGAGAACAGCGCCATGGGCGTCTCAGCGCGATACATGTTGGCCGCAGCGGCCTTGGCCTTCGCCCCCAGCTCGGCCCTCGCCGATTGTTTGGCGTGCCAGGGCGGCAGCCCGATGCCGTCGAGCCCAACGGTGACCATTCCCGGCCCGATGATCGGCGCCCCCAACTTCACCGGCGGCCCCACCCCGCAAGGCCCCTCCGGCGGCTGCGGTCAGCACTGCGGCCCGGGCCTACCCGGCGGCCCCACCGTGGCGGTCCCGACCCCTTACGTGCCGGCCCCGGACGTAATCGTCACCCATGGCGGCTACAGCCATAACGCGACCACGCTCAACATCACCAACGTCATCGACGACCGCACCTTCACTTTCCGCGGCGGCGGCGGCTATGTCGGAACCTCGACTTACGGCGTCGACGGCAGCGCGGGCTTGGCCTTGGGCTCCGCAGCTATGACGCGCACCCTCACCGAGACCCGCGTCACCGAACAGATGATGGCGATCCAAGCCATCTGCGTCGACGACCGCGGCAGGCCCCACCCCGCCTCCCAGACCTTCGGCGAGCAGGACATCGCCGAGGGCTATGACGGCGAAATCTTCCGCTGCATAGCCGGCACGCAGATGCGCGTCACCATCGGTCGCTGGGAGAACGGCGCGGCCAACCTGAACCAAAGTCGCACATTCGACTGCGCCCGCAGCGAAGCGCTTGTGTATCGCAACGGCACGGTTTTCTGCCGCACGCAAGAAGCGCGTCGCCAGTGCAACGAGCGTTCGCTGCTCCGCCGCTACGGCCCCGGCCTGAAAGTCGTCCGGATCCGCGTTGAAGAGCAGGTCACGACCCAACAAGAAGCGCGCCATGAGATGCAGACCACCGCACCCGTGGGCGCCTTCGACGGCGGGGTGGGACTTTCGGTCTGGTAATTAAATTATCCTTGAAACAGGAGCGGCGCATCGTCTGTCTAGACCGCCGCTTTTGATGGGCCGCGGGCGGGCGCCCCGCGGCCCTATCTATTTAATGGAGGGTCGTTAAGCTCGTCTGGTCCGCCAACCAGGAGCCGCCATGATCCGCCCTCTCGCCGCCTGCCTTCTCGCCGCAGTCGCCTTCGCCGCCCCTGCCGTGATCCCGGCCCAGGCCGCCGCCCCGCCCAACGTGATGGGCTATTCGTCGAGCGACTTAAGCGGCCAGTGGCAAGGCGTGTTCTATTCCGCCGGGCTGGTCACCCCGTTCAACGCCTTCATCATCGACGATGGCGGCGCGATCACCGGCTCCATAACCGAGCCCAACGGCTTCGGCGACCAGAGCGCGGCGTTCCTGTTGGCCGATCTTCAGGGCACGGTCCGCAATGGCCGGGTGAGTTTTGAGAAGACCTATAACGGCGTCGGCGGCCAATCCCACACCGTTCGCTATCAGGGTACAGTCAGCCGCGATGGCCGCCGGATCACTGGAACCTGGAGCCTCGATGGGGTAAGCGATCAGTTTGAAATGGTGCGGTAGACGCCAAGAGGTGGGGACCTTAGATATTGGGGATTCCCGCACTTGAGGCCAAGGTTTGAAGTTCGCATGACCGCCCTTGACGTCCGCACTGCACGTCCCGACCAGTTCATCCAAGGGGCCACCGGCCCTTGGGAAGTGATCATCGGCCTCGAGGTGCACGCCCAGGTCAGCTCCAACGCGAAGCTTTTCTCCGGCGCCTCTGCCGCCTACGGGGGCGAACCCAATGCCCATGTGAGCCTCGTCGACGCCGCCATGCCCGGCATGCTGCCGGTCTTGAACAAGTTCTGCGTCGAGCAGGCGATCCGCACGGGGCTTGGCCTCAACGCCCAGATTAATCTCTGGTCGCGGTTTGACCGAAAGAACTATTTCTATCCCGACCTGCCCCAGGGCTATCAGATCAGCCAGTACCAGCACCCCCTTGTGGGTGAAGGCGCGATCGAGGTCGAGCCCGACGGCGAAGACCCGATCACGGTGCGGATCGAGCGCATCCACCTGGAGCAGGACGCAGGAAAGTCGATCCATGACCTGTCGCCGTCGGAGACCTATGTCGATCTCAACCGCGCGGGCGTGGCGCTGATGGAAATCGTGTCCCGGCCGGACATCCGGTCGGGCAAAGAAGCTGCGGCCTATTTCGCCAAGCTCCGGGCCATCGTCCGAGCGCTCGGCACCTGCGACGGCAACATGGACGAGGGCTCCATGCGCGCCGACGTGAACGTCTCCGTCCGCCGGCCTGGGGAGCCCTTCGGCACGCGCTGCGAAATCAAGAACGTGAACTCGCTCAAGTTCATCATGCAGGCGGTGGATTACGAGGCCCGACGCCAGATCGAGATCCTCGAAGACGGCGGGTCGATTGACCAGGAGACCCGCCTGTTCAACGCCAATACCGGCGAAACCCGGACGATGCGCTCGAAGGAAGACGCCCACGACTATCGCTACTTCCCCGATCCGGATTTGCTGCCGCTGGAAATCGACCCCACCTGGGTGGCCACGATCAAGGAGAGCCTTCCCGAACTGCCGGACGCCAAGAAGAAGCGCTTCATGACGGACTATGGGCTTTCAGCCTATGACGCCCGGGTTCTGTCCGCCGATAGCGAGGCGGCGGCGTTCTTCGAAACCGTCGCCAAGGGCCGAGACGCCAAGCTCGCGGCGAACTGGGTGACGCAAGAGCTGTTCGGCGCCCTGAACAAGGCGGGGCTTGATTTGTCTGCCTCCCCTGTCAGCGCAGAGAAGCTCGGCGGGCTGTTGGACCTGATGGCCGACGGCACGATCAACGGCAAAATCGCCAAGGACGTCTTCGCCAAGATGATGGGGACCGGCGACGCGGCGGGGGCCATCGTGGAGCGCGAGGGCCTTCGCCAAGTGACCGATACCGCCGCCATCGAGGCCGCGATCGACGCGCTCATGGCCGAGAACCCCGACAAGGTAGCTGAGGTCAAAGAGAAGCCGAAGGCCTTTGGCTGGTGGGTCGGCCAGGTCATGAAAGCCATGGGAGGCAGGGCGAACCCCGCGGCAGTGAATGATCTCTTGAAGGCGAAGCTCGGGGTGGAGTGAGGCGGAGCGCCCCTCTTCGGGAGCCTTGACCGCGGAGACCCCTGAGATCAGGGAGGCCTTCCCCCTGGCTTTAGGCAAAGACCAAGGCCCAGCGGCGACGGTCCGAAAGGTCTAGGTCCAGGCTTCCTTGGCTCGCGCTCGCCCCCAAGATCACGGCGGAAACTGTCTAACGGCGGCGGGCCTGCACCGACGGTGAGAGCGCCCCCGCTCCGTATCCCAGGCTCCAAAATCATGACACTCTGTCGCGCTTTGTGGTCAAAGGACCTGCAGGATGGCCGGTGCTCTGGCGGCTTAACGGTGCGAAACCCGTTCGCCGCCCCCGCCCCCGGATGAAGACCTCAAGCTCCCTTCCATTCCGGCTTCCGCTTCTGCGCGAACGCCATCGGGCCTTCAATGAAATCGGCGCTTTTGAACATCGCGCGCACGGCTTCATTGCTCATCTGGGCGGCGTAGGCGGCTTCGACGCTCGCGTGCTCAAGGCCTTTGCGCACGGCTTCCTTCGAAGCGCGGATCGACATCGGACTGCATTCCAGGATCTGCGCCGCCCACCGCTTGGCGCCCTCCACCGCTTGACCCGCAGGCACGACCTCATTGACGAAGCCCAACGTCTGACCCTCCGCCGCCAGGACCCGCCTCCCCGTGAGGATCATGCCCATGGCCTGCTTCTGGGGGATCATCCGCGGCAGCCGGTGCAGACCGCCGGCGAGCGCCGCCAGGCCGACCCGGGGCTCTGGCAAAGCAAACAGCGCGTTCTCCGCCGCGATGATGAGATCGCAGGCCAGCGCAATCTCAAACCCGCCCCCCATGGCCATGCCGTTGACCGCCGCGATCACAGGCTTGTTCAGGTCAAACCGGTTGGTCAGCCCCGCAAAGCCCGAGGCCGGGACGCTCATCGCCCCGCCTGAGGCCTGATACTTAAGGTCGTTGCCCGCGCTGAAGGCCTTGTCGCCCGCACCCGTGATGATCGCCACCCACTGGTCAGGGTCGGCGGCAAAGGCGTCAAAGATCGCCGCAAGCTCATGGTTCGCCGGCGGATGCAGGCTGTTCATCACCTCCGGCCGGTTGATGGTGACGATGGTCAGCGGCCCTTCCCGCGTCACCGTCGCAAACTCATAGCCCGCCATGCGATCCTCCCGAAATCTTGGTTACTTTTTGTTTCCTCCCGCGACTTTAGATCAGCCGCGCGGCAGCGCCAGCCTGTCGTTACGTCAGGAAAGATCGCAATGTCGGCGCAAACTCGCTTTCCCCCCGCAGACGCTCCAGCCTGGTGGGTGCAGGTGCAGGGCAAGGCCTATGGCCCATACCGCGCTGCGCAGATCCATGCGTTCGTGGCCGAAGGCCGCGTTCGGCCCCAGACCCTTGTCTCGCGTGAGCCGGACCGCGATTGGCGACCAGCCCAAGACGCTGGCCTCACCGGCCAAGCCGCGCCGGCGCCTCTGCACGACACCCCTGCGATCGAAGAGGACGCCCGCCTTGCCAACATGATGATCTGGGCTGATCTGCCCTCCGGCGGGGAAGACCATGTCGAGGCCACCCTGATCGAGTTCGGCGCCAGCGCCCGAATCGGGCGGGACTTGTGGGTTCTGCGGACGCCTCACCCCGTGGCCGTGATCCGGGCTGCGATCGCAGCGGGTCTCGCCGCGGGTGAGCGCTTCCTGGTGGTGGACGCCAACCGCGGGCGACTTGCTTGGTCCAATCTTGGCCTCGATGCGGAAACGCGCCTCCGTCACGTTTGGGACAGGCGGGGCCGATCCTAGTCCACCGCCACCCGGCTTTCCCGCAGGTCCCGGCGATAGCGCTTCCAGTTGTCGACATAGTGCTGCGCCGAGCCCGTGATGATGGCTTTGGCGCCGTCGCCCAAGGGCTTTGTCGCGGCCGCGGGCGCGCCGAGGATCATGTGGCCGCCCTCAAAGACCTTGCGCTCGGTCACCAGCGCATGCGCGCCAACCAGGCAATTTGATCCGATCACGGCGTGATTGAGCACAGTGGATTTGATCCCGATCAGGCTGTTGTCTCCGATCGTGCAGCCATGCAGCATCACCTGATGGCCGATGGTCACGTCTCTGCCGATCACGAGCGGCGCGCCGATGTCGGTGTGCAGCACAGACCCGTCCTGCACGTTGCTGTTCTCGCCCACGATGATGGGCTCGTTGTCCCCCCGCAGGACCGCGCCGAACCACACTGACGCGTTGCGCTTCAGCACCACGCGACCGATCAGCACCGCCCCGGGCGCGATCCAGAAGGCGGTATCGTCCTCAACCTCAAGATCGGCGTCGGCGAGTGCGTAAACGGGCATGGGGCGGTCCTTCCATGGGCGCGCTTGTCTTTATTGCAGGCGCGAAGACGATTCAGACGTCGTTAACGCGGATCAGTGAGCCTTCCTCTCAGCGAAACGCAAGCCGTTGCACAAGGAGCGTTGAGATCGGTGGCCGCCAAGCGCAGACCCCATCCCCGCCTCGAAAGTCCACCGGGCCGGCGCGCGCCCCCGCCGCCTCTGTCGCCCGAAACGATTCGTCAGTTCTTCGATCCACCCGCCGTCGGCTTTGAGCCCGCGGCTTTTTTTTCGCCCACCGCTCAGCTTTTACCCGCCGCTCACGGCAAGGAGGGGACCATGGCCAAACGCTCAACCCGGCGCGCGACCCGCGACACCAGCGCGACAGTGCACGCTCTGCCCGCTCGCGAGGACCCCAGTCGGCCACAGCGCCGCCAGAAGCGCTTCAACGTGGTCGAGGGCGGCTTTGAGCCCGCCAACGACGCCTCCGGCGGCAGCTGGCAGAAAACGGTAAAGCCGAAATCCGAGGGCCAGAAGGCGCTGATGGCGGCGATGGACGCCTACCCCCTCGTCTTAGCTTTGGGCCCCGCGGGCACGGGAAAGACCTACCTCGCCATCACCAAGGCGGTGGAAGCTTTGGAGAGCGGCAAGGTCAGCCGGATCGTCTTGTCGCGCCCTGCGGTCGAAGCCGGCGAAAGCCTTGGGTTTCTGCCCGGCGCGATGGAGGACAAGCTCGCCCCCTATCTGCGTCCGCTCTACGACGCCCTCACCGACCGGCTCTCCTCCAAGCGCCTCAAGGCCCTGATGGCCGAGGGCCTCATTGAGATCGCCCCTGTCGGCTTCATGCGCGGGCGCACCTTGAACAACGCCTTTGTCGTCATCGACGAGGCGCAGAACTGCACCTACGGCCAAATCAAAATGCTGCTCACCCGGTTGGGCTGGTCCTCCACCATGGTCGTCACCGGCGACCCGGCCCAGACCGATCTCCTCCCCGAATTGAGCGGCTTAGGCGTCGCTGCGGAGAAGCTGGAGGCGTTGGCGAACAAGGTCGGGGTGATCCGGTTGACCGACAGCGACATTGTCCGGCATCCCCTGGTCGCCAGCATGCTGACAGTGCTCTGACACGGCGTGATCTTTAGTCTTTATTCAGACACGAAGGCGAAGCATTCATCCATCTATCCAACAATAGGAAAGGAGGTGATCCGGTGTCTCATTGTCATCCGCGTCAGGCGATCACGGGGAAAAACTGGGCTTCTTCTTTCGAAGCTTGCGTATAACACGCGCCCCCTGGGACGACGCCTAAGTTAAGGCGAAGGCAATGGAAACCCCACTGCGGCACATCCGCGGCGGGGTTTCGTGCGTCAATGGCCCCGACGCGGGCTGAAAGGCGGCCGCATACGGCATCATCTCCGGCGGCAACACCATCGCAAAAGCTGGGTCGATCCGAAACGGCGCGGGCTCCAGCATCCCCTGGTTCACATGCCGCCCGCCCACAAACCGCACCAACAACACACACCCCCATCGCGCCCCAAACGGCCCATACGGAATGCCCGGCTGCCGCCGAAATAGGCGTCCGGATGCATCACCCATACGGCCTGGCGAGCGAACCTGACATAAGGTAAGCCTCTTCTACGCACGGGTGCATTTCCTGACGCCCTTGCCCGCCAAGCAGGGCACTCTGCGGAAGGATAAGCGACAGAAACGTCCGCTCCCCCGTCGTCGGATCGGTGCGCAGGTTCTTTCAGCTGATCCCGAGATGTTTCAGGTTCGGGTCGTTCAACGTCATGTCCCACAGCTGTCCCGCTGTATCGAAGAACGGCCCCGCACCGGTCTCCTCCACGGTCGCCGCGAGCCCAGCCCGCGCCTCCGGCACCCGGTCATAGAAGCTCAACAGCGCCGCTCCCTCCGCCGCGCTCATGCTGTCGCGGGTCCAAACGGCGGGCAAATAAGCGGAGGCGTCCAGGTCATAATCCTGGCGATTGAGGGTGAAGGCGCCGACGAGGACATGGAACTCCTGCGCCGCCGTGGGGTGTTCCGGTCTCGCCCGCCGTCAGCCGCGCAGCTAGCGCATCAGCGCCGTGCAGGCGCCTCTTTCGGCGTCGCGGGAGAGGAGCTTGTAATCGGCGTCCGTGCGGGCGAGGCCGGGGCCGATACGGCGCCAGGGCAGCATCTGGACCTGGATGAATTCGATTTGGGGCCGGGTCATGGACGGAGCTTACGCCCCTGCGGCGGCCAGCCGCGCCACGACGCCCTGTCCTGCGACGCCCTGTCCTGCGGGGGCCTGTCCTGCGGGGGCCTGTCCTGCGGGGGCCTGTCCTGCGGGGGCCTGTCCTGCGGGGGCCTGTCCTGCGGGGGCCTGTCCTGCGGCGGTCTGTCCTTTTGAGGTGACTTTATTAGGCGGGATTGTGGTTTGACGCGCCCTGCGGGGCGGCCACTTTGGTGGTGGATTTGCCGGAATTGGGCGGACTTGACCGCTAACCAATCGCCAGTCTCGCCAGCGGGGCGCCGCATGTCAGTCAAAGCAGAGCCGGGCCAGCGCGCGCCCACATTCATGGCGGACGGCCTTGCGTCCGTGCAGCGCTTTACCCTGCCACTTTCAGCGCTGCTCGATCAGACCGCGGGTTCAAAGCCGAGTAGCAAGCCATGCGCCAAGACCACGTTGCGACCATACGGGCTCGGCCAAAAGCGTCGCAACGGGGTCAAGGATTAACACTGGCGCGTTTTCCGACGTTTCCGGCCGATTCCAAAAGGTCGGAAACGGCCCTAGCCGGCAAGCCCGCCAAGGTCGCCCTCATCGCTGTCGCTCGGCAAATCACCGTCATTGCCAACACGATGATTGAAGAAACCCGCCCATGGAGCAACCGAGTCGATTGACGGAGAACACAGTCGCCGGACCGATATGCCACCATTACGCAGGGTCAGGCTTCACCGATCAACTCGCGCCCGATCAGGAAGCGGCGGATTTCGCTCGTTCCTGCGCCGATCTCATACAGCTTGGCGTCCCGCAGCAGCCGGCCCGTCGGGTAATCGTTGATATAGCCATTGCCCCCAAGCGCCTGGATGGCCTCGAGCGCCACCTTCGTCGCCTGCTCGGCCGCGTACAAAATCGCCCCCGCCGCGTCCTTGCGCGTCGTCCGCCCCGCGTCACAGGCCTTGGCGACCGCGTACACATACGACCGCGCCGTGTTCATCGCGACATACATGTCCGCGAGCTTGCCCTGCATCAGCTGGAAATCCCCGATCGGGCGGCCGAACTGCTTCCGCTCCTTCACGTAGGGCAGCACCATGTCCATGGCGGCCTGCATGATGCCCAAGGGCCCGGCGGCGAGGACGACGCGCTCATAATCGAGCCCGCTCATCAGAACGCGCACCCCCTCATTGAGGGGCCCCAAAATGTTCTCTTCCGGCACTTCGCAGTCTTCGAAGACCAGTTCCGCCGTGTCGGACCCGCGCATGCCGAGCTTGTCGAGCTTCGGCGAAACGCTGAACCCCTTCATGCCCTTCTCCACGAGGAACGCCGTGATCCCTCGCGGGCCAGCCGTCGGGTCGGTCTTGGCGTAAACGACCAGCGTTTCGGCTTCGGGGGAATTGGTGATCCAGAACTTCGTGCCGTTCAGTGTGTAGCAGTCGCCCTTTTTCTCCGCCTTCAGCTTCATCGAAACGACGTCGGAGCCGGCGCCGGTTTCGGACATAGCCAGCGAGCCCACGTGGTGACCGGAGATCAGCTTAGGCAGGTATTTGGCCTTCTGTGCGTCGGCGCCCCAGCGGCGGATCTGGTTCACGCAGAGATTAGAGTGCGCGCCGTAAGACAAGCCCACCGAGGCGGAAGCCCGTGAGACCTCCTCCATCGCCACACAGTGCTCAAGATAGCCGAGCCCCGCCCCGCCCCACTCTTCCTCCACCGTAATGCCGTGCAGGCCAAGCTCGCCCATCTTGGGCCAAAGATGGCGGGGGAAGCTGTTGGTCTTGTCGATCTCATCGGCGATCGGGGCGATCTCTTGTTCGCTGAAGCGGCGGGTGAGGTCGCGGATCTGATCGGCGTTCTCGCCGAGGTCGAAATCAAAAGCGGGAGAATTGGTCAGCATGGCCGAGGCTTAAACCGCCCCGGCCCCCGGCTCAAGCAGGGGACCGATCAGGCTGCACCCTGGTCCTTGCCCTTCACAAGATAGAATCCCGCCATCGCCACCGCCAAAGCGCCCGGCGCTCCGAGAATGGCCGCGGTCAAAGGCCCGCCGCCGGCGGCTTCTCCTTGCGCCACCGCAAGGCCGGCGAGCGCCATGAGCCCAAACCCAAAGAGCATGAGCCCGATCAGAGCGATCGTGTCCATAGCGAGACCAAAGCGGGACGGCCGCCCCGCCGCGCCGACAGAGACCGCCGCCGGAGCAGCCATCGCCACAGGCGCCGGAGCGGAAGCCGCCGCCGGGGTCTCAGGGGCCGGCTCATCGGAGGAATCGCGATCCATCAGCTCATCCTCCGTCGCGATGGCGACCGGCGCCGCCAACGCTGCAGCTGTTGCAGGCTCTTTTGCCAAGATCGTGGCAATACGATGGGCCACCGGGTCCTGCAGCAGAGGCTCCAGCGTCGGCTCTTCCGGCGCCTTCGACGTGCTCAAGGCCTTATCAAGCTCCGGCATCGCCGCAAGCGCCACGGGCGCCCCGAGAATGGCGGCGGCGTGGTCGATCTGCGGCCGCACGAGCACTGACGGAGCCACCGGATCATCCGAGCCGTCGAGCAACATGGCGCGCTCCAGCGCCCGCCGCCGCACCAGCGCGTCCAGCACTTGGGCGTCCCCAAAGAGCCGCGTCTTGCGCCAGGCGTCCATCGCAGCACCCGCCGCGATCAGATCGCCCGCGTTCAGCCGCCGCAGCACGTCACTGCGCTCAAAGGCAGCAAGACCAATCGAGAACGAGAACGACACGAGGGCGTCGAACTGCGACTGGGTCAAAGGCGTGGTGACCCGGGCGTGGATCATTTCCTCATAGGGCACAAGGTCCAAGAGCAGCTCGTGATGGGCCTGCTCGCGGCTAAGCGGCTCCGCCTGCGGGGTCATCCGCAGATGTCCGTGCCCGATCAGCCACTGCCCGTCGGACAGCTCGAGACCTTCCTCGCGGAACCCCTCAAAGCGCTTCAGCATCTGCAAGCCGGCGTCCGATGTGGTCAAAAGGGCCATGGCGAACCTCTTCCCTTCCGTAGCGGTTGCGGGTCGCTCCGGCTCTGGTGTGGGGGCGGTGTTCCCTTTTGAAACGAAAGGCGAACCGCCTAGCCGTTCTCAGGCAAGTTCGGCGCCGTTCAGGCGAAGACGATTAGCGAGGCAAGCCCCAGGAACGAAAAGAACCCGACGAGATCAGTCACAAAGGTGACGAAAACCGAAGACGACACCGCCGGGTCCGCCCCTGCCCGCTGCAGGGCCAGGGGCACCAAAATCCCCGCAAGGCCAGCGCAGGTGAAATTGATCAGCACCGCCAGCGCCACCGCCACCGAAAGCATCGGCATGTGGAACCAAGCGAACGCGATCCCGCCTAGCAGCAGCGAGAACAGAAGCCCGTTCGACAGCCCCGTCAGCCCCTCCCGCACGATCATCCGCGTGGCGTTGGCGCCGGTCAGCTCCCGCGCCGCGATCGCCCGCACCGCCACCGCCAGCGCCTGCGTGCCCGCATTGCCGCCCATCGAGGCGATCACCGGCATCAGCACCGCCAGCGCCACCAGCGCCTCGATCTGATCGGCGAACACCGAGATCACCGACGAACTGATCAGCGCCGTCGCCAGATTGACCCCGATCCACGGCGCCCGGGTCTGCACCGAGCGGAAGACGCCCGCATTCTGGCCCGCGTCGCCCACGCCCGACAGCTTCAACAAGTCTTCCTGGCTCTCTTCGGTCACGACGTCGACGATGTCGTCCACCGTCACCATCCCCGTGAGCCGCCCCGCGTCGTCGACCACGGGCGCAGAGGTGAGGTGATACTTCTGGAAGAGCACCGCCACCTCTTCCTGGTCCATTTCCGGCCGGATCAGGGCCTGCGGCGCATTCATGATGGCTTTCAGCGGAGTGTCCCGCGGGGTGCGCAGAAAGTGCGACACCGGAACCGCGCCCACCGGCCGCATGGCGAGGTCGACCACGTAGATTTCGAAGAACACATCCGGGATGTCGTCGGCGGAGGCTCGCAGCTTGTCGATGACCTGCCCCACGTTCCAGAAGTCGGGCGCGGCCACGAACTCCCGCTGCATGAGGCGACCGGCGGTCTCCTCGTCGAACGACAGCGCCTCTTGCACCGCAAGCCGCGTGTCCTGGTCCGCCGCCGCCAGAACCGCGTCTAGCCGGTCCTCGGCGATGTCGGCCGCCACCGCCGCCGCGTCGTCAGTGTCGAGTTCCCCGAGCGCCCGCGCCACGACTTCAGGCGGCAGAAGCGCCAGCACCTCTTCCCGCAAATCCCACGGCAGGAAGGCGAGCATTTCCGGCGGCAGATCAGCCCCGATCAGTCGAACGACTGTGCGCACCGCTTCCGGCGGCGCCTGTTCCAGCGCTTCGGCCACGTCCGGCGCGCCGAGCCCCGCAAATAGCCGCCGCAGCAACGGCGCGTCGCGGTCCCCCGCGGCGCCGACGAGACTGGCGATGAAATGCGGGTCCCGTGCGAGCCCCTCGGGGCGCCGGGTCGTCTGCTCGTTACCGGCCATGACGCCCTCCTTCCTAAGCGGCTCAGTCTGTTCCGCGCCTCTCCCTAGCGGTGTTGCGTTTTCGCCGCCAAGAGGCCTATCCGCTCCGCGGCTGAAAAGGGGGTTGAGCAAGGCGCCGCCTTCACCCCCCGCGAGGGGGAAACTCACAGTGTTCGGATTGCCGAAAACTCACGGACGCGAGGGGCGTCAGAAAGACTGGTGCGCTCGAGAGGACTCGAACCTCCACGGTGTTACCCGCCAGCACCTCAAGCTGGTGCGTCTACCAATTCCGCCACGAGCGCACGTTGATGGGCGAAGGTCGCTCGCCTAGCAGGTTCGTCACGGGTTTGGAAGGGGGGTTTCTGCGCTCGGTTCAGCCGCGGCGAAGGCGTCCCGCCCGGAAGCGGCCGCCGGGGTGATTGGCGGGGTCGGACTGACAGCCGCCGCCACCGGCGCGGGCGCCGCCGCCTGTGGTACGAAAGCCAGCAGATGCGTCCATCGGCTCGCGCCCAAAGGCGTCCCGGCCTCATCCAGCGCCACAATCCGGAACAGATGGTTGGAAGTTGAAGGCGCCGCGAGCCGCAGCCGCACCGTGTAAACGCCGTTCCGCGGCGCCTCCGGCAGGGCGGTGGCGATGGCGTAGGCTTGGCCCTGCGCCCGCAGGCCCACATCCCCCGCCGCCGGCGCCCGATAAACAGGCGCCGCCGTCAACGGGCCGGGCGGCTCCAATGGCAGCAGCGCCGACAGCAAGGAGACATAAGGCCTCTCCGGATCCGCGGCGTTGGGCGCGGTCAGCCGCGCGTCAAGCCGCAGCCGCCAGATCGCCCCACCCTCCAGATCGCAGAACCCCGCCGCCGCCAGCGGCTGGTTCCGGGCCATGAACGCGCTGTGGGTCTCGCAGTCCGGCCCTTCGCAGGCCCGCCAAGCCGCCATCGCCGCCGCTTCCGGCACCGCCGCAAGCCCCGCCGAGAGATCAAACAACCGCCGCCGAGGATCGATCAGGGGCGCAGGCTCGCCCTCTCCCACCACGTCCGCATCATAGGCGAAGCGCTCGAACCGGGCTGGCGCGCCGGCCTCCCCCAAGCCCTCACAGCGGGCCGGCGCCAGTCGGCCCATCACCCGCACCTCAGAGACCGCCGCCGCGCTGTGATCCAACAGCCAGACCGCGCCGAACGGCTCGGCCACAGGCAGCGCCTCAACATAGGGGCTCAGATCCGGCGCCGACCGCGCCACTTCAATCCGCAGCCGCGACGGCCGCGCATCCGCATCCGTAAGCCGCACCGCGGCGTCCAGCTCTACCGCGTCCATCGACCACCGACTTGACGGGAACGCCGGGCTTGACCGCCGGGCCGGCGCATCGATCACTTGTTCGGGGCGGCCCGTCTCAAGGCAGGATGTGAAATAGCTGAGATCCGGGATCAGCGTGTCCGTCGCCTCGCCCGCCACCAGCCGATAGCCCACAAGATCCCGCCGCGGCCCCCGCGGGCTCAGCGTCACTTCAACCGTGGCGTCGGCCAAAGGCGGCGGCGTCGACGCATCCTGGTCGAAAGCGGCGCACCCCCAAGGGGACGCCGCGTTGCGCGCCTTGTCCGGATAAGCGGCGGGATCAGCGGCAGCGAACCCGCCCTCAGGCAGCGCCGCGTCCTCAAGAACAGCGATCGGCGGCGGCCCTGCATTGCGGATCGCCTGCGCCACAACCCGCTCTTGGCTCAGAACCAGCAGGGTCAATTGCACCATGCCCGCGAGCACGACCACAGCCCCAAGAAGCCACAGGGCGATGCCCCAGGCGCGCCGTAAGCCTGCCGGTCTGGACCGCCGAGCCACTGCGATTCCCGTCCCTTGTCCGCTGCTCTATCGGCTGTGGTTAACACACCCTTATCAGGGGCGCCATCGGGGCCGCGCAGATAAGCCGCGCCCCCTCAAGCCGCGGCGAAAAACTCGTTCACGTCCGCCGCCCGGGTGATGGTGATGCAGAGCCGATCATCCCGGATCGTGATTTCACCCCGAGCGATCGGGTGGTTATTGGCGAGAATCCACAGCTCGTCCCCTTCGCGCGTGTCGAGCGCGATTTCGGCCCCCCGGCCCATCCGCAACAGCTGGCGCATTGGCAGCGAGGACCGCCCTAGAAGGACCGATAGCTCCACTTTCACGGCATGAACTTGGCTTCTTTCCATAGGAGTATCGCCTACATTTCGACTCACACAGGCAGCGATAATCGCTGCGCTGCCCCTTACAGGGGCGTTAAAGGATTGATCACTGGTGAACGCCACCGCATCCGCAACGCCCGTCGGCTGGACCGTCAGTCCCGGCCGCACCCCTTACCCTGCCGCTTTGGCCGCCATGCAGGCTCGGGCCGCCGCAATCGTGGACGGTCGGGCGGCGGAGCTCGTCTGGTTGCTGGAGCATCCCCCGCTCTACACCGCAGGCGTAAGCGCCAAGGAGACCGACCTTCTGACGCCCGAACGCTTCCCCGTCTTCCGGACCGAGCGGGGCGGCCAATTCACCTATCACGGGCCGGGCCAACGCGTCGGCTATGTGATGCTGGATTTAACCCGCCGCGGCCGAGACGTCCGCGCCTTCGTACAGGGGCTTGAAGGTTGGCTGATCGCGGCCCTTGCCCGGTTGGGCGTTGAGGCGTTCGCCGCGGAGGGCCGCGTCGGCGTCTGGGTGACGCGCGGTGGCGGCCGGGAGGACAAGATCGCCGCCATCGGCGTGCGGCTCAAGCGCTGGGTGAGCTTCCACGGCGTAGCGCTGAACGTGAACCCCGATCTCAGCCATTTCGGCGGCATCGTGCCCTGCGGGATCGCGAGCCCCCAGCATGGCGTCACGAGCCTCTGGGACCTGGGCGTCCGCGTCAGCCGCGAAGAGGCGGACGAGGCACTGAAAGCCACGTTCGCTCAGCGCTTTGGGCCTATAGCCGCAGCCCCTGCGCCCTTCATCCCCGACCGGGAGGGCGAGGACGCCTTCGGCTTTGAGGAACTGATGATGGCCCAGCCCGACGCGACCCAGGCCTATATGCGGCGCCGCCTGCAGGCGGGACTGCCGGACTGACCCGCAGCTGACGCAGCGTCAGGCTTTCGCCGAACCCAAAGACCGGTTTATCTCTTCGTCAAACGACAGCACCGTTTGCGACAGGGCCGGCCATGAATTTCGATTTCTCCGACGACCAGAAGAGCCTGAAAGACCAGGCTCGGAAGTTCCTCGCCGACAAAGCCTCGATCAAGGCCGTGCGCGCGGTGTTGGATGACGCTGCGGTCCCGTTTGATCGGAGCCTTTGGACCGCCATCGCCGAAATGGGCTGGCTGGGCGCAGCGATCCCGGAAGAACAGGGCGGGCTTGGGCTGGGGCGGCTGGAGTTGTGCGTTCTGGCCGAGGAATTGGGCCGGTCTTTGGCGCCCACGCCCTTCGCATCCTGCGTGTATCTCTTCGCCGAAGGCATGTTGCTCGCAGGGTCGGACGCCCAGAAAGCCGCGATACTGCCCAAGATCGCTGACGGCTCCGCCATCGGTTGCTTGGCGGTCTCCGAAGGCCCCGGCGCCCCGACCCCGCAGAGCATCGGCTGCGGTTTTGACGGCCAGACCTTGACCGGCGTGAAAATCCCGGTGGCGGACGGTGATGTCGCGACCCATTCGCTTGTCGCCGCCAGAGAAGGCGCGGGCATTTCGCTGGTGCTGGTGGACCTGACCGACCCCGGCGTGACGCGGACGACAGTGAAAACCCTCGACCCCACCCGCAGCCACGCCAAGATCGCCTTTGACAGGGCCAAGGCCGAGCGCGTCGGCCCAGCCGGCGAAGGCTGGGCCCTTACGGAGTCGATCCTCGACCACGCCGCGGTGCTTTTGGCCTTTGAACAGATCGGCGGCGCCCAGGCCTGCCTGGACATGGCGGTGGATTACGCCAAGAACCGCTACGCCTTCTCCCGCCAGATCGGTTCCTTCCAAGCGGTGAAGCACAAGCTTGCCGACATGTACGTCGCCATCGAGGTCGCCCGGTCGAACGCCTACTATGGCGCCTGGGCGCTGTCCGCCGACGCCCCCGAGTTGCCGCTTGCCGCCGCGCAGGCCCGCGTCGCCGCCACCGAAGCCTTTCACCTGGCGGCCAAGGAAAACATCCAGGTCCACGGCGGCATGGGCTTCACCTGGGACGTGGACTGCCACCTCTATTACCGCCGCGCGAAACTCTTGGCGGTGCAGGCCGGCGCGCCGGGGGTGTGGAAGGAAAAGCTGGTCAGCCGGCTTGAGAAGCGGAACGCGGCTTAATCTGGGCTCGCCCCCTAAAACCCCCAGCTGCCGGGACGGTCGATGGGTTCGTTGCGGGCCAAAGCCTGCATGCCCTTCTCCGTGCGCACCACGGACCAGATCAGCCCGCCGAGCAGGATCAGGCCGCCGGTCAAGATAAAGGTCAGCAAAAACCCGATGACGCTGTAAAACAGCGCCTTCCAGAAGATGTTGATCTGATTGTGGTAATGGCTGAGCAGCCAAGGCTCGCCCCGGTCCTTGCCGGCATAGGCCATGCCCACGCCGACCAAGGCCGTCACCTCGGCCACCAGGCCCCCCAACACACAGGCGTCTTGGTCCTGTGGCGGGCCGCAGAGGCCCCGGCCCTTTACGGCCGCAGCCCCAACGCCTCCCGCGCGCCGGGGATCCAATCCTCCCGCTCACGATCATAAACCGCGAACGCGACCCCGAAGTCCCAGACGCACCAGGCGACCCCCTGCGCTTCCATGGCCTCGCGCATCGTCCGCAGCCAAGCCAGGCGCTCCGCCAGGGGCGCTTCCGTAATGACGCCAAACTCCCCCAACTGGATCGGCAGACTGGCGGCCCGGGACAAGGCCGCTGCCCGGCCCGCGTCCGCCCACAGCTCGCCCCGATCGGCGGCCGTGCCCCAAGCCCGGTCCCAGCGCGGTGCATCGGCCCCAAGCCAATCTGCCCCCTGATGGGTGAACTCGTATGGGAAATAGCTGTGGAAGGTCAGCGCCACATGGGGGTCGCCGGGGGGACGATAACCCCGATGACCGTCGAATCCCTCCAAGCCCTCAAGGCTGTTCCAGCGGATCGCCCCCAAAATCACCAGCCGCTCAGGATGGGTCGGCCGGATCGCCGCCAGCGCCGCCCTGTGCAATTGCTCCAGGCGTTCATTGGTCCATTGGCCGCCGAAGGGCTCGTTCAAAAGCTCAAACATCAACCGCCCGTCATACCCCTGGAAACGCTCGGCGATCTGCCGCCAGATCGCGACGAACCGGGCCGCCTCCTCAGCACTCCCCGGGTTCTCCACCAGGCCCTCGAAATGGTGAACATTGAGCTGGACCATGAGCCCCGCCGCCAGCGCCTGATCGACCACCTCCTGCACCCGCCCGATCCACACGGGGTCGATGGCGTATGCCGGGCCCGGCCCCATATGCGGATCCCACCGCACCGGCACGCGGACCCCATCGAACCCCGCTGCAGCGATCAAAACGAGATCCTCCTTGCGGACAGCATAGCCCCAACTACCTTCCACTTGCGCTTCCAAGGCGTTGCCCAGATTGACGCAACGCTGCATCGGAAACCCCAAACCGGCGGCGGAAACCGGCTCCGCCTGCGCCGAAGCCGGCGGTTCGCATCCGGCCAAAAGAGCGCCCAAAGCCGCCGCCGCCGCCAATCTCCGCCTTGATCCCAGCATCGTCGCCTCCAAAAGCGGCGCCCAACCCACAACAACCTCGCCTTTCAACTCCCTTGAAGGGCGGAACGGATTTGCAGGGGGGCTCTGAGGCCGCTATGGCAAAAGCCTCTGCCTGAATCATGCCACGCCAGAGAGGGTCCGCTCAGGCGGCCATGCGAAACGGCGAACAAACGAGGGGCTGATGTTCGACAAGATCTTGATCGCCAACCGGGGCGAAGTGGCCGTGCGGATCATCAAGACGGCCCGCCGGCTGGGGATCAAGACTGCCATTGTCTATTCCGAGGCCGATCGGGACAGCATGGCTGTCGAGTTGGCGGACGAGGCCGTATTCATTGGTCCGGCCCCAGCCGCCCAATCCTATCTGGTGATGGACAAGATCGTCCACGCCGTCCGCCAAAGCGGCGCCCAGGCGGTTCACCCGGGCTTCGGCTTCCTCTCAGAAAAGGCCGAGTTCGCCCAACGCCTGCTGGACGAAAAGATCGTCTTCATCGGCCCGAACCCACACGCGATCACCGCCATGGGCGACAAGATCGAGAGCAAGAAGACTGCCGCTAAGGCGAATGTCTCTACTGTGCCTGGCTATATCGGCGAGATCGAAAGCGTCAAACACGCCGTCCAGATCGCCGAAGACATTGGCTACCCCGTCATGATCAAGGCGTCCGCCGGCGGCGGCGGCAAAGGAATCCGGGTCGCGGAAAACCGCAAGGACGTCGAAGAGGGCTTCCCCGCCGTCCGGGCCGAAGCCAAGAACGCCTTTGGCGACGACCGCATTTTCATCGAGAAATTCGTCGTGGCCCCCCGCCACATCGAAATCCAGGTGATGGGCGATAAACACGGCAACGTCATCCACCTCTTTGAGCGCGAATGCTCCATTCAGCGCCGCAACCAGAAGGTCATCGAAGAGGCGCCCTCGCCCCTGCTCGACAAAAAGACCCGCGAGGCGATGGGCGCCCAGGCTGTCGCCCTGGCGCAGGCCGTCGGCTACGACAGCGCCGGCACCGTGGAGTTTGTCGCCTCCGGCGCTGACAAGAGCTTCTATTTCCTCGAAATGAACACCCGGCTGCAGGTCGAACACCCAGTCACCGAGATGATCACCGGCGTAGACTTGGTGGAACTCATGATCCGCGTCGCCGCCGGCCAGAAGCTGCCGATCGCCCAGAAGGACCTGAAAATCAGCGGCTGGGCCATCGAAAGCCGGATTTACGCCGAGGACCCCTACCGCAACTTCCTGCCCTCCATCGGCCGCCTCAAGCGCTACCAGCCCCCCGACGAGGGCCAGTTCGGCACGGTCACCGTCCGCAACGACGCCGGCGCCCGCGCGGGCGACGAGATCTCGATGTTCTATGATCCGATGATCTCTAAGCTCGTCACCCACGCCCCCTCGCGCCTTGAAGCCATCGACGCCCAGGCCCATGCGCTCGATCGCTTTCTGATCGACGGCATCCAGGACAACATCCCCTTCCTGGGCGCTGTGATGGAGGAGGAAACGTTCCGCTCCGGGAGCTTCACCACCGCCTACATCAAGCAGCAGTTCCCCGAAGGCTTTAAGGGCGTCGTCCCGCGCGACGACCAGGCCCGCCTGCTCGCCGCCTGCGCCGGGTACGCCCAGAGCGTCCAGGCCGCCCGGGCTCGGAAGATCTCGGGCGCGGTCAACGGCGGCGGCGCCAGGACCGAATGGGCAGTCATTCTGGATGGCCACACCCAACAGGTCACAGTCAAGCCCGGCGACGATGGCGCGGTGGTCACCGTCAACAGCTCCAAGCCGGCGTCCCTGGCGTCCCCCTGGAGACCCGGCCAGCCGGTCATGGAAGGCTCCTTCGACGGCAAGCCCTTTGCGGTGAAGATCGCCGCCCGCACCGAAGGCTATCGCCTCCGCCTCCGGGGCGTCAGCGTCAACGCCATCGTGACCACGCCCCGCGGCGCAGCGTTGCACAAATTAATCCCCGAAAAGGTCCCGGCGGACACCTCAAAGACTATCATGAGCCCCATGCCGGGACTGGTCGTGTCGATCGACGTGAAGCCTGGTCAGGAAGTCAAGGCCGGCGAAGGCGTCGCGGTCGTGGAAGCCATGAAGATGCAAAACATCATCCGGGCCGAACGGGACGGCGTGGTCGCGAAAGTGCATGTGGCGGCGGGGGCCAGCGTGGCGGCGGACGAGGTGCTGGTGGAGCTGGGCTAACCCGCCCTATTCCGCCGCGTGGGGGATGGCCTCGCCGTCATCCCCGATGATCCGGCCGCCGAACACCTTCGGAAGGTGGATCGCCACCATCGTGCCGCGGCCCACCTCGCTCTCGATCTCAAGCCGGCCGCCGTGCATCTCTACGAGCGACTTGGTGAGCGCAAGGCCCAATCCCGTGCCGGAGGTGTTGCGGTTCAGTTCCGTATCCACCTGCTCGAACGGCCTCGCCAAGCGCGGCAGGGCGTCGGCCGGGATGCCCCGTCCTGTGTCGACCACGCGAACCTCAATCCCCCACTCGTTTGAACGCGCGTGGACCATGACCGCGCCCTGATCTGTGAACTTCACCGCGTTGGACAACAAGTTGAGCAGCATCTGCTTCACCGCCCGGTGATCGGCCTCGATCTCCGGCAGCTCATCGCACTCCGACAGCAGCTGAAGCCCCTTCTCGTCCGCTTTCCGCCGCATCAGCCGCAGCGCTTGGTCAATGGCCACCTGCGGATCGAGCGGCCGCGGGGTCAGCTGGTAACGACCGGCTTCGATCTTGGCCATGTCCAGCACGTCGTTGATCAGGTCAAGCAACAGGTTGCCACTGTTGTATATGTCTTGGGTATAGCTCTTGTATTGCTCAGACCCCATCGGCCCAAACAGCTCCCTCATCATGATTTCCGAGAAGCCGATAATCGCGTTGAGCGGCGTCCGCAGCTCGTGACTCATATTGGCGAGGAACGCACTTTTCGCCGCGCTCGCATCTTCCGCCTTCTGTCGCTCGTCTTCCGCCTGCCTCGCCAATACCTTATTGCGCTGCTCGGACTTCTCCAGCCGCGCCACTGTCTCCAATAGGTGCCGCTCCTTGTCGGTGAGCGCCTGCTCCTGACGCTTCATGTCCGTTACGTCGATGCCAACGGTCACGACCCCGCCTTCGGCCGTCCGCCGTTCCACCATCCGGTACCAATGGCCGTTCTGAACCAAGATTTCCCGGCTCAAGGGATCGTTCGGATCGATCCGTTCCCGGAGGATTGTCGCCGCCGCGGCAATCGTGACGGTCTCATAGCTCGCCCCCGGCCGCATGATGTCCGGACCCAAGCCGAAAGCCGATTGGAAGCTCTTGTTCCACAAAACAATGCGTCGCCGGCTGTCCCACAGCGCGAACGGTCCGGAATAAGATGAAATCGCCTCCCGCAGACGCTGCTCGAGCGCCGAAGCCCGTTCCTCGGCCTCCCGCCGTCGGGTGACGTCCACCACCGTGCCGACAATCCGCGCAGCCCCCGCCCCCGGCGAGGTTTCAAGCGCCAGTCCGTGCGCCTCGATCCAGGCGGTCTCAGGTCCGTAGCCGATGCGGAAGCGAGCGTCCAAGGCGCCGGTGCGCCGCACCGCCCGGAAGGCCTCCTCCGCCGCCGGACGATCTTCCGCCGCCGCCAGCGCCAAAAGCTCCGGCAACGTCACCGTCTCTTTCAGAGACCCCAGCATATGCATCGCGTACTCGGACAGATGCAGCGTCCCATCCGAGAGCGACCACTCGAAAAAGCCCGCCCTCGCACCATCCGCCGTCAGCCGCGCCTTGGCCTCCGCCCGCTCGACCTCCGCCTCCGCCACCACCGCGCGCTTGGCGTTCTGGCGCAGCATCAGCAACAGCGCCGCCACCGACACCACCGGCGCCAGCAGCAACAGGAAGAACTGCCATAGCGCCGGCAGCGCCTGATCCGTCCCCCGGTTAATGGGCCGCACGCTCACCACCGTGAACTCCCCAACCTGGGTCTGCGCCGCCCCCACCGCGATATGGCCCCCGTTCGCCGCCGGGAACACATCGGCCCAGTCGGACAAATCCGCCGGCGCCTCCGCAAAGCCGATCGCCGCGGCAAGGCCGCCTTCGCCTTCGCCTTCACCGGCCATGACAACCCCGTCCGGCCCAACGAGCACGAGCCGGCCTTCCGCCGCGGGCTCCCACGCATAGAGGCTCGGGTCCACAACGATCACCATCACGCCCGCATGCACCCGCCGAACCATCGCGATCTGGGGCGCCGCGCCTGTTCGTGTCATGATCGGACCGACCCAGGAATTGGCGTCCCCGGCGGCGGCCAACGCCGCCCGCCCCGCCGCGCCCGATTGGTCCCCAGCCGCGGCGATCACGCTGCCGTCCGGCGCCATCAAGGCAGCCGCCGCTACGCCCCGCGCCCGCGCCGCCGCCTGCACCAAAGCGGCAGGATCGGCCGGACCGAACCGGCTCACTTCCCCGGTCGCCGCCCCCGCGCCCCAGGCGTGGGCCAGAACGACGTCCAGCTGCGCTGCGGCCCGTTGCGCCGCCGCCGCTTGCTCAAGCCCTGACTCGCGGTCCATCCCCGCCACCCGCGAGGTGACGTACAAAGCCCCCGCCAGCGCCAGCGTCGCCACGAACAGAAGCGTCAGGACGCCCACCGATCGCTGGTTCGGCGCCGGTTTCACAGCGCCCAAAACCGGAGCGGAGGAAGAAGGCCTGCGTTGGGACAAGGGTCGCCTCAAGTTGAAGGGGGCCAACCGGCAAAGCGCAGTCGGAGTCCGAATCGATAGTCCAGGCGCAAAGAATAACCAGACGGTTAAAGCCGAGCCAGCGATTGCCCGAACCTTGTCCCCAGCGGCGCAGACTTAATCCACAGTCGTGCGGCGCTCTGGCCCCACATAGGCGCTGCCCGCATGCCGGCGCCGATCAGGACCGATATAGGCCGGGCTCCGCACAAAGGGACGCGGGTGATTGATCACCGCCATAACCTTCCGATAGAGCTCCATCGGGGTCACCGGCTTGCAGCAAAACTCCGTGACGCCCGCGTCCCGCGCCGCCTCAACCCGCGACCGCTCCGAATAAGCGGTTAGCATGATGATCGGCACATAGGGGTTCGGGCTGTCTGATCCGGTGCGGACGAGGCGGACGAAATCGTTCCCATCCAAAAGATTCATTTGATAATCGAGCACGATGATGTCGACGCCGGTCGACCGAAACAGGTCAAAGGCTTCCGCCGCATCCCGCGCCTCCATAAAGTCCTTGATCCCAAAGCCGCGCAGGATCGTTTTCACGATGTTGATCATGTGATGGTTATCATCCACGATCAGCACCCGCAGGCGTGAGAAGCCTTCCGCGTTCACCAGCGAACTCCTGCGGCGAGCACGGGCTTGAGATCCGCCGTGCGGCGGCGCCCGGGAGCGGAAGCGCAAAGCGAGATGATCATCAGGGGCTCCTCACGGGCGCTCTGCCTAGCATCCCTCAGGTTGCATCCTCGTTAAGCGCCGCCATCCCCGAGGGTTCGCTGAAGCACTTCAGACAGGTTTTTCGAAACAGATCCTGCACCCGCAAGAGTTTCAAGAACCGCCTTGGCGTGCGCCTGACGCCCTGCATCGAACCGCCGCCAGCTTTCAAACGATCCCGCCAGCCGGCTCGCCAGCATCGGGTTGGTCGCGTCCACCGCTGCGATCGCCTCGCCCACGAAGCGATACCCCGCTCCGTCCGCCGCATGGAACGCCCGCATGTTCCGCACCGCATAGGCGCTGATCAGCGCCCGTACCCGGTTTGGATTTCGCAGCGTGAAATCGGGGTGTTGCCGCAGGGCCAATGCATAGGTATGCCCCTTGTAGGGGGCCGCCGCCTGCACGCTGAACCACTTGTCGATGATGAGAGGCTGGGTCCGCCAACGTTCAAAGAAGCGGCCGCACAGCCGCTCGAACGCCGCCCCCGCCGTCGCCGACCCGGCAAGCGCCTCCAAAGCCGCCATGGATTCTGTCATCGTCTGCGCCTGATCGAAGGCGGCCTCGATCAGCGTGGCGCCGTCCTCTCCGGCAGCTCCCAGCAGGTCCAGAACAGCCGCGAGCAGGCTGCGCCGACCGGCGGACGCCGCGTCCACCATTTTCTGGTTGGGCAACGGCCGCGCCGCCGCCTCCGAAAGCCGCCCTTTCAGCTGCGTCGCCACCGCCCCGCGAAGAGCCTCCCGCGCCGCAAACAGCGCCTCGGGGTCAGGCGAAGCAGTGCTTTGCACAAGCTCCGCCAGATCCGGCAGGCGCAGCGCCAGTGCTGCAAAGGCAGGATCGGCTTCCGCCCGATCAAGCTCGGCCCCAAGGCCCGCGATGAACGCCTGCTCCGAAGCCTCCCGCATCGCCCCTTGCGACCGCGCGATCAGCAAGGCCCGGGCGATCGCCTGCCCCGCTTCCCAGCGGGTGAAGGCGTCCGGTTCATGCGCCATTTGGATGAGGCGCTGCTCTTCCGTAAGGTCAGCCTGCAGGATCACCGGCGCGGAGAAGCCCCGCATCGCTGCGGTAATCGGCGCCTGCACCACGCCCTCAAAGACAAAGCTCTGCTCGGCTTGCTCCAGAACGAGGTGATGGCTTTCTTTGGCGACGGTTTCGCCCCCGAAACGCGTCGCGAGGTGATCGCCGGCCGGGCCGATGAAGCCGACATGCAGCGGGATCGGCGCTGCGGCTTTGATGGGTTGCCCCGGGGTCGGCGGCATGGTCTGGCGCAACGTGAGCTTGAATTTCCGCGCCGCGGCGTCGTAAACTCCGGTCTGGGTCACAGTCGGGGTCCCGGCCTGGGAATACCATCGGGAGAAGTCCTTCAAGGACCGCCCGGAGGCCTCCTCAAAGCACGCAAGCCATTGCTCCACCGTACAGGCCTGCCCGTCGTGCCGGTTGAAATAGAGCTGAATGCCACGGTCGAACGCTTCGGCCCCAATAAGGGCTTTCATCATGCGGATGACCTCAGCGCCCTTCTCATAGACGGTCGCGGTGTAGAAGTTGTCGATCTTCTGATAGCTCTCCGGCCGCACCGGATGGGCGAGCGGCCCCGCGTCTTCCGGGAATTGCCTCCCCCGCAGGCGCTTGACGTCCTTGATCCGCTGCACCGGCCGCGAGCGCTGATCCGCGCTGAACTCCTGATCCCGGAAGACCGTGAGCCCTTCTTTCAAAGACAGCTGGAACCAGTCCCGGCAGGTGATCCGGTTGCCGGTCCAGTTGTGGAAATATTCATGCGCCACAATGCTTTCGATGGCCTCAAAGTCCGCGTCGGTAGCGGTTTCTGGATCGGCCAACACATAAGCCGCGTTGAAGATGTTAAGGCCCTTGTTCTCCATTGCGCCGAAGTTGAAGTCCCGGACGGCGACGATGTTGAACACATCCAGATCGTATTCTCGCTGGAATACTTCTTCGTCCCATCGCATCGACCGCTTCAAGGCGTCCATGGCGTAACCGACCCGGCCGCCTTCGCCCGTATCAACATGGATGCCGAGCCGCACCTGCCGGCCGCCCTGGGTTGTGAAGCTGTCGTAAACGCTGTCGAAGGCGCCAGCAACGAGGGCAAAGAGATAGCTGGGTTTGGGATGCGGATCCCGCCACACCGCATAGTGCCGGCCGAAAGGTAGGTCCCCGGCCTCGATCGGGTCGCCATTGGACAGCAGAGTCGGGAACGCAGCCTTGTCCGCGTTCATCCGCACGGTGTAGCGGGCGAGGTTGTCCGGACGGTCGATGAAGTAGGTGATCTTGCGGAAGCCCTCCGCCTCGCACTGGGTGCAGAAACGGCCAGAGGACGTGTAAAGCCCTTCGAGGGCGGTGTTGCCCGCCGGATCGATCAACGTGTCGATCTCAAGAGTGAACGCCGCGGGCGGCTCATGGATGATCAACCGCTCGGGCTCGACCGTGTAGGCGTTGGGGGAGAGGGTGACGCCGTCGATCGCCACGCGCCGCAGGGTCAACCGCGCCCCGTCAAGCATAAGAGGGGCTAAATCCTCCCCCCGCCGCCGGATCTGCGATACGGCTTTAACCACCGTGGCGCTCGGCTCAAGGGTGAAATCCAGCGAGACGGCGTCGATCAGATACGGATGCGGAGCATAATCAGCGAGACGGACGACAGCGGCGGCTTCGCGCATGCGGGGGGCCTTTCATGTAAGCCCCCGACACATGGGCCGAACTGGCCCTCAAATCAACGCGTGAACGCCCGGACAAGGCCCTCAGCGAAGCGGAGGAGAGATGTCGTCTTCCTCCGCCCGCGCCGAGCTGCGCTGCTCGCCGTAGATCGCCTGCAGGATGGCGTCGGCGTCTTTGGCCAGGGCCTGAATCGGCTCTGGCGCCGCCGCGCCAAGCTCGGCCGCCGCGGCTGCGAGTTCCGTCGCCAACCGCGACAGTCGCAGGGCGTTGGCGATGATCCTGGCCTGATGCTCGATCCGCTCCGGATCACGCTCATACTCCGCCACGGGCACACGCCAGCCGCCCCAGTCCTGGGCGTCGGTGACAACCACCGGGAATGTCCCGGGGTTGGGATGGGTGGTGTCGCTCGTCTCTAAGGCCCAGCGGTTTCGGGCGCGAATGATCCGCCATTGCTCGGTTTCAAGGAAAGACAGCGCTGCGCGCTGCTTCTGCTCACGCATAAGCTCATGAGCCTGGAATTCCCGACCCAAGCCCACGTCATAGTGGACCTTCAGGGGTTCCTCGACGCCTTTGACCCAGTGCGGCAGCACGGTCTCCACCTTGGCCCAGGTGCCGACGGGCTTCACATACACCCGTTCCCCTTTGTGGAAGACGGCTTTGGCCATAAGGGGGCTCCTTTGTGCATTCTCCGAGCACATTCTTTAGCAACAAGGCGTTGAAGAGCCGTGAAAAGCCTGTTTATTCCTAGGGAGGGGCCTCAGGGACCAGGCCCCGACGCTTCCCGAGGCCGCTCCTCCGGGGGGCCCGGGCGTCCCCCGCCCCGCTCACCCCAGCGGCCCCGTAAACGCGCGTTCGCCGCCAGGAGCGCCTCTCGCTGCTCCGCCGTGAGCCCCGCCATCACCTCCGCAAGGGCGTTATGCACCGCGGCATTGCCTGCGCTGTCGGCATCCCGCATCTGGGAGAGAGCCGTACGCATTGCGGTGATGTCATAGGGGTCGGCCCCCGCCACCCGCATCACCTCAAGCCTCGCTGCCCAACTCGCCTGACGATAAGGCTCCGCGGCGCGCCAAGCCTCGCCTATGCGTTCCCGCATCGCCCGGCGCTCTTCCGGAGACAACCCGGCGAAGGGCCGCCGCTCTTGGCTCTGTTCCCGCGCAAACCCCGCAAGGCCACGATGGCCCGCGAAATCGCCGGGCCGATCCAAACGCACTCCGCCGACAAACGCCCCCGCCATCGCCGTGACGGACAGGATCAACACCCCCGCCAGCACCAGCGCCAAGGTGCGCCAGGGGAACGGTTTGGGGTCAGCCATCGGTGGGCGCCTCTCCATAAGCGTCCGCCACAAAGCTCGCCGCGATGACAGCGTCCAGGGCCTGCTCTTCCGTACTAGGCGCAAACCGGGATGCGCCGAACCCCATAACCAGGCCCAAGACAGCACAGGCCGCCAGCGCAGCTATCGGCCGCATGCCGAACCTTCGCCGCGTCGGCGCCGCCGCTAGCACCGCAGCCGCCGCCGCAGCGCTCGGCTCGGCCGCGGTTTTCTCCTTCAGGAGGGCAAGAATGGCGTCCAGCTCCGCATCCGCGGGTGAGGACGAATTGGCCCCAGTCATCGCGTCCACCGTGTCATTCGCCAGGCTCCACCGCGCCGAGAAGATCGTCCGCCCTGCCCGCCAAGGCCGCTTTCAGCGCCCGCCGAGCGCGAGCCAGAAGCGACTCGAGCGCGTCCACGCTGATCTCCAGAGCGGCCGCGGCCTGCGCCTGCGGCATCTCCTGAAAACTCACCAGAACGATCGCCGCCTTTTGCCGATCGGGCAGGGCGGCAAGCGCCTTTTGCACCGCATCCACCCGCTGCCGAGAGGCCCAGGCCTCCGCAGGTCCCGGATCGGGATCGGCGAGGTGCAAGCCCGCTTCCGGATCTAAAGCCTCCCGCCGACGCCGCAGCCGATCGTAACAGAGGTTCAGCGCCACCCGGTGCAGCCAAGTCTCGAACCGAGCCGCCCCCGGCGTCCACCTCGGCGCTTCTTTCCAGGCCCGGAGCAACACCTCCTGGCCCACGTCCTCCGCCTCCGCCGCGTCCCCCAACATCCGCCTCGCCAGACTGATCATGCGCCCCAGATGTCGGCGCACGAGGGCTTCCGCCGCTCGAGCGTCGCCCTGCCCGGCCTTTTGGACAAGCGCCACATCCGGATCGAACGGAGTGAAGGAGGACACCGAAGACGGCGATGGCTCTCTTGCTCCTGGCTTCGCCTCAGCCTTGCGGCTGCTGCCCTTGACGACCGCCCCCGCGACGGCCCTGGTGATCGCGGCGGGCCTCGAGGGCGGCCTGCAGCTCCGCTTGATCCAGCACATTGTCGCCGTTGGCGTCGAACCGCTCCATGACCGGCGGCGCCCGCTCGATGAACTCGGCCTCAGTCACCACGCCGTCACTCGCTTCCGGCGCCTCCGCCATCCGCCCGCGCAGCTCCCCGCCCGAGATTTGGCCGTCGCCGTTCTGGTCCATCCGGGCAAAGGCCTCCGCCCGCACCGCCGTCAGCTCCGCCAGCGAAATCTGACCGTCGCCGTTCGCGTCGGCCTGCGCCAGCATATCCCGCCCGCCGCCGTGTCGACCTGCACCTTGGGCGACAGCCACGCCCATCGCCAGAATCAGGAGGGCCGAACCCGTCGCCAGCGCCAACTTCATCGTCATACTGAACTCCTTTGGAAAAGCCGCCTCAACGCCCTTCTGTGGATTTCAACGGAGGGCCCTGCCCCGATCCGTCGCCCACGCGCTGCAAAAAGATGCGCCGTACGGTCCGGGCGTGCGCTCGAAGTCGCGCTTCCACGTCGTCGAAGGTGACGACCCCCAAGGCCCTGGCCAGAAGCGCCCGCAGCTGCGCCCCTGCCGCCGCCGGATCGAACGCCGAGGGGGCGCAGAGCCGCAAAACCTGCTGCAGATCCGCGTACGCCGACTGCGCCTCGATCAGCGCCACCGCTTCCTCTGCAGGCAGGGCGCCGCACTTGGCGAGCGCCGCCAGCGCCAACGTGGTATTGGGCGACAGCACCCTCGGATCGCCCGCGGTGATCTGCAGGGCTTGAGCGATGAACTCAACGTCCACGAGCCCGCCCGGCTTGAGCTTGAGGTCCCAAGGCCCCGCGGCCGGCCGCTCCCGTTCCATCCGGGCCCGCATCGCCGCCGCGTCCTGAAGAACCGTCGCCCGGTCCCGCGGCGCCGCAAGAATGGTCCGCGCGTCTTCCGCGATCCGCGCCCCGAGCGTGGCGTCCCCCGCCACCGGCCGCGCCCGGGTAAGAGCCAAAAGCTCCCACGTCCAGGCCTCCTCGCGATAGTAACGGGCAAACGAGGAGAGCCGCACCGCCACCGGCCCTTTGGCCCCGGAGGGCCGAAGCTGCATGTCGACCTCGTACAACAGCCCTTCTTCGGTGGGGGCGCTCAGCGCGGCGATCAACCGCTGGGTCAGCTTCGCGAAGGCCCCAACGCTGTCGGGTCCCACGCCTTCATGCGGCTCATAGACGACCATAACGTCGAGGTCAGACCCCGCCGCAAGCTCCCGTCCGCCGAGCTTGCCGAGGCCCAGAACGCAGTAAGCGCCGGGAATGGGCCCCTTGTCGGCCACCACCGCCCTGACCGCCGCGGCAGCCATGGCCTCCACGCTCGCCTCGGCCAGGTCTGCATAGGCCCGGCCCGCTTCCGCCGCCGTCGCGACCCCTTTCAGGATCTGCATGGCGATCCGGAACGTCTCCTCTCGATGCGCCCGGCGCGCCGCATTCATTGCATCGTCGAGGCTCTTTGCCCCCTCCGCCGAGGCGAGCAGCGTCTGTCGAACCGCATCCGGCGCATCCCCTCGAAGCGGCGCGAAGAACCGCGGTTCCGCCAGGAGATCGAGAAGCGCCGGCCGCCGCGACAGGGTCTCCGCCAGCGGTTGCGAGACCGCCAGCGCCGCCGCCGTCTCCGCAATGAGCGCCGGATGCGCCTCATAGAGAGACAAGACCTGCACCCCCGCGCTCAATCCCGCGATGAGGTCAGCGAACCGCGCAAACGCCCGGTCCGGCTCGTCGCTCTGGCTGCCGGCTCGCAGGATCGCCGGCGTCAGCCCCGCCATCAGTCGCCGCGCCCTTTCTGTGCGCAGCGCCCGCATGCGCCCAGCTTGCCAGTCCCGGATGACCGCCCCAACCCGATCCGGTTGGCCGTACCCCATCGAGCGAAGGTGAGCGTCGGTGGCGGGATCATTCTCGACGCCCGTGAAGCGAAGGCCCGCCAGCGGATCGTCCGCAGCGCCGCCGGCGGCGTCGGAGAACAGCCGCTGATCGATTTCTATGACCCGGCTTCGGTGCGCCGCCATCGCCTCATCGAACCGATCTAGGCCCCCGAACCCGCAGAGGGTCGCGATCCGGGCGGCCTGGCTTGGATCGGCGGGCATCCGATGGGTCTGCTCGTCCGCCACCATCTGCAAACGGTGCTCGACATGCCGGAAGAACACGTAGGCCGCCGCTAGCATTTCTGCCTCCTCCGCCCCGAGCGCCCCTTGCGCCACAAGCGCGGTGAGCGCCTCAAGCGTCCGTGGGGCCCGCAGCGTCGGCCGGCGCCCGCCAAGGATCAGCTGCTGGGTCTGCACAAAAAGCTCGATGTCCCGGATCCCGCCCCAGCCCAGCTTCACATCAAAGGCCGGGTCGCTTAGCCCCCCCGCGCCTTTCGCCGCTCGGATGCGACGTTTGATGGCGTGGATGTCCTCAATGGCGGCGTAATCAAGGTGCCGCCGCCAGACGAAGCCTTCCAGGCTCTTCAAAAACGCCTTCCCGGCCGGGATATCCCCCGCGCAAGGTCGCGCCTTGATGAACGCCGCCCGCTCCCAGTTTTGGCCCAGCGATTGGTAGTAGTTGAGCGCAGCCGCCACCGTCACCGCCGGGGAGGTCGAGTTCGGGTCGGGCCTGAGCCGCAGATCGGTCCGGAACACATAGCCATCCGGCGTTATCTGCTCGAGCGCCCGCACCAACAGCTGAGTGATCCTCTGCGCCGTCGGCCGCGGCTCCTGCCCCGCGCGCACTGGAAGCCGCTCAGGGTCAAAAAACAGGGAAAGGTCCACATCGCTGGAATAGTTGAGTTCCCCCGCGCCGCCCTTGCCCATGGCCAGCACGATGAACCCCGGGATCGGACCTTCGGGCTTGGTTGGATCGGCAGGCTCTAGTCGGTTCTGCTCGGCCAATGACCGCGCTGCCGCCGCAAGCCCCGCCGCCGTCGCGGCGTCGGCAAACGCTGTGATCGCCGCGGTGGTCTCGCTCAAGTCGGCGACGCCCGCAAGGTCGAGAATCGCCACAGCCAAATGCGTCTGCGCCTTGGCCCGGCGCAGGGCGGCCATCGCCTCCTCCAGCGGCGGCGCCGCGGCGGCAAGCGCCCGCGCCTGCTCCAGGGCGGATTGGCGAGCAGCCCGAGCCGCCTCAGGGCCGTCCAGCACCGCGGGCATGCGCTGCGACAGGGCTGCAAGATAGGGCGCAAGCGCAGAGTATCCGGCCACGGCCGCAGACCAGCGGGCTTCAAGCGATGCGTCGGGCGCCGCGCCTAAGGGGAGAACCCGAGCCATCCCTAGGGCGCCTTCTTGCTTGGCCGCGGCAGCACGAGCGCCGCCGACAGCCCGGGACGGTCAGGGCCTCCAGGTTGGCCGTCTTGCAGCCTCAACTGGCCACGATGTAGCCGCGCGATGGCGTCGACCAGGCTCAACCCCAGACCAAGACCGTCCGTCGACCGCGATTGGTCAAGCCGCTCATGCCGGCGCAGGATCCGGTCCCGGTGCTCCGGCGGCACCCCAGGGCCGTCGTCCGAAATCTCGATCTCCACGTCCTGCGGCCCGTGCGGACGCGCCGCGATCCGCACCCGACCGCCCTCCGGCACGTATTTGAAAGCGTTCTCGATGAGATTGGAGATGGCCTGCTGCAGAAGCGTCTGTTCGCCCCAGCAGGCCAAGCCGGGAGCGATGGCGGCGTCCAGATGCAGGCCCACATCCTCCGCAGCGGGGCTGTAAAGCTCAAAAATGTCAGCAGCCAAGGCCGAAACGTCCACAGGCGCGAAGGTCCAGTTCGCCTCCGTTTCCACCCGCGCGATGCGCAACACCGCCTGAAACGTGGTCAGAAGCTGGTCGTTCTCTTCAAGCGCGGCCTGCAGAGCGGCCCGGTCGCGCGGGCTATCGGGCGGCTGCTTGAGGGCCGCCTCCAGCCGCTGCCGCTGCCGAGACAGGGGTGTGCGCAGATCGTGCGCGATCGCGTCACTGGCGCTCCGGGTGGCGTGCACAAGCCGCTCAAGCCGCGCCAGCATCGCGTTCAGCCCTTGCGCCAATTGATCGAACTCATCGCCCGCTCCGCGCACCACGGCCCGAGCCGAAAGATCCCCCATCATGACCTCACGGGTCGCCCGCGACAGCGCCTCCGCCCGCCGCGCCGCCTGTCGCGCCGCCAAAAGCCCGCTGACCACGGCCAGAAGGATCCCCAAGAGCGCGACGGTGACGAGTCCCCCCGTCAGACGCCCCGAGATCCGGTCAGCGGCCGAAAGATCGGAGGCCACCACAAGGATCGGCCCGCCCAAGAGGCGCGCCTGCAGCCCCCGCGCCCGCGGCGTCACAATTGTCCCCCCTTCGCCTGGGCGCTCATATCGGAACTCCACCCGCTGCGGGTCTGCGGTCGCCGGCGGCGCAAGCTCAAGCGCCGTTCCGGCCGCGAGCACGCCGTTGGTTTCGGTAAGGGCGTACACGAGGTCAGACCGGCGTTCTTGCCGCTGCTCGATCTCTTCGGTCAGCTGTCGGATCCCGCCGGCGCCGTAAACGCGTTCCAGAGTGCGGAACTCGATCTCTGCGCTGCGCTCGGCTTCAGCCAAAAGCTGGCCGATCGTCGCCACATAGACGTACGACAAAAGCAGCACGACAAAGACAAGAACCGCCGACGCCTGGACGACGCCCAGCCGAAAGGTCGTGGTCTGGAAAAGATTCGCGAGGCTCGGCCTCATACCTCCAATCGATAACCTGATCCGCGGACGGTGTGCAGCATCGGGGTGTCAAATTCCCGGTCAATTTTCGACCGGAGCCGGGAAATGTGCACATCGATCACGTTCGTTTGGGGGTCGAAGTGAATTTCCCAAACGTTCTCAAGCAGCATTTTGCGTGTGACCGTTCGCCCTGTGTGCCGCATCAGGTATTCAAGCAGGCTGAACTCCCGCGGCTGCAGGTCGATCCTCTGCCCGCCGCGATGAACTGTCCGGGCCAGAAGATCCATCTCCAGGTCCCCCACCATCAGCCGGGTCGCCGGCTGGTCGGGGTTCCGTCCGTGCCACAAGGCCTTCACCCGCGCCAACACCTCATTGGTGTCGAACGGTTTGCCGACATAGTCGTTCGCCCCCGCATTAAGGCCCTGGATACGGTGCTCGGTCTCCGCCAGCGCCGACACAAACAGCACGGGCGTGGAGACGCCGGCGGCCCGGAGGTCCTGGACCACCAGGTCGCCGTTCTTGTGCTTGAGCATCCGATCGATGACGATGACGTCGTAAGACTTGCGCATCGCCAGATCTTCGCCGCTCAGCCCGTCATGGGCCACATCCACGTCATGCTCGTCGCCCTCGAGGGCCCGCATCAGGTGCTCGGCCAGGCCCGTGTCATCTTCGACCAGCAAAACGCGCATGGGTTCACTCCAACGCCTGAGGAAAGCGACACAGCCTCAGGGCTGCGGCACCGGATCAACGAAAATCACCAGCAACGAGCCGTTGCGTTTCCCGACCAGCAACTGAACCGGTCGCCTCTGCGCCCGCGACAGCTCTGTCATCGCGCCGAGTTGCTCCGCATTGCGGATCGGGACGCCGTTGGCGCGCAAGATGATGTCCCCGGGCTCCACCCCTTCGGCGGCCAGGTCTGACCCCGCCACGACCATTTCCACGAACACGCCGGGATCGCGGCTGTCGATTTGGTTGGCTTCCCGCTCCTGAGGCGTCGCCGCCCGAACAGCAGCGCCAAGACCGAGGGCGTCGGTTGGCGGCGTTTCGGGAAGCTCGAGATTGGTGTCGAGTGCAAGCTCCCGCTCCGAAGGACGCTCGCCAAGGCGCACCGTGACCTGCTCACGCTGGCCGTTCCGCCACACTTCAAGGCGCGCTTCCCGTCCCACGGAATACCCACCGATCCGCCGCGTCAGGTCCCGGCTGTCTTCGACAAGATGGCCGTCGATCCGCAGCACGACGTCGCCCTGCTTCAGGCCGGCTTGATCCCCAGGCCCCCCATCGACGACCCCCGCCACCAACGCGCCGTTAGTATCGCTCAGCCCAAGGCCCCGAGCGATCTCTTCGTCCATGCCCTGGACCTGCACGCCGAGATATCCCCGCGTGACCCTGCCGTTGGCCCGCAGCTGCTGAACCACCGCAGAAGCCGTGTCCGCCGGGATGGCAAAACCGATGCCGACATTGCCTCCCGTCGGCGAGAAGATCGCGCTGTTGACCCCCACGACATCGCCGTTGAGGTCGAAGGTTGGCCCGCCCGAGTTCCCGGAATTGATCGGCGCGCTGATCTGCATGAAGTCGACATAGGACGAACTGCCGGCGTTTTGCCGGCCCAGCGCCGACACGATCCCCGCCGTCACAGTGCCTTCAAGTCCGAAAGGATTGCCGACGGCGATCACCCAATCGCCGACGCGCAAGCCGTCAGAGGTCGCAAACCGCACAGCCGGAAACGCCGCGCCCTCAACTTGTAGGACCGCCAAATCAGTGGCCTCGTCCGAACCCAACAGGCGAGCGTTCAGTTCTCGTCCATCCTGCAGACGCACGACAATCTGCTCAGCGTCGGCGATCACATGTTCGTTGGTGACGATCACGCCTGAAGGATCGACGAAAAAGCCCGAACCCAAAGCGGTCGGCCCTTCGCTCGGATCGCGGAAATTGAAAGGGCTGTCGTCCGGGACGTCGAACGGCGAACGGCTCTGGGCCCCCGGCCGCTGACGCACCTCGATGGCGACGACTGCGGGGCTGATTTCACTAATCAAATCCGCAAAGCTGACGGGCGCCCCGCCAGGCGCCTGGCTGCGGTAGGCCTGCGCCCCGGCCGGGCTTGCGAAAAACATCGGCGCGGCCGCAAAACCGCCCACCAACGCCATGGCCGCCACGCCCGAGACCAAAAGCTGCTTCACGTACCCCGAAGACGAAGACGCCATTGCGTTTCCCATTCCCTTGCTTGCGGACTTCCCAAGACCGACTGCGGACGACCGGAAGCCGTCGCCGCTTCGGCGTCCTGTCTCGCAGTGAGCCGCAATTCCACACCATGTGCAACACACGCCGAATGCGGCGCGTTTGGGGCGCCGGGGCGGATTTCTTTCACAGATCGCAGGTTGGCCTGAAGAAAGGGCGGCGTCCGTCACCGCTCGCCCTCTTCGGGCTCGAAGGTTTCTCCCCACCGCCCCCGGCGCAGGTTCGCCACCGCCAAAGCCCCGCCCAAAAGCAGCACAGCCGGCGCCGCCCAAAGCGCCCACGTCATCGGCGATATGTCCGGCCTAAGCAGCACAAAATCCCCGTACCGCTCACGGAAATAGGCCCGGACCTCGGTGTCGCTATCGCCCGCCGCGATCCGGTCTCGAACGCGCTGACGCATGTCGGTGGCGATTTCCGCCGTGGATTGGCTGATCGGCTCGTTCTCGCAGACCACGCAGCGGATTTCCCGCTCGATATCCTGGGCGCGGGCCTCCAGGGCCGGGTCCTGTAGCGGAGTGACGGTGGCGGCGAAGACCAGCGCGGCGGCAATCGACATGATGCTACTCCGCAGGCACAGCGGCGGGCGCAGGCCCTGCCTGGGAGGCCGCCGCCTGAGCCTCACGACGGCGCTGACGGGCCAAGGCAGCGATCGCGAGCACCCCAGCGAAGGCCATCATGGTCGAGCCCCAGAAGATGAGATGTACAAAGGGGTGCCGATAGAAGCGCAGGGTGAAGGCAGCCCCATCCGACGTCTGCGCCACTTCGCCAAGGGCGATATAGAAATCACTCGTCAGGGTTGGCAGGATCGCCACCTCCGTCGTGGGCTGGTTAGCGCCCGGATAGAAGCGCCGCTCTGGGGTCGCGATGATCGTCCGCCCCTGGTAGGTCACCTCCACCCGAGCCCGGGTGGCGATATAGTTGGGCCCGTCCACCTCCACCACGTTCAAGAGCCGCACCGAGCGACCTGCGAAGGTGAACGCGTCCCCCGGTTGCATCCGTTCGGCGCGCTCCAGCTTGAAGGCGGTGTCGACGACAGCGCCCAGCGTGAACACCCCCACCCCGGCGTGCGCCGCCGTCATGGCCCACACGGCCAGAGGCAGCGCCAAAAACCGGGCGACCGTTCGCGGTCCGCCCTGACCCCAGCGCTTCCAAACGTAAGTGAACGCCCCGAGCAGGCACCAAACCCCCACCGCGAGCCCCAATCCCACCCAGAAGCCGCCGCCCGCGGCCAACAGGCCGAGCCCAAACGCAGCCCCCGCCGCAAGGCCCGCCGGCCACGTCCAGCGAAGCGCACTCGCAAGATCCCCTTTGCGCCAGGCCATCAGCGGAGCGATCGGCAGGGCCAGCAAAAGCGCGGCCATGAGCGGAGAAAACGTGATGTCGAAAAAGGGCGGCCCGACCGAAATCAATTCGCCCGTCATCGCCTCGATCAGAAGAGGATAAAGGGTGCCGATCAGCACCGTGCCGGCAGCGATCGCAAGGCCCAGATTGTTGAGCACAAGAAAGCTTTCTCGGCTCACCGCCGCAAAACCGGCGGGCTTCATCAGCTTCGGCGCCCGCCACGCAAAAAGGGTAAGCCCCACCCCCACCGCCACTGAGAACAACACCAAGACGGCCGTACCCCGGGCAGGATCGATGGCGAAGGCATGCACCGAGGTCAAAGCGCCCGAGCGGACCAGGAATGTCCCCAACAACGCCAGCGCAAAACCGATGATGGCGAGCAGAATCGTCCAGGATGCGAGGCTGCCCCGTCGCTCGGTCACGATGGCCGAATGCAACAGCGCGCAGGCCGCAAGCCACGGCATGAAGGAAGCGTTTTCAACTGGATCCCAAAACCACCAGCCGCCCCAGCCGAGTTCGTAATAAGCCCAGTAGGAGCCGAGGGCGATCCCACCGGTCAGGCTGGCCCAGGCCACGAGCGCCCAGGGCCGCAGCGCCCGCGCCCACGCGGTGTTGGCCTCCCCCTCCATCAACGCCGCCAGCGCCAACGAGAAAGGCGCCGAAAGCCCCACATAGCCCAGATAGAGCAACGGCGGGTGCAGGGCCAAAGCGGGATCCTGCAGCAGCGGATTGAGATCGCCGCCTTGATACGGCGCAGGATCAAGGCGCGCGAAGGGCGAAGACAAAGCCAGCGTGTAAACCAGCGCCCCGAGGGTCACAAAGCCCTGCACCCCGATCGCCCGAGACCAAAGTCCGTGAGAGAGCCCCCCCCGGAACCATGACAAAAGCGCGCCGAACAGCGCTGAAACCAAGCACCACAGGAGCATCGAGCCCTCGTGATTGCCCCAGGTTCCTGCAAATTTATAGATGAAGGGCTTGGCCGTATGGGAGTTGCTGGCGACCACCTCAAACGAGAAATCGGAGGTCAAAAACAGATAAACCAGCGCCGCAAACGACAGCGCCACACAACCCAAAGCCGCCTGCGCACAAGCCCCGGCCGCCGCCGCAAGCCCCGGCCGGTTCGCCCCCGACAGCCCTACCACCCCCTGCGCGGCGACCAGCACGGCCGCCAGGATTGCCAGAAACGCTCCTGCTTCCCCAATCATGATTGCGGCCCCTTCCAGTGGCCGGAGCGCTCCAAGGCCTCCTGCGCCTCGCGCGGCATGTAGGTTTCATCATGCCGGGCAAGGACCTGATCGGCCTCAAACGTCGCCCCCGGCTCATATCGGCCAATCGCCACCACCCCTTGGCCCTCGCGGAACAAGTCCGGAGGATCGCCCTCATACCGTACCGGTTTGGAGGCTATCCCGTCAGTGACGGAAAAGATCAGCGCCCCAGTGTCATCCCGTGTGACGCTGCCAGCTTCCACAAGCCCCCCGAGCCGCACCATTTGTCCGGCCCGGGCCACGGCGTCGATGTCGGACGGCGATTGAAAATACTGCACATTGCCGCGCAGGCCGAACAGCGTAAGCCCCACCGCGAGCGCGAGCAGCGAGCCGGCGACGGCAATGACGATCAGGCGTTGGTTGCGTTTACGCACCGGAGCGACCCTTAACGGAAATCAGGGAGATGATGGGGGAGGAGAGTGGTTCAAAGACGGCGGCGGACCAGGGGTCTCACCCCGCTCGGCCATGCCACGCAGACGCTGAGCCATCGCAACCATGGGGCTGTCGGGGGGAAGGCGCTCGATCGCCTGAACCCATAGACCCACAGCCTCTTCATGTCGGCCGGCGCGAGCGGCGGCATAGGCCAAGTGCACGTAAGGCTCAGGGTTGTTAGGCGCGAGTTGGCTCGCCGCAGCCCACAGGCCGAGCGCCTGCTCGTTAGCGACACCCCCGTTCTGAGCCATGACAAGCCCCGCCATCCGCGACATCGCCCCGCTCTGCGCCCGGATGAGAAGGGCCCGCTCTTCCTCTGGTGTATCGGGGTCGGCCGCGAGGCGCGCTGCCCGGCGCAGCGCGAGGTCGTACGCGACAAGCGCTCCGTCCACGTCGCCGATCTGCTCATGCACTGCCGCAACGATAAAAGGCGGCATCGGATTATCGGGATCAGCGGCTGCCTTCGCTTCCTCAACGGCAATGATTTCCATGGGTCCGAGGGACTGTGGATCCGCCGCCATCAGCGCCGCCAGGCGAGGCGCATGCGGCTCATCGGCCCGGCCAGGAGACCCGAAGGCGACATAGAGGCCCAAAGCGGCCAGGGCGCCGACAAGGCAGCCGCCCAAGGCCAAAAGAGGCCTCGGCGGGCCACCCGCCGCTTTGCGGTAGGCCCGCAACACCAAAAACGCCGACAAGGCGGCCGCGACCGCCGCCGCGGCAAAAAACGCCGCCGTGCCAAGATCAAAGCCCAAATCCATAGCACAGGGCCATACCGCTCCTGCGCAGCCTTGGAAACGGGTCGCGGCAGGCCCAATCGTCTCACTTGTGCGTTAGGGGTTTTGCCCTACGCGATGGTCGGCTCTAGTCGACGGCAGGCAGAGTGAGGCGCGCCCGCAGCCCCCCCAAAGCCTCGCTCCGATCAAAACTGACGCTTCCCTGATAAAGCTCCACAGTCTCGGTCAGGATGGACAGGCCAAGCCCTTGACCAGGGGAGGCCTCGTCAAGGCGCGCCCCCCGCGCCATAGCTGCCCCAGTCTGGGCTTCCGTCAGGCCTGGGCCGTCGTCCTCGACCGTAATCCGCAGGCTCTCCGCGCTCGGCTGATCGACCGTCACCATCACCGCTGATCGCCCATATTTGCAGGCGTTGTCGATAAGATTAGCCGCCATCTCAAGGAGATCCTCGCGCTCCCCGCGAAACGTGGGCGAAGCGTTCACGATGAGCTGCAGATCAATGGCTTTTGCGTCGTATTTCTGCTCCATCATGAAGATCAAGTCCTGGATGTTCTCCGCGGCCGGCGTCCGATAGGCGATTGTCGACCCCGCGGCTGCTTCGGCCCGCGCCGCCACCCGCGCCCGACGGAGCTGCCGCTCCACAAAGCGCTCCATCTCCTCCACCGCCGGCGCGATCTGCCGATCCGCCTCTGCGCCGCCTTTGGACGCTGCATTCCGTAAAACCGCGATCGGTGTCTTCAGCGCATGCGCCAGGTTGCCCACGTGGCGCCTTGCGCGCTCCACGACCTCGCGGTTATGGGCAACAAGCGCGTTCAGCTCCTGGGCGACAGGCGCAAGCTCCAGCGGGTAATCCTCGCTCAACGTCTCTCGGCTGCCCCGACGAACCGCGGCTACGTCCTCCGCCAGTCTTCGCAGCGGCGAGGCCCCGGCCCACACAAGAGCGAAGGCCGTAAAGGCAATAATCAGGGCCCCGATCGCCACAAGCGTTGTGGACATCGCCGCCAGCCGCTGGCTGAGGATTTGCGTTTCAGGCGACGGATCAGCGCTCACCACGACCAGATACCGCCCCTGCGCATCCGGGAACATTACAGCGCTGGCCCCGACCCGGTAAGGCACCCCGCCAGAGGGGAACGTGAAATACGAAAGACCCTCGCCGAGCGCGCAGGCCCGCTCCAAAAGCCCCGGCGCCACAAGCGCGTCAGCGGGATAAAGCGACGGCGCCGCCCACACTGGAGCGCATGACCAATCATCAATTCGAACCAGTTGCAGATACCGGCCGCTGCCTTGCTGCTCAAAGCGGGGATCTACAAAAGCCGCACTGAAGCTCAGGCGACCCGCATCGTCGATGCTGACCTTGAGCAGAAAGTCTCGGATCGCGGCGTCAAGCTGCGGATCAATGACCCGCTCGGTCAATTGTCGGGTCAGGATGCCGTTCGTCATCACGCCTGCAAGCACAAGCAGCGCGATCGCAAGCCCTGCGATCGCGCTGAGGCGCGCGGTGATCGACGCCCGTTTGATCCGGCCCAGCAGCGCCCTCACGTGACACTGGCGGGATCAACGAGACGGTAGCCGAGGCCCTTTTCGGTTACGATGCGCTCAGCCCCAATCTTTCGCCGCAGGATGCCCACAAACACTTCAATTGTGTTGGAGTCCCGCTCATGGTCCTGCGCGTAGATCTTCTCCACAAGCTCCGACCGCGACACGATCCGCCCTTGGTGATGGATGAGATAATCCAACACCTTGAACTGAAAGGCTGTGAGCTTGACGTTCTGCCCCTTCACGGTGACCTGGCCCGTAGCCGCGTTCACCTGGAGATCCCCACACGCCATGACCGAAGAGCCTTGCCCGGCCTGCGTCCGGATGTGAGCGCGGACCCGCGCCAAAAGCTCCTCCATATGAAACGGCTTGGTGAGATAGTCATTGGCGCCGAGATCAAGGCCCTCGACTTTCTCAGACCACCGGTCCCGCGCCGACAGGATCAGCACCGGCATCATGTTCCCGGCGGCGCGCCAGGCGCGCAGGATCGTGAGCCCGTCCACCTGAGGGAGGCCTAAATCAAGGATCGCCAAATCATAGGGCTCGGTCTCGCCCATGAACTGCCCGTCCTCGCCGTTGTCGGCCACGTCCACCGCGTAGCCCACGTCGGTCAAGGCGGCCTGCAGCTGCTCGCGCAGGCTGCGATCGTCTTCCACCACCAAGATGCGCATGGTAATCGGTCCCCTTAACGATCCAAAACCCAGCCGGACTGGGCATCGACGCGGACATCGCCGATCCGCCCATCATCGAAGCGCCAGCGAATGACATAGGCCGGCCGCGAGCCGCCTTCTTCAAGGCGCACCATGCCGATGAAATCCCCCCCGAGTTCGCGCCGCACCGCAGGCAACAGCTCATGCAGGGGCCGCACAGCCCGGCTCTGCGCAGGGCGATCGTTGAACTGCGGGGTGATGGGCGGCGGCAACCAGCCCCGCGCCATCGCCGGCCCCGCCGAGCCCACGGCCAAAGCCGCAACCAAACCCACAACTGTGAAAATCCGCTTCATGGAGCTTGTCCTAAGGGCCAACCTCTGAACCCTCGCTGAACAGGGCTCGAGAGAGGGCCTCAGCCCCCCGGCCGCTGCGGTTTCGCGTCCCGTTTCGGCCAGCGTTTCAAGAACTTCTTCAGCTCTTCATCGGCCGTTTCCGGCAGCATAACCATCAGCCGCACCAACTGATCGCCCTGCCCCGCGACACCTTTGCCTTTCAGGCGCAAAATCATGCCGGAATTGGCGCCGGCCGGAATCTGGAGCGCCACAGGCCCTGAAACTGTGGGGGCCTGGATTTTGGCCCCCTCCACCGCTTCGGTGAGTGAAACTGGCAGGTCCATCAGGACATCTTGGCCTTCCCGGCGGAAGAACGGATGCGGCTTGACGCTGAGTTCGACCAAAGCGTCGCCCGGAGGCCCGCCATGAACGCCCGGGCCGCCCTGCGACCGTAGCCGCAGCACTTGCCCAGTCTCCACCCCCGCAGGGATGGCCACATCCAGTGTCCGTCCTTCCGATAACTGAACCCGGCGCTTGCCGCCGTTAGCGGCGTCCAGAAAATCGATTTCCAGGCTGAAGCGAATGTCCCGGCCCCGCATCCGGCCATACCCGCCCCCGCGGGCGCTGCCCGCGGCTCCGAACAAATCGGAAAAAATATCGCCCAGGTCAAACGCGCTTTCTGGCCCCGCGCCGGCGCTTCGCGCGCCGCCCCCCCCCGGACGGCTGCCGAACGCCATCCGTTCATTGCCGTCCGCGTCGATCTCGCCGCGGTCATAGCGGGCCTTCTGCGCCGGATCGCTCAGGAGGTTGAAGGCGCTGGTCACGCGCTTGAAACGCTCCTCGGCGGCCTTATCGCCAGGCCTGACATCGGGATGCAGTTCTTTGGCGAGCTTACGGTAAGCGCGCCGGATGTCATCGGGCGTCGCGTTTCGCAATAAGTCCAAGGCGGCGTATGGATCCCAACTCACAACAGGGTCGCCCGAGGTCAGCGCCAATCAAACAGCGTTCGCCTTCTCCACCTAGTGGAGCCTGCAACAAACGCAAGTTCTGCCTCACAGCGCCGATTCCCGGCCATAGCCAAGCCTGCCCCCTGCGCCTCGCTGACGGACCCGCACCCGCGCAAGCCCGCCTGAAACACAATCGATGGCCCGGGCCGCCGCCCGATCGATGGGGTCATGGGCCGGGTCGAGACCAGACCTCCGATTGTCGCCCTGACCCCATCCCAAAACTGTCCACTCTCCCTGCCGCCGCCGCAAGCTTGGCGTAAGCCAGAATGAAACGATGGAAACACCACAGCGATGGGCCGATCTAATCCACCTTGCTATTGATAATTCGGGGAGTGACAGGCCGTGGCGGTCCCAAAAACGTCGCGACCTCAATCGCCGCCGACGCGGATCTTGTCAGGCGTTCCCGTTCGTCCCGGCGCAATCGAAGCCGTGATCCGTCCCCGCCAAGGATAGGCCGCCTGCGCGGCGCCGCCGTAAGGATCTGGCTTGTCGGTAACCGCAGGGATATCCATCATCACGAACGGAAGAAACCGGACCTTAAGCCCCCCGGCTTTGCACGCCACGATCAGTTCCCTCACGCTCGCATCGTCCGGCGTGCCGCCCAGAGCCGGTGCGCCGTTTATCTGGCTCACCACTTCGGCTTCCCCCGCGTAGCAGGACCCACCTGTCAAGCCCGCGGCTCCGTCTTTTTGGCCGCCGCCTCCATGCGGGGCTTGAGCTGATAGAAGCCGCAGCGCAGATCATCGCCAAACCAGCTGACAACGATGAGCACCGAGGTCAGGTTGGGCATTTCCTTCTGCATTGGCGCTTTCGGCTTGCGCACGAGCATTCTCGGGGATGCGGTCTCCGTCCACGCCAAGGAGGGCCCCGCCATCATCACCTTCCGCACGTCATGCAGGGTCGGCCCGATCAGGGCCACCCGTTTGGCGCCGGCCGCCACCCGGCCACCCAAAAACAGCCAGATCCGCTAATCTGCTTCCGGCGGCAGCTGCCCTGGATTGGCCAACAGCGCAAAGTCGGTCCTAACCGTTTCCCTATCTTCCCGGCTCATGGCCTTCACGACGCTTTGCTCCGCGAAAGGCCTCAGCGCGTTGAGTAAGGCGGCCAGGGATTTCTCGTGTTGTCGCCTCGTTCGGATCAGGGGCGGCAGATCTTGGCGCATTGGAGCCTTCGGACGTTGCGGCGGCGGCGCGGGCGGCGTCGGCCATCGCCGACGCCTCGCGCAACCTCTTGAGAAGGGCATTGGCGATTTTGGCGGTCTGCTTGAAGTCTCCGGCGCGGTCATGGGAAAGGGTGGGGCTTGTCGCCCGGGGACTGCCCAAACGTCATCGGCCGCGATCACAAGCTTGGGACGGCTGGTCCAGAGCGGCGGTTTCCCGACCGCCAGGAAGGCGGGAGCTGGTTTTTCAGCCTTACCCCATCATGACCTCGCCGCCGGCAAGGGTCGGATTGCTTGCGCCGCCCGGCCCTGAAAAAGCCTTGGCTATCTGGCCCATCGTTTGCAGTTTTCAGAGGAATTGGCCCCATAAATCCCCTAAGCGAGGCGGACCGTGGGCCTGTGGCCGGCGTTAAAGGGAAGCGCAGACGGGTGAGCGGGTTGAAAACCAGCCTCGACAAGATCAGCCAGGCGGCCCGCTCCGCCGGGGGCGGCCTCAACCAGCTGGTCCGCGAACGCCCCGCCCGCGCCATTGGCGTGGTGCTGATCGCCTCGGCCGTGTTGGCCGTAGTCGCCGCGGGGCTGTTTTGGGCTTTGGTTTATCTAACCCTGCCGCGCCTCCCTGAGCCTGACGCTCTCTGGGCCTACAACCGGGAGCCTGGGGTCACGTTTACCGATTCCTCCGGCCAGATCGTCGGCGTCCGTGGTCCCTCTTATGGCCGGATGATGCGCCTTGCGGATCTACCCGCCTATGTGCCTCAAGCCTTCATCGCCATCGAAGACCGACGCTTTTATGAGCATCGCGGCGTCGACAACATGGCCATTATCCGCGCCGCCTGGGCCAACTTGACTGCCGGTCGAACTGTCCAGGGCGGCTCAACCATCTCCCAGCAGATCGCCAAAAACCTGTTTCTGTCGCGCGATCAGACCATCACCCGCAAGCTTCAAGAGGCGATCACCGCCTCCCGTCTGGAGCAGATGCTCAGCAAGGACGAACTCCTCGAACTCTATCTCAACCGGGTGTTCCTCGGCGAGCAAGCCTACGGCGTCGACGCCGCCGCGCGGCGCTTTTTCGGCAAGTCCGCCACCGAATTGACCATTGCCGAAGCCGCGATGCTCGCAGGGCTGCCGAAAGCGCCCTCCCGCACCGTGCCCACCACCAATTTCGCCAGGGCCAAAGAGCGCCAACTTGTCGTGCTGCAGGCCATGCTGGATGCAGGGTTCATCAGCACCGAGCAGCACGCCGTCGCCGTCGCAGAGCCGATCAACGTGCTCACAACCGACCCCGCCGAAGGCAGCCTCGGCTGGGTCTTCGACATGGCGACCGACCAGGCTCAGACCCTGACCGGCGGCCAAACTGCCCCCGATCTTGTGATCCAGCTGACCATTGATCCACGTCTCCAGACGCTGGCCGAGACCTCAATCGCCAACACTATTCCCATGGCCGCCGAGGGCCAAACCCAGCTCCAGGCCTCGATGGTGGTGGTTGACCGCACTGGAGCGGTCCGCGCCCTGATCGGCGGGGTGAACTACGACCGGTACAAGTTCAATCGAGCTTTCCAGTCCCGCCGCCAACCCGGCTCCTGCTTCAAAACCTTCGTCTATGCCGCAGCCCTGGAGCGCGGCTTTGATCCCGAAGACATCCGTTACGACGAGCCGATTTCCATCCAGGGCTGGCGGCCCTCAAACTACGACGACGGTTATCGCGGCGCCGTCACCCTCCGCACCGCCTTCGCCCTGTCGCTCAATACCGTAGCGGCAGAGGTGGGCCACGAAACGGGCCTGAGCAACATTGTCGGCCTCGCCCGACGCTTCGGGGTGACCCTGGGCGCCGATCCCGCCGCCTTCGACGACCGCCACATCCCCCTCTCAATCACCCTCGGCAGTGTAGAGACCAACGTCTGGGACCTGACCCAGGGCTTCGCCACGTTCATGAACCGCGGCCGTCGGGTGGACGCCTACCTGATCCAATCCCTGCAGGACAGCCGTGGCTTGCGTCTTTACGACCGCCCGGACAGACAGCCCCAACAGGTCTTCGCCGAGCCCCTCGCCGACCAGATGACGAGCCTCATGGGCGCCGTCGTCCAGCGCGGCACGGCCGTACGCGCGCAGATCCCAGGCTGGGACGTCGCCGGCAAGTCCGGCACAAGCCAGAACTGGCAGGACGCCTGGTTCATCGGCTACACCGCCCATTACACAGCCGGCGTCTGGGTCGGATTGGACGACAACACCTCGATGACCCGCGTCATCGGCCGCGTCACCGGCGGCTCGCTGCCGGCGGGCATTTGGCATGACTTCATGGTCCCGGCGTTGGAGGACATGCCCAACGAGCCCTTGCCCGGCATTGACCAGCCTGAGCGCAGCCTGCGCCAGCGCCAGCTCGGCAATTTCTATCAGGCGGTTCGCGAAACCTTGCGCCTACCGATGCGGGAAGAGCCCGAACGTGAAGAAAGGACCTGGGCGACGCCCCCGCCTCGGGCCTATACGCAGTAAATCGCTTTGTTGTTTGGAAAGGCGTCGCGCCCATGCCCGTGGGGCCCGTGCTTGCGCAAATCAAAGACGTGCGTCTCACCCTTGGGGGGGCGCCCCTGTTTGAAGGGGTGAGCTTCGCCTTGCATCGGGGCGAGCGCGTCTGCCTCATTGGGGCCAATGGGGCCGGCAAAAGCACGCTGCTCAAGATGCTCGCGGGCGAGCAGGAGCCCGACGGCGGCGAAACTGCCAAAACCGCCGGCGTGACAATCGCCTACATGGCTCAGGAGCCGGACCTCTCGGCCTTCGCCACGTTGGCCGATTACGCCGCCACCGGCGGCGCTGCGCGCCATGAGGCGGAAGCCAGCCTGATGGCTTGCGATCTTGACCCCGACCGAAGCCCCGCGGGCCTTTCGGGCGGCGAAATCCGCCGGGCGAGCCTCGCCCGCGCCTTTGCCGCGAGCCCCGACATCCTTCTGCTGGACGAACCCACCAACCATCTCGACATCGCCGCCATCACCGCGCTGGAAGAGCGGCTGCAACGCTTCTCCGGCGCCTGCCTAATCATCAGCCACGATCGCCGCTTTCTGGAGAATGTCTCCACCGCCTGTCTTTGGCTTCGCCGCCGGGTGGTGCGGAAACTCGATGAGGGCTTCACCGCTTTCGAGCCGTGGGCCGAAGCCATCGAAGAAGAAGACGCCCGCGCCCTGGCGCGCCTGGAAACCCAGCTCAAAGCGGAAGAGCATTGGCTACAACGCGGGGTCACCGCCCGGCGCTCCCGCAATGAGGGCCGCCGCCGCAAGCTCATGGCCATGCGCGCCGAACGCAAGGCCGAGAAGGCCGAGGCGCGGAGCACCGTCGCCGTCGCGATGGCGGAAGGAACCCCCTCCGGCCGCCTCGTCCTTGAAGCCAAGGCCCTAAGCTTCGCCTACCCCTGCCAAGCCATAGAGATTGTGAAGGACTTCAGCCTGCGCCTCATGCGCGGCGACCGCTTGGGCCTTATCGGCCCCAACGGCGCGGGCAAAACCACGCTACTGAAGCTGCTCCTGAAGGAGACTGAACCCACCGCCGGCGGCGTGCGCCACGGCGCGGGGCTCACCATCGCCACCGTCGCCCAGGACCGCGCGGCCCTCGATCCCGCCCAATCGATCTGGGACACCCTCTGCCCGCTGGGCGGCGATCAGGTGATGGTCCAGGGCCGCCCCCGCCACGTCGCGGCTTATGCGTCTGATTTCCTGTTCACATCAGCGCAGCTGCGCCAGCCAACCGGCGCCTTGTCCGGCGGCGAGCGCAACCGGTTGGCGCTGGCCTTAACCCTCGCCAAACCCGCCAACCTTCTGGTCCTCGACGAACCAACCAACGACCTCGACATGGAAACGCTCGACGTCTTGGAGGATGCCCTTGGCGCCTATCCCGGCGCCGTGATCTTGGTCAGTCACGACCGCGCCTTCCTGAACGGCGCGGTGACCCAGGTTCTGGGGCCCTTGGGCGACGGCCGTTGGGCAGAGGCCCCGGGCGACTACGACGATTTCGTCCGCTCCTTCGGCGCGCCCGCGAAAGCCAGAGCCTCAGCAACCACCAGGCCCGCCGCCCCGAAGCCTCCGCCGGTCTCGAAAGCGGCGCCCAAAAAGCTGAGCTACAAAGACCAGCGCCGGCTCGAAGAGTGCGAAGCGCAAATGCCGCATTTGGCCGCCCAGATCACAGCCCTCGAAGACGAACTGGCCAAGGCCGACTACGCTGCCGATCCGCAAGGCTTCGCCAGGCGCACCAATGAGCTAGAAGCCAAACGCCAAGCCCTCGATGCCGCCGAACTCGACTGGCTCCGCCTGGAGGAACAGCGCGCCGCCCTCGAGCAGGGATAAAGCCGCCGTTAACCTTAAGGCAACTTCGCTCCGACAGGCTGCGAGCCATGCGAGCAGCGATTCTTGTGAGCCTGTTGGCGGCGCTCGGAGCCGGTGCAGGAATGACCGCCGCGGCGACTGCAAGCGAGCCTAGCGGGGCAACCATGGACAGAGGCATGGCGCGTCCCGGAGGGGTTTATGCGAACGTCGCCGCCCCTGACGCCATCGCGTGCGCACAGGCCTGCGCCGACGACGCCTTATGCATGAGCTGGACCTTCATGAGCGTCGCCGGTGGCGGCTCATGCGAACTGAAAGCCGTGATCCCCCACCCATCGCCCGACGTTCGGGCGACCTCGGGCCTTTCGGCTCGCGCCCCGGGTTTTGCCCGACTGGTTGGCGTCCGGGCCCCTTTCGGCCCGCCATTGGACCTGGGCGGCGAGCCCTTAGACACAGCGCCCCAGTATGCAGAACCCTCGCCGCCGCCCGCGCCCGCTCGCCCGTCCCAGGCCGCGGCCTCCGATACCGTCGCCGCCGCCAGTGAGCCCCCGCCGCTTCCCCGGACGAGCGCGAGCGACGCCCCGATCCTGCTCAGCGCCGACACGGCTCCCTTACCGCTTCGTGACCGCGGGAGCTCGGCCGGGCCCTGATCCGCACGAACTGTTAACGGCGCCTGGATAGGGTGTTTTCGAAGGCGTCGAGGGGACGCCGGAAGGGACTGCATGAGCGCCCAATTTGCTCGGCTGGTGGATTTGGCCCGCGAACGCTCCAGCGAGAAACGCCGGGAGCTCTTGCGGGAAGTGACCGACATGTTCTTCGTGTCGGCCGAAACAGGCCGCACCGCCGCCGAAGCCGCCTTGTTCGACAATGTCCTGCGCGAAATGGCCGTGACGATGCAGGACAGCGTTCTGCGTGAACTGGCGGAACGCTTTTCAGAGGCGCCCGACGCCCCCATCGGCCTGATGCGCGACCTCGCCAACCATGCCTTCCAGGTCGCCGAGCCTGTTTTGCGCCGCTCGACCGTTCTCGGCGACGCCGACCTTGTGGCCATTGTGGAAAAGCATGGGGAAGAACACCGCCGCGCCATCGCTCAGCGTGATCGGGTCAGCGAACGGGTGTCGAGCGCCCTCGTCGCCCGCGGCGACGACGCGACCCTGTGCGCCTTGGTGGCCAACGCCGGAGCCCAGATTTCGCGTCAGGATTTCGAAACGGTCTTCGAACGCGCCCGCGGCAATGACGCTCTCACCGCAGGGGTCGTCAAACGCTCCGATTCCCCCCTAGACCTTCTGAATGAGGTGGTGCTCGCCGTCTCAGCCGAGCTCCGGGCCCAAATCCTCGCCCGCAACGCCGCCGTCGACCCCGAACAGCTCGACCTCGCCCTCGAGCGCGCCCGCGCCCGCATCGAACGCCGTCATCCCGGCGTCTCGGAAGCCTACGCCCAGGCCGAAATGGACGTGCGCAAAAAAGCGAGCCGTGGCCAGCTCAACGCCGGCACGCTGGTCGCCTACTACCGCGAGAATATGATGGAGCATTTCCTCGTCGGCCTGGCGCAGCTGACCGATGTAGGCGTGAGCATCGCCGACAGCGTCATCAGCCGCGGCGACATGGACGCTCTCGCCATGATGTGCCGCGCCGCCGGCATCGAGCGGCCTCTGTTCGTCACCATCGCGGTCCTCGCCTGCGGGGGCCAACTCGCCATGGGCAAGGCTGAAGAATACGGCCACATCTATTCTTCGGTGCCAGTCGAAGCCGCGCAGCGCGCGATGCGCTTTTATCGGCTTCGGCGCAGCAGCCAGGGCGCCAAAGCCGCCGTCGCTTAAGCCGGTCGCGCCATCCGGCCCGAAGCCGTCCGCACCGCGTGTCCGCCGATCCGACACATCACGATCACCCCGTTTTCCACCTCAATCTCCACCGCGATCTCTGACCGCCGCCCCATCTCCACGCCCTGCGCGATCGGATGCTGGCTCCGCCCCTCCGGCAACGCCTCAAATCGCTCGAGAACCCCCGCAAACCCCGCCGCCGCCGAGCCCGTCGCAGGGTCTTCGTAAACCCCGGCCTCCGGCGCAAACATCCGGACTTGAAATGCGAAGGGATCGTTTTCCGGCAACCGCGCATAGGCGACGATCCCGACCGCCCCGCCCGCAGCCTCCGCAAATCCCATCGACGGTCGCGCCCGACCCAAAGCTTCAAGTGATCCAACAGGCACATAGGTGAACGTCGCCCCGGCGGAAAACATCGACGGGCCATGCCGATCAAAGCCGATATCGCTTTCCCCCAAGCCGAGCGCTCGCGCGCAGGCCGAGATCGCCGGATCAGGGCCGGCGGCGACCGAGTGCTTGGGCGCGTCGAATTCCGCATAAGAAGCGCCCTCCGGCAGCACGGTCACCGCACAGCGGACCGGACCGACATTTTCCTCCAACACCAAGATCGCATCGTGGGTTTGATCGCAGCCGAAGCGCTCTTGGGCGAGATAGACCGCTGCCCCAGCCGTCGGATGTCCCGCAAACGGCATTTCATAGGCGGGCGTAAAGATCCGCACCCGCGCAGTATGGGCAGGGTTGTCCGGAGCCATCAGAAACACCGTCTCCGACAGATTGAACTGCCGCGCGATGGCCTGCATCTGCTCGGTCGTCAGCCCTTCGGCGTCCGGTACGACAGCCAATGGATTGCCGGTGAACGAGGCCTTGGTGAAGACGTCGAGGATGGTGAAGGCGAGGTCGGCCATGGCAGGTTTTGTCTGTGGCTTTCGTTGACGAACAGGGCCCCTCGCTTAGCATGATGCGCATGATGCGTCTCTTCCTCACCACCTTCTTCGCAATTGTCCTCGCCCTGATGTCCCCCCAATCGCACGCCGATTCCGGCGAGCACCGTGGGGAGCGGGTGTCCGGCGCGCCTTGGTCCGGGCGATCGGCCCTCGTGGCGCCCAACGGGGCGGCGGCAACCGCCCATCCGCTCGCCTCGCGCGTGGCGGTGGACGTGCTCCGCGCCGGCGGCAGCGCCGTCGACGCCGCCATCGCCGCGAACGCCATGCTGGGCTTGGTCGAGCCCACCGGCTGCGGAATCGGAGGCGATCTTTACGCTCTCGTCTGGGACCCTCAAACCCAGCGCCTTTACGCCTATGTCGGCTCAGGTCGCTCCCCCATGGGGCTGTCGCTGGCCGAAGTCCAAACCGTCGCCCGCGAGCGCGGAAACAACGACGGCGCGCAACTGCCGTCTTTCGGCGCCGTGACGGTGAGCGTGCCGGGCACGGTCGATGGCTGGTTCGCCCTGCATGAGCGCTTCGGCCGCCTGCCGATGGCCGACGCCCTCAGTCCCGCCATCGCCTACGCCCGCTCCGGGGCGCCGATCCCTGAGACCATCGCCTATTACTGGGATCGCAACCGCATCCGCTTGGAGCGCGAGTTCGCCGAAGGCCGCCTGGAGGAAATCGCCAACGCCCGGGCCACGTATTGGCCTCAAGGGGCAGGCCCCGAAACGGGCAGCCTGTTCCGCAATCCCGATCTCGCAGCAACCTACGAGGCCCTTGCCACTGGCGGCCGCGCCGCGTTCTACGAGGGCGAGATCGCCGGTCGCATCGACGCCTATATGCGCCGGATCGGCGGTTGGTTGCGCTATGAGGATCTCGCCGCCCATCGCGGGGAGTGGGTCGAGCCGCTCTGCGTGGACTACCGCGACGCGCGACTGTGTGAGATCGGCGCCAACACGCAAGGGATCGCCGCCTTGCAGACGGCGCAGATCCTGGAGGGATTTGACCTCCGCGCCATGGGGCTACACTCCGCCGATAGCCTGCATGTGCAGGTCGAAGCCACTCGCCTCGCCTTCGCCGACCGCGCCCGATTCTATGGCGATCCAGCCTTCACCGGCGTCGATTTCAACCAACTCATTGATCCCGCTTATGCCGCTCAACGCCGCGCCATGATCCGCTTGGATCAGGCGATGGAGCCGCCCCCGCCCGGCGCACAGATCAGCTTCCACGGCGACACAACCTACCTGGCCGTAGCCGACGCCAACGGTATGATGGTAAGCCTGATCCAGTCGAATTATCGCGGTATGGGCTCAGGTCTCGCGCCCGATGGGCTTGGCTTCATGCTGCAGAACCGCGGCGAGCTGTTCGCCATCGATCCGGCCCATCCCAACGTGTATGCCCCCGGCCGCCGGCCGTTCCAGACAATCATCCCCGCCTTCGCTTTCC